>JAFAOG010000289.1 GCA_019237945.1 Deltaproteobacteria bacterium | reverse complement strand
CGATCTGGGCGGCCACCTTACCAAAATCCCGGCGCGCTTTGTTATCGTCGGCGGGTGAGACCTGGGGTCAAGCGCAAGGCGCACCGGTCGGGGCTGCGTCTCTGGCTGGTCCCGATGGCCATGCTCGGCGGTATCGCGCTGATCATCTTTGTTTCGCTGTATTCGCTGGATCATCACGTCACGGGCGGCATCAGCGATCCCAAGCCGGCGAGCGCGGCCGGCCGCTACGTGCGGTTCGAGCCGACGCTGATCAGCGACGCGCTTTCTGGGCTCGCCGGCATGACCGCCGCCGTGCTCGGCATCGTGATCACGGTCGTGTCGCTCCTCGTCCAGCTGACGGCCGAGCGCTACACCGGTGTCGCGCAGATGTTCTTGCGCGACCGGCGCAATATCAGCGTGATGGCGTACTACGTCGTGACGTGCGTCGTCGGCGTCGCGCTGTCGCTGTCGTTGCACAACGAGTTCGTGCCGCGTGCGGCGGTGTTCTCGATGATGTGCGCGTGCGCGTTCGGCCTGATCATGATGCTGCCGTACTTCGCGTACGTGTTCCGCTTCCTCGAGCCGACGAACCTCGTCGCGCGCATCGAGCAGGAGGCGGCCGGGGACCTCGCCAAGGCGGCGACATCGCAGGATCCCGACGAGATCGCGGCGGGGCAGGGCCCGGCGCTCGCGGCGCTCGAGGAGCTGACCGACATCACGTCGAACTCGATCAGCGGCAAGGACAAGATCATCGCGAGCCGCGCCGTCGACGCGATCAAGGACTTCACGATCGGCTACCTCGCGGTGAAGGGCCGCGCGGCGCCTGCCTGGTTCGAGATCGGCGAGGGCATCCGCGACAACCCGGACTTCGTCGCGATGGACCCGGAGTCACTGCACGAGCTCGAGAAGCACCGCACGTGGCTCGAGTGGAAGGCGCTGCGCCAGTACCTCGGCATCTACGCCGAGGCGCAGAGCGACATGCCCGACATCAACTACCTGATCGCGATCGACACCCGCTACGTCGGCGAGGCGGCGCTCGCGCGCAATGACCGCGATGTCGTCCATCTCGCGTTCCGCTACTTCAACAGCTACCTGCGGTCGGCGCTGAACAAGCAGGCGGTGCGCACCGCCTACAACGTGCTGAACCAGTACCGGCTGTTCGTCGAGTCGATGATCCGTGGCAACGCCGATGACCTCGCCCTCGAGGGCGTGCGCCACATGATCTACTACGGGCGCACGAGCTACGACATGCAGCTGTCGTTCGTGACAGAGACCGTCGCGTACGACGTCTCCGCGCTCTGCGAATACGCGCACTCGCCGTCCCTGGACCTCACGCGTTCGCGCACTGGCGACATGAAGCGACCGGGGGACCTCGATGCGCGAATGCTCGAGCTCTTCCTCGAGCTCGACCAGCCGCTCCGCGCCAAGAAGCAGGAGAGCGGTCTGGTCGGCATTCGCAAGGCACAAATGAAGCTCGCCTGCTACTACCTGGCGGTCGGGGCCGAAGATCGGGCCATCAAGATCGCGCAGGACATGGCAGGCGAGGATCGCGAACGACTGCAGGCGGCCAGAGAGCAGCTGGCCCGGGTCGAGACCAAAGAGTTCTGGGAGATCATCGACCGCGGGCGCAACTTCGAGTTCATGCCGCCGCGCCAGAAGGAGCAGCTCGACCGCTTCTTCCAGCTGCTCGCGGCTACTGGTGGACCGCAACGCCCGTCGACAACGTGAGGTTGTAGACCTCGGTGCCGTCGAGCGTCAGGGTCGCCGTATCCGTGCCGGTCACGACGAGCGCCGCGTTGACGTTGAAGTCGCGGTCGGGCGCGCCCTCACGCGTACGATGCATCGTCAGCGTGAAGTTGTCGGTGCCGTTCGCGGGCAGCGCCGGGTTCGTCGAGTCGAACAGCAGGTGCTCCGAGGCCTCGCTGAACGAGACCGTGTAGACACCGGTCGACAGCGTCGCGTTGAACGCCGTGTTGCCCGTGCCACCGAACATCGGCTTGGCCTGGTTGACGTAGCGGACGTAGTAGACGCCCTTCTCGTTGACGCTGTCGGTCGACATCGTCGCGCCCGCGACCGCGCCCTGCCACTTGAGGACGAGGCGCGTGTGATCCTCGGCGCCGTTGCACGGGATGACGACGTGGTTGACGTCGTGGCACTCGAAGCCGATCGTCGCGGCGAGACCGCCGATCGCGCCGGTGAGCGAGCCCTTGCCCGCGGCCATCGAGCCGGCAACGTCCTCGGTGAAGCCAGCCGGGAGGCGGCCGTAGGACAGGTTGACCGACGCCTGCATCGCGCCGATCTCGGCGACGTTCAGGTTCGAGGCGACGATCGACGCGGTGTCATCGTAGTCCTGGCGCAGGTTCGGATCGGTACCGCCGCCGCCGCCACCACCACCGC
>JAFAOG010000278.1 GCA_019237945.1 Deltaproteobacteria bacterium | reverse complement strand
CAAGCAGATGCACGAGAACCTCGCCGCGCAGGGCCCCTACGTAGCGATGTTCGTAGAGGAAGCTCGCATCGGCTCGAACCTCCAGTCTCCGAACGTCGCCGAGGTCCACGACTTCGTTCACGACAAGGGCAACTACTACATGGTGCTCGAGTGGATCGACGGCGTCGATCTCGGCACCTGGATCCGCTGGCACGCGAGCCGGAACGAGCCGACGCGGTGGGAGCTCGTCGCGGCGGTCGCGGTCGGCATCCTGCGCGGTCTCGCGGCGGCGCACGAGCGCGTCGGCGCCGATGGTCGGCCGTCGCCGGTCGTGCATCGCGATGTGTCGCCGCACAACGTGCTGCTCACGAACCGCGGCATGGTGAAGCTGATCGATTTCGGCCTCGCGCTCGCGCCCGATCGTCCGACCGAGACGACCGAGCCCGGCATCGTCAAAGGCAAGATGTCGTATCTCGCGCCCGAGATCGTCGGTGGCGGTCGTCCGCAACCAGCGAGCGATCAGTTCGCGTGCGGCAGCGTGCTGTGGGAATCGCTCGTCGGCCGCAAGCTGTTCGACGGGTCGACCGACTACGACGTCTACTGCCGCCTCCGCGACTGCATGGTGCAGCCGCTGCGTCCGCTGCGCCCGGATGTGCCGGCGCCGTTCGTGCAGATCATCCAGCGCGCGCTGACCGCGAACCCCGAGAATCGCTTCCCGTCGGCGCGCGAGATGGCGCGGCAGATCGGCACGACGCTCAAGAAAGTTCAGCTGCGCAAGGACCTCCACACGATCCTCGCGCGCACCGTCGTCGAAGCGCGCCAGGGCCTGGGCCTCGGCGTGCGCACGGGCGATCCGTCGAGCGCAACGCCGATCGCGCAGATCGTCGACGATCACACGCCGCGCATCGATCTCGCACCGACGCCGCACACGCCGGTGCCGGTGATCGCGGCGCAGGGCGGCGCGATGGAGAAGCTGCGCGGGCTGAGGCACCGGCTGCCGTTCTTCGGTCGCAAGCGCGGCTGATTTCCGAATCGCTGCGCGGCCGGATCAACGCGAGGTTCGCGAAGCCGCGAGGGTCAGAACGAGATCGAGCCAGCGTTCGACGTCTTGATCCAGAGCGTGCCGCCGGTCGCCGGCTCCCAGAACCAGCCGGACTGCGCCGCTTCGAGCGCGGCAAGCGAGCTTTGCTGCGTGAGCCCGGGCACCGAGCTCGGTTGCGCGTGCGCGATCACCTCGAACATCGCGCCCTTCGTGAACACGGCGCCCGGCGTGTACGAGACGGTCGTCATCGACTGAGTTAGCTGCGTGCCGTCGTAGACGGTGAAGGTCGTCGGCATCGGGCCCGTCGCGACGCGCACGTACAGGATGCCGGCGTCGCTCGCGAACGAGTCGATCGATGCGGACGTCACGGTGGAGAGTGTCTCGATCGTCGGGCGCAGCATCGGGATGATCGCGCCGCGCGCGAGGTAGAGCGGCAGCGTGTCGAGGTCCGCGGGCGCCGTGACCGTGCCACTCGCGGGCGAGCCGTCCCACCACGAGAGCCAGTCGCCGGCGGGCAGCACGACGCTGCGCGAGGTCTGACCGGCCGCGACGACCGGCGCGACGACGATCGAGTCGCCGAGCGCGTACTCGTCGGCGGGATGCGTGCCGAGTGCGGGGTACGCGAGGCCGAGCGGGCGCTGGATCGGGCGGCCGGTCATCGCGAGCTGCTGCGCGTACGTCCACGTGTACGGGTAGAGCCGCAGGTGGAGCAGGGCGTAGCGCGCGTACGTGTCGAGTGCCGCTTGGTCGCGGCCGTTCTCGGCGGTGAACTCCCACGGCGTCTGGCTCGACGAGTCGCCGACCTCCATCGCCGGCATCACGGCGTTCGCCTCGACCCAGCGCAGCCACACCTCGCGGTTCGGCGGCGAGTGGCGATAGCCGCCGGTGTCGCTCGCGTAGAACGGAAACCCGCTCGCCGACAGGTTGATGCCCTTCGTCACGGCGGCGGGCAGGCCGCCGACGGCGAGCGTTGCCTGACCGGGGACGGTGTCGCCGGCCTTTGCGAAGCTCGCATCGAGATCGCCGGGCCAGATGATCATTCCGCGGACCTGGTCGCCCCAGCGGCCGGTGCGCGTCAGCAGCAAGCCTCCGCCGGCCGGCAGCACCTCGCGATGGATCTGGTGATAGAGCAGCTGATAGCCGCGATGCATCGTGCGCTCGTCGCTGCCGTCGTGGAACGTCCATGGCGTGCGGCGGCCCAGGGTCCCGACGACGACATCCTCCGCGTAGTCGAGCTTGAATCCCTCGACGCCATCGCCGTCGGTGTAGCTCTTCAAGTTCTGCTTCCACCACGCGTAGGCGTCGGGGTTCGTGAAGTCGATCGGCTTGCCCCACGGATTGACGACGATGCCGGTCTGCGGCGGAAAGAAGCCGTGCGCGGTCGCGTAGTCGAGCTCGGGCTGCGCGGGGTCGGCGTTGTTCGCGTCGGCCGTGTACGGCACGGCCCAGATGCCGTAGCGCAGGCCGGCGTCGTGGAGCGCCTGCAGCATCGCGTGCGGATCGGGGAACTTCGCCGGCGACCAGTCGAACGTCATCACGCCGGTCGAGTACGGGCGATCGAACCACACGCCGGTCGTCGCGAGGTGGCGCGAGCGGATCTGCTGGATGTCGTCGATGACCTGCGCCTGATCGCGGTTCTCGTCGCGCCAGATCAGCGGGCCGAGCGCCCACGGCGCGGGCAGGCCGGGATAGCCGGTCACGTCGTAGTAGCGCGCGAACAGATCGATCGGCTGCGCGGCCGTGAACAGGTGGAATTTCAGCTCGCCCGCGCCGAACGTCGCCGCGACGCGCGTGTCGCTCGCGCGCGCGACGTCGAACACGCCGGGGCGATCGCTCTCGACGAACAGGCCCCAGCCCGTCGTCCCGACGAGCAGCGGCACCGGGACGTGGTCCTCGTTGTCGGCGCCCTCCGCCATCGTGTCGAGCTCCATCTGCATCGGCCGCAGCTTGCCGCGGTGGTCGACGGCATCGGGCCACTCGCCGAGCCCGTAGAAGCCTTCGTGCGCGTCGGCATCGGGCGCGACCTGCACGTACGCGACGTTCTTCGCCGACGCCGTGACCTGCGCTGCGAACCCATCGGTGCCTTCGGGCGAGAACGTCACGGTCGCGCCGTCGAGCTTGACCTCGAGCTTCGTCGCATCGTGCGCGCCGAGCCGCATCACGCCGCCGTGCCACGCGAGCCCGACCGGCGGCTCCGGCGGCTGATCGACGAACAGCCACGTCGGATCGAAGCTATCGCCGCTATCGAGATCGTCGACGGTCGCGATGCGCAGCTGATCCTTGCCGAACACGAGGCGCGGCACGCCGTCGCGCTCGAGCGTGACGACGCCGGCGTCGTACGTCAGCGTCGCGGCGCCGTTCGTCAGCACGGCGTGGCCGGTCGCGCCGTCGCCACCGCCGCACGCGGCGAGCATCACGCAGACGAGGCGCTTCATCAGTCCTCGGGCTGCGACGGCTCGAAGCCGCCCTTGTCGCCCTCGTCGTCCTTGGGCGAGCTGCGGATCGAGATGTCGTCAACGCGCCACTCGTCGTCCTCGCGACGCAGGATGATCCGGTAGCGCACGCCGTTCTCGTCCCAGCGCAGCTCGGCGCGGTCGTTGCCGAAGTTCTCGATCGGTCCGTTCGCGTGCTTCGCAAGCCCCGAGATGAAGCCCTCGACCTGCTTTGCGATGCCCTCGCGCCGCCGCGCGGTCAGTGTGTTGAGCGCCGCGTTGACATCGCGCGCCGCGACCGCCTCCGCGAACATCCGCAGCGCATCGCTCGGCCGCTTTGCGTGCGACCGCGACACCAGCTCGGAGTCGAGGCGCCACGTCTTGCCTTCGCGCTCGAGCGTCACGAGCTTGCCGTCGGAGAAGCTGATCACGGCACGCTCGCCGACATCGGGATTGCCCTTGAGGCTCTCTTCGAGCGCCTTCGCCTGCCACGCGCGCTCGGCCGCGCTCTGCTTCCACTCGAGCGCGAACTGATCGAACGACATGTTCTTGCGCGCATCGTGCGCGAGCAGCGAGTACGCGGCGTGGGCGTCATCGCTTCGCAGCGCCGACAGATACGCGCGCACGCCATCCGCGGCGGGCGTGGCCGGTCCCGCGGGGCCGCCACAGGCGGCGAGCGCGAGAACGACCGTCAGGCGACGCATCCCGTGACAGTAGGATGGGGGCGCCGAAAAAACAAAGCCGCCGGAGCAACATGCTCCGACGGCCCCCCACGCAGCGTGGCCGTCCGTCAAGATCCGGCTGCGCGAGTATGTCGGCAGCTATTGCGAGGCGAATGCCATCGGGCGCGTCGCGCAAGTGGGCGCAATCCCGTGCCGACCGTGAACGGCCGGTTACCCTGTGTTGCGTGGCCCGGTGTTAACCGCGGGGGCCGTCGGTCAGCTGGATCTCGGAGTGCCGCGCGTCGGGCAGCTTCTCCGGGTAGTCGAGCGTGTAGTGCAGGCCGCGCGACTCCTTGCGGCGGCGCGCCGATTCGATGATCAGGTGGGCGACGAGCGCGAGGTTGCGCAGCTCGAGCAGGTCGCCGGTGATCTTGAAGTCGATGTAGTACTCGCGGATCTCGTCGCGCAAGATCTCGATACGGCGGCGCGCGCGCTCGAGGCGCTTGTCGCTGCGCACGATGCCGACGTAGGACCACATGAAGCGGCGGATCTCGTCCCAGTTCAGCGACACGACGATCGCGTCGTTGGAGTCCGTGGCGTTGCCCGCGCTCCACGTCGCGACCTGCGACGGCCGGCGCGACGGCGCTTCCTGCACCGCGCGCGCGGCGCGCGTCGAGAACACCATGCCCTCGAGCAGCGAGTTGCTCGCGAGGCGATTCGCGCCGTGGAGGCCGGTGAACGCGCACTCGCCGATCGCGTAGAGGCCGGGGATCGTCGTCGCGCCGTGGTCGTCGGTCTTGATGCCGCCGCACATGAAGTGCGCCGCGGGCACGACGGGGATGCCTTGCTTCGTGATGTCGATGCCGAGCGACAGGCAGCGCTCGTAGATGTTCGGGAACCGCGAGCGGACCATCGCCGGGTCGAGGCGGGTCATGTCGAGGTAGACGCAGTCGTCGCCCGACTTCTTGAGCTCCTTGTCGATCGCCCGCGCGACGACATCGCGAGCCGCGAGCGAGCCCATCGGGCTGTACGACTGCATGAACTCGTCGCCGCGCGCGGTGCGCAGCACGCCGCCTTCGCCGCGCAACGCCTCCGAGATCAAGAAGCTGCCCGCCATCGGGTGGTAGAGCACCGTCGGGTGGAACTGCATGAATTCGAGGTCGCCGCACGCCGCGCCGATGCGATAGGCCATCGCCACGCCGTCGCCCGTCGCGACATCCGGGTTCGAGGTGTAGATCCAGACCTTGCCGGCGCCGCCGGTCGCGAGCACGGTCGCGCGGGCGCAGATCGTCTTGACCTCGCCGCTCTTGCTGTCGAGCACGTACGCGCCGAAGCACGCCGGATCGCCGCCGTACTTCGCCATCGACAGTAGATCGACCGCGTAGTGGTGCTCGAGGACCGTGATGTTCGGATGGCGCATCGCGGCCGCGATCAACGCGCGCTGGATCTCGCGGCCCGTGACGTCCTCCCAGTGGACGACGCGATGACGCGTGTGCGCGCCCTCCATGCCGAGATCGAGGTCGCCGTGGTCGTTGCGGGCGAGCCGCACGCCGAGCTGGAGCAGCCGCTCGACCTCGTGCGGACCGTCCTGCACGCACATCTCGACGATCCGGCGATCGCACAGGCCGTCGCCAGCGTTGAGCGTGTCCTGGACGTGGCGCTCGAACGTATCGTCGGGCGCGAGCACCGCCGCGACGCCGCCCTGGGCCCAGTTCGTGTTGGTGTCCGCGAGCTTCTTCTTGGTCGCGACGACGACCCGGCCGTGCTCGGCGGCCAGCAGCGCGAAGTTCAGCCCCGCGATCCCGGACCCGATCACCAGGTAGTCGGTTTCCAGCGGCTCGGCCATTGGTGTCGGCACCATACACGATACGATGCACGCGAGTGAGCGCTCAGCTCGAACAACTCGTCGCCTATCTCGACCGCGATGGCGTCACGGAAATCGTGATCTCCGTCGGTAGACCGATCGCGATGAAACAACGCGACGCGTTCGTGAATCTAACGGCACGGCCGCTCTCGCACGACCAGCTGCTCACGATCCTGCGCGGCTCGCCGGTCGCGTCGATGGTGCCGGCGCGCGACGGCATGGCCGATCCGGCGGACGTCGACATCGGCAAGCGCCGCGTGCGCGTGCAGGTCGGCCGCCGTGGCGAGGAGATCGTCGTGCGGCTCGAGAGGCCGAAGGCCGAAAGCCGGGCGAAGACGCTGACCGGCGCGCCGCGCACGAAGTCCTCGACGAAGAGCCCGACGCCGGGCCGCACGAAGACGCCGACGAGCGTCCCGCGCACGAAGACGCCGACCGCTTCGGCGCGCACGAAGACCCCGACCGGCGCGCAGCGCTCGAGGCCGAGCTCGAAGGCGCCACCGATCGTCGAGACCGTGCGCGCGAAGAGCCCGAGCCTCGCGCCCGCGCCGCGCGCGAAGACGCCGAGCGCCCCGCCGAGGCCGATGGCGGCCAAGCCCGCGCCCGAGGTCAGCCCGTATCTCGATCTCGGCCTCGAGGACATCGTGCCCACCAAGCGGGGCGAGCCCGAGAAGGCTCCGCCGAAATGGAGCCACGACGTCGACCTCGGCACGCTGTCGGGCACGTCGCAAGACGTCCCCGTGCTGTCGGGCAAGTCGCACGACGTCCCGGGCGGCACGCCGCTGACGCTCAACGACCTCGATCTCGATCCGGCGGCCGATGGCGGCGCCTTCGAGCTCGACCCGGCGGATGCGCGCGGTCAACAGCTCCAGCAGGCCCGCATCGATACCGACGAGGCTCGGGCCCGTGCGGCCGCGGCTCGCCTCGACGCGACGGCGACGTGGGATTCGAGCGTGGCCGTCGGGAGCCGCGCGACGCCGCTACCGACCGCCGCCGCGGCCGCGCGCCAGGCCGTCGCGATGGCTGCGCCGCCGAAGCTGTCGACGCCGGTGCTCGCCGACGGCCCGCTGTCCCAGCTCGTGCAGCGCGCACGCGACCGCGGGGCGAGCGACCTCCACGTCGCGAGCGGACGTGCGATCGCGATGCGCATCTCCGGCGAGCTCGTGCAGATCGATCCGCTGCCGCTATCGGTCGAGCGCGCGGAGGCGATGCTGCTGCCGCTGCTCGACGACACGCTGCGCGCGCAGCTCGACAAGCTCGGCTACGTCGATCTCGCGGTGCCACTCGCGTCGGGCGGCCGGCTGCGTACGAACATCACGCGCCACAACGCCGGCATCAAGGGCACGTTCCGCCTCGCGATGCCCGCGCCGTCGACGCTCGACGAGCTCGGCCTGCCGAAGGACCTCGCGAAGGTCGTCGGGCATCACCAGGGCCTCGTCGTGATCGCGGGACCGAGCGGCCACGGCAAGACGACGACGCTCGCCGCGCTCGTAGACACGCTCAACGCGACGAAGCCGTATCACATCCTCACCGTCGAGGATCCGATCGAGATCGTGTACCCGCGGCGCGTCGCGGTCGTGTCGCAGCGCGAGGCGGGCCGGCACACGAAGAGCTTCGCGGCGGCGTTGAAGGCGTCGCTGCGCGAGGATCCCGATGTCATCGTGATCGGCGAGCTCCGCGATCGCGAGACGGTGGAGATCGCGCTGACCGCATCGGAGACCGGCCACCTCGTGCTCGCGACGATGAGCACGCCGTCGGCCGCGAAGACACTCGACCGGCTGATCGACATGTTCCCGCCGGAGGAGCATCCGCAGGTGCGCGCCTCCGTCGCCGGTGCGTTGCGCGCGATCGTCGCGCAGCGGCTGTTGCCGACGAAGGACGGGCGCGTCGCGGCTGCGATCGAGCTGCTGACCGGCGTGCTGCCGCTCGCGGTGCTGATCCGCGACGACAAGCTGTTCCAGCTGCCGAACCTCATGCAGCGCGGCAAGGCGTTCGGGATGATCCGGCTCGACGACTCGCTGCTCGAGCTCGTGCGCGCGGGTCAGGTCGACGAGGAGGTCGCGGTGCGCAACGCGGATCAACCGAAGGAGCTCCGCGCGCAGCTCCAGCGAGGACGCACGTGACGATCGCGCTGCTGTTCGATC
>JAFAOG010000271.1 GCA_019237945.1 Deltaproteobacteria bacterium | reverse complement strand
GTGGGTGACCATAGCCCGGGGCGATCTGGGACTGCTTTGAGCCCCAACCAATCTCACGGTCGGGCGAGCACCTACAGTGTGGTCGCTCAGTACACCAGGCGCGCGATCGGCAAGATCTCGTAGCGGAAGCCGCGGTTTGACGTGATCACCGGATCTTCGGTGGTCAGCGCCCGCGCCTCGGCCTCGTGCTCCGCACGCACGAGGCCCATGCCCCACGGGCCGGCCGGATCGGGCACGGGACCGAACGCGAGCACCGCGCCGGCTGCGAGTCGGCTCGCGAGGTACTTGCCGTGCTCCTGCATCAGCGCGCGCTCGTCGGCGTTCATGTCCTGCGCGAACGTCGGGCGCGGCGCGATCAGACGCAGCAGGAAGAAACGCTCCTCGCCCGAAAAGTGGCCCCACAGCCAGCCGAGCACGCGCATCCAGCCATCGCTGTGGCCCTCGCACGACTCGGCGCTCGTGAAGCCGGTGTGGCGCACGGTGACGCGCGTGCCACCGTCGATCGCGTCGAGCGTGTACACGATCTTCGTCGCCGGTCCGGGCGCCCACGACGGCTTCCACGTCTGGACGAGACGCCGCGGCGGATCGACCTCGAGCACCTCGCCTTCGACGTGGAAGTCGCTGCCGTCGGCGCCGCGGCCCTCGGTTCGCCACGTGCCGCCCGGCCGCAGATCGATCGCGAACTTCGTGGTGCGATACATGTCGTCGGCGCCCCACCACTTCGTCAGCTCCTCGGTGGTCAGCGCCTTGAACACGCGCTCGGGCGGCACGGCGATCTCGACGCGCGCGAGCACGACGCCTTCGGTGACATCCGCGACCGAGGTCGCCTTCGCCTTCGTCGTCATGAATCCTCCAGGTAACGCTTGAGACTGCTGAGGTTGCGCTGCCAGAACCCGCGATAGCCTTCGAGCCAGCCGGCCGCCTTCGCGAGCGGCCGCGGATCGAGCGCATACAGACGCTCGCGCCCGACCTTCTCCTCGGTCACGAGGCGAGCCTCGCGGAGCACGCGCAGGTGCTTCGAGATCGCGGGGCGGCTCTGCTCGAAGTCGGAGGCGAGCTCGTTGACCGGCGTTGGTCCGGCGCGCAGCCGATCGAGGATCGCCCGCCGCGTCGGGTCGGCGATCGCGCGAAAGACATCGGGTTCCGCCATGCGTGACCATTTGGTTACCTGTTCGCTCGCCAGCTGTCAATGCGATAATGGCCGCATGAGAGCGTTGTGGGTGCTTCTCGTCGTCGCGGCTTGCGAACAGCACACGCCGGCTCCGGTGAAACATGCCGGGCCGCCGCCGCCGCCACCGCCTGCGTCCGACGCGAGCGTCGCCGAGGATGGCAGCATTGCGGTCGCGCCGTACGATGGTCCGCCGTTTCAGCGCGGCGCGAAGTACTGCCCCGGCGCCACGCCATGGCCGGCCGGCTCTCACACCTGCATCACCGACGACGATTGCCCGGGCGGCGGCGCGTGTTATCCGCAGGGCGTGCCCGACTACTCGGGGATGTGCGGGATGGCGCCGCGGATGGTGATGGAGTGCGAACGCGACAAGGACTGCGGCAAGGGCAAGTACTGCGATCACACCGTCAACGAGCACCATGGCTGCGAAGAGGTCATCGAGTCGAAGTGCCAGACGTCCTGCACGAAGACGTCATGCAAGGCGGGCGAGGTCTGCCGGCCGAGCGGCCGCTGCGAGATCGTTCAGTGCACCGAAGGTTACGCATGCGAGCACGGCTGGACATGCGACAAGGGCGGCATGAGCCACGACGAGCACGGCTGCCGCGTCCCGGGCTGCTCGGTGACGGGATGCGGCCCGGACATGCAGTGCGACGGCGGTGGCGAGTACTGCGTTCCGCGCAAATGCAGCAAGCAGAGCGACTGCGACTGCGGCGCGTGCATGCAGGGCCAGTGCGCGTGGCGGCCGGGCGTATGCGGACCGCACGATCGCCCGCAGCCACCGCCGTGAGCGCGCGGTACGGCGTGTCGATGTGCGCCTACGGCGTGTAGATGCCGATGTCGGCGATGCCGAGGTTCTTCTCGATCTGCGCGATCTCCGCGAGCACGTGCTCGAAGCCCTGCTTGCCGAGCATCTTGGTCTCCTCGGCCTCGAACTGCTCGCCGAGCTCCGCGTACGCCTTCTTGCCGACCGCCTTCTTCCACGCCGGAAAGACGAGCGTGTCCTCGAAGGCGGCGTGCGGCTGGTACATGCGGATGAACTCCTCGATCGCCTTGGTGTCCTTTGGATTCGCCAGCAGCTGATCGGTGAGGCGGCGGCCCGCCTGATGCTGCAAGCGCAGCGTCGCGACGAGCGGCTGCAGCGTCCCCGTCTCTAGCCGCGGGAAGATGTACGTCTCCTCGGTGTGCTCGTGATAGTCCTCGACGAAGCGACGCACGAGCTTCGCGCACGCGAGCACCGACGCGTCGTCGCCCTTCGGCGCGGCGGCCTGATAGATGAAGAGGATGCGGCGCAGCCCACTGTGCTCGCGCATCAGGTCCTCGTTCGCGGTGACACCGCCGTCGTCGTCGCCGCCCTCTTTCTTCTGCGCACCGCCGCACGCGGCGAGCAGCGCGCCGCCAACGATCATCTCGCGCCGCCGTACTCCGGATCGACTCTGCATGCCGCGCAGCATGCCCGGGCGCGTGCGGGAGTGGTAGGGTGCGGCCCGCATGGCGTTTGTTCCCCTCGTTCCGATCGGAGAGGCGCTGGGCAAGCTCGTCGACGAGCGCACCGCGACCGACCAGCGCGCCGCGCTCGCCACCCTCGAGGAGACGCTGCGTACGCGGCGCGCCGAGGTGCATGCGGGCTGGGGCCCGAGCTACGTCGAGCGCGTCCACAAGAAGGGCAAGCTCACGGCGCGCGAGCGTCTCGACAAGCTCGCCGATCCTGGCACGCGCACGTTCGAGGTCGGCACGTTCGTCAACTACGGCGAGGTGTTCCCGGGCGATCAGAAGTCGCCGGCGGCCGGCGTCGTGACGGCGTTCGCGCGCGTCGAGGGCCGCTGGTGCATGGTGATCGCGAACGACAACACAGTCGCGAGCGGCGCGTGGTGGCCGCGCACGCCCGAGAAGATCCAGCGCGCGCAGATGATGGCGCTGCGGCTGCGCCTGCCGACGATCTATCTCGTCGACTGCAGCGGCCTGTTCCTGCCCGAGCAGAGCAAGTCGTTCCCGGGCGCGACCGGCGCGGGCCACATCTTCAAGATGAACTCGCTGCTCTCCGCGAACGGCGTGCCGCAGCTCGCGGGCGTGTTCGGCGACTGCATCGCCGGCGGCGGCTACATGCCGATCATCTCCGACCGCGTCTACATGACCGAGCAGGCGTACATGGTGATCGCCGGCGCCGCGCTGATCAAAGGTGCGAAGAGCCAGAAGATCACGTCGCTCGACATCGGCGGCCCCGAGGTGCACGTGCACCAGAGCGGCTGCGCCGACGTCCGCGTTCCGGACGACGACGTCGCGATCGCGTGTCTGCGGCGCGAGGTCGCGCGGCTGCCGTCGAGCGGGGCGCAGTTCTATCGCGGCGACCTCGGCCCCGTCGATCCGCGCTTCGCGACCGGCGAGCTCGGCGCGCTGATTCCGGCGGACCATCGCGAGGCGTACGACGCGCACCAGGTGCTCGCGCGCCTGTGCGACCAGTCGCTGTTCTGGGAGGTGATGCCAGAAGTCGGCGAGGAGATGATCTGCGGCGTCGGTCGGCTCGGCGGCCTCTACGCCGGGTTCGTGATCAACCGCCAGGGTCTCGTCGGCGATCCCGAGCATCCAGGCCGCCAGCGCCCGGCCGGCATCCTCTATCGCGCGGGCATCGCGAAGATCAGCGCGTTCTCGCGCGCGTGCAACGACGACGGCATCCCGCTGATCTGGCTGCAGGACATCTCCGGCTTCGACATCGGGCGCGAGGCCGAAGCGCACGGCCTGCTCGCGTACGGCAGCTCGCTGATCTACACGAACTCGACGAACACGACGCCGATGTTCACCGTGCTGCTGCGCAAGGCGAGCGGCGCCGGCTACTACGCGATGAGCGGCCTGCCCTACGATCCCGTCGTGCAGCTGTCGACGTGCTACTCGCGGCTGTCGGTCATGGAAGGCCGCACGCTCGCGATCGCCGCGTTCAACACCAAGCTCGACGACGATTTCCAGATCATGGCGACCGATCCGGCCGAGCGCTCGAAGATCGAGGCCGGCATGCGCGAGACCGAGGCGCGCATCGAGCGCGACATGGATCCATTCGTCGCCGCGCGCCAGATGGACACCGACGAGATCATCGAGCTCGCCGAGCTGCGCGCGTACCTCACGGCGCTCACCGAGATGAGCTACCAGAACACCGGCTATCGCCGGATCAAGAACCCGCGAATCTGGTCGATGCACGACCTGCACGTCCTCGTCGGAGGGCCGCGATGATCGCCTTGCTCGAGGGCGACACCGTCCGCGCGCCCGCGCCCGGCTGGTTTCGTCGCACGGTCGCCGCCGATCACCTGGTCGCGCCCGGCGACATCATCGGCGAGCTCGAGGTGCTCGGTCGGTTGATTCACATCGTCGCGCCGCAGGTGCGCGGCCTCGTGCGGCTGCCCGCGGGGTCGAAGCTCGCGCGCCAGCCGGTGTCGTACGGCGACGAGCTGTTTCGCGTCGAGGCGGGCGAGGTGGCGGGCGTCGATGCGCATGCCGATGCGGCGCATGCCGTGACCGGCATGGTGTTTCGCGCGCCGACGAGCGGCCGCTTCTACAGCCGGCCCGGCCAGGACAAGTCACCGTTCGTGCAGCCGGGCGCCGAGCTCGCGCCAGGCACGACCGTCTGCCTGCTCGAGGTGATGAAGACGTTCCATCGCGTCACCTACGACGGCGCACGGGCAAAGGTCCGCGAGGTGCTCGTCGCCGACGGCGCCGACGTCAACCAGGGCGACCCGCTGCTCGCGCTCGATCCGGCCTAGGGTGCGTCGGGGTGCTCGTCCTCGAACGCGCGCTCGCTGCGCTCGTTGAACTCGAGCACGGCGCGCAGCGCGTCGTTGTAGCTGTTCGTGTAGTCGACCGCGAGCACGGTCGCGCCCGCGATGCCGGTGAGTAGCAGCGGCCAGTCGCCGCCGAAGCTGAGGTTGTTGCGCTGGTATGCGATCACGCTCGGCACGATGACGGCGGTCGTCGCGGCGACGGCGATCCCGAGGCGCACGAGGCCGTTGCGCGTCTCGCCGGCGTAGATCTGGCCGGCGCCGGGGAGGATCGACCAGGCGGTCGCCGTCGTCGGAGACTTGTGCGGCGAGTGCTTGGCCGCCAAGCCGAGCTGCGCGAGCTGCGAGCCAGGAAACTCGCGGCCGAGCGCATCGAACACGACGTCCGTCGAGCCGACGAACCCGGTCACCGTGTGGTTGCGATACGCCCAGCCGAGCCGGTACAGCGCGAGCGCGCGCAGCGGCGTGGTCGGGCTGCGATCGAGGAGCGACTCCCAGATCTGGATCGCGCCGTCGTTCGTCTTGAGCCGCAGCGCGAACAGATCGAGCGAGCCGGCGACCGCCTCGAGCATCGGCAGGTCCGTCGCCGACGCGAGCAGCTCCGCGAACAGCGCCCCGCGGCTGCGATGAGGCGCGAACCGGTAGCGGAACATCGCCTCGGCCTGCATGAACATCGTCTGGTCGTCGTCGCTCGCGAACGACGCCGCGACCAGCTGGCGCGTCCGCTGGTAATGCGCGATCGCGCGGCGATAGGTGTCGTCGCCGCGCGGGATCAGCACCGAATGGCTACATCCGGCGATGACCAGTACGACCGCGAGCCACTTCACGCGCGCATCTTGGCACGGCGTCGATGATCGCGGCGATCAGCTCGGGCGCGGATAGCCCTGACGCGGCGTACAGCTCGCCGTCCGCCGGATCGAGCGACGGCAGCGGGTTCATCTCGAGAAACACCGGCTCGCCTTCCGGCGTCACGCGGAAGTCGGCGCGCCCGAATCCGACAACACCGAGCGCCGCGAACGCCCGCTCCGCCGCGACGCGCAGCCGAGGATCGAGCGGCAGGATCTCGACGGCCGCGCCGCGCTCCTTCACCACGCGATCGAGGATCCGGTGCGGCCCGCTCGCCTCGTAGACGTAGTGGATCGCCGACAACAGCCCGAGCCCGGCGACCCACCCGACCGCGACATCCGCGCCGTCGATGAACCGCTCGACGACCATCTCGTAGCGCGCGTTCGCAAGCGCCGCCGCCAGCGCCGCCTCGTCGCGCACGATGCTCGCCTGCGAGATGCCCTTGCTCGAGCCCTCGAACCGCGGCTTCACGATCGCGGGCCAGCCCTCGCCCGCAACGCGCACGCCGGCCGCCGCGACGATCCGGCACGCGAGCGCCTTGTCGAGGCACGCCGCCAGCACGCCGGGCGGACTGCCCGTGTACGGCAGCTCGAGCTCCTCGAACACCGCCGGCCACAGCGCCTCGCGAGACGCGCCGCGCACGCCTTCGGCGATGTTGAACACGAGGTCGGGCGCGAGCGCGCGCAACCGCGCCACGACGCGCTCGATCGGCCGCGATACCTCGATGCGCGTCACGCGATGCCCGGCCGCCGCGATCGCGGTCGCGATCGCCCGAACGGTCGCCGCGCTGTCGAGATCGGCGTACGCCTCGCCCGCCGACCGCTTCAGGTTGTACGTCAGCGCGATGCGCATCGTGCCCTCCACATCGTCTCGGGCACGTCGATCGTCTCGCTCCATGCGTCGTCGAGGCCAGCGCGGATCTCCGCCGCCGCATCCGGCCCGTACGTCCGCAGCACATCGGCGACCGACTCTTCCATCCACGCCGAGTGCTCGTCGGTATCGATCCCGACGTGCTCGACGAAGTACCGCGTATCCGCGCCCGCCTTCGCGTAGCTCGGCAACACGCTCGCGAACATCACGGGCACCAGCGTCTCCGCGCCGAGCAAGAACCCGGCGACGGCCGCCTCGCTCATCGCGGCAAACTCGTCGCCGAGCCACAGCTCCGCCGACTGCGCGAGCACGTGCACCGGCAGCGCCGCGAGCTCGTGAACGCCGAGGCTCCGCATCAGCGCGACCGCGAGCGTGACGTGCGACTCGCCGACGAGACCCGCCTCGTGGCCGATGTTGTCACCGATCGCTTTGCGCAGGCGTCGTGACCGCTGGGCCTTCGACCTCATCTGCGCCAGCATCGGAATCCACAGGATGCTGTCGGTGTACTGGTGAAATGCAAACTCGCGTAGCTCGTCTCCACTGAGCTCACCGGCTCGACCTGCGACGAGGAACGGATGCTCCTCGAGCTGGCCTCGGTAGCCGGCGAGCGCCGCGACAATTGGCTCGGTGTACGTCTTCAGCTGCATGCGCATGTGAAGTCCTCCTTCACGATCACATCTGCGGCATGGAGACACGCAATGCAAGATCAAAGTGAAGCGAGGCCGGTGCGCGCCGCCGCGACGACCGCCGGATCCGCATCGCCGAGCGCCGACTCGAACCACGCGCGCGCACTCTTCGCATCGCCGCGCTCCGCGATCAGCTTGCCGAGCATCACCGCCGCGCGCCCGCGCCGGATCGAGTGCGGCGCGCGGTCGAGAAACGCGACGAGCGCACGCTCCGCCTCGGTCTTGCGCCCCGCGCGACTGAGCGCGACCGCCTGGAAGTAGCGCGCGTCGGCCGCGAGCGCCGGATCGCCATCGCTGTCGGCGGCCGTCCCGAGCTCGCGCGCAGCCTCGGCCGCGTTACCACGCTTGAGTAGCGCCCAGCCGGCGGCGAAGTGCTGCTCGGTGGCGGTGGGCGCGCGAGCGCCGCTGCCGATCGCGGGCGCTGGTTCGTCGTGTGCGACGGGCTCTCCGGGTGGTGGAGTCTCGGGCGTGGCGGGCCTCTCGACCGCGGACTTCTCGACCGCGGGCTTCTCGACCGCGGGCTTCTCGACCGCACGTTTCTCGACGGTCGGCTGGTCGACGGTCGGCACCGCGACGACGCGCACCGGAACCGGCGTCGCGACGGGCGGTGCCACCACGTCGACCTCCGCCGTGATCACCGGCGCCTTCCACGTCTGCCCGGCGGCCAGCACGACCATCTGCTGGTCGCGCACGCGCAGCGTCGCCGAGCCGCTGCGAACCGACACCGCGCGCAGCTGATCGCCCGCGACCTCGACGTCGACCTCGCCCTCGCCATCAACGCGCGCATCGGCGGTCGCGAGCTGGACGTGCTCGCCTGCGCGCGCGCTCGCCACGTGCAGCGTGCCGGCGTGAACGCGCACGAGCTCGCCGACGTGCCCGGAGCCATCGTGCACGAGCTCGCGCTCGAAGCTGGCGCTCGCCGGTGCATCGATGCGCGCCGCGGGTGGCATCGCGATGCCGCTACTCGCGACCGGAGCGCCAGGAGTCGCTGCGCCCGGCGACGACGCGTTCGGCGAACCCGACGGTCGCGCGCGCACGACGACCAGCACGATCGCCGCGGCGGCAAGCGCACCCGCCGCGAAGCCGGCGCCGACGAGCGGCCAGCGCGGACGCGGCGCGGCGCGGTCGGCCGAGGCGGCGGCGAGCAGCGACGAGCGGACGGCCTCGCGGCGTGTGTCGTCGGGCGCGTGCGTCGGAAGCTCGCGGGCGAGGTCGGCGAGCGCGGCGTCGGAGGGCACGGGGTGCGTGGTGTCGTCGCTCATCGCGTACCTCCTTCGATGGCTTCGCGCAGCGCGCGGCGTGCTTCGTGGAGCCGGCGCCCGAGTGTGCCGGCACGCAGGCCAAGCGCGCGCGCGGCCTCGACGCCCGGCACCTCCTCGAGCTCGCACATCACGTAGACGATGCGCAGGTCGTCGGGCAGCTGCTCGAGCGCGATCGCGAGGCGGTGAAGCTCCTGCGCGCGCGCGGTCGCGGCGTCGGGCGGGTGCGCGGCGGGCGGTGGCGGAATGTCGGCGAGCGCGGCGCGGCGACGCACGCTGCTGCGGATGTGGTGGCGGACGGTGTTCGCGGCGATGCCGAACAGGTAGCTGCGGACCGCGCCGCGGCTGGAGAACTTCTTCGCGGCGCGCCACGCGGCGAGGAACGTCTGCTGGACGAGGTCGTCGATCTCGCTCGCGTCGGTGCGGAGCAGGCGCGAGATCAGGCGATAGATCGCCTCGTGGTGGCGATCGAACAGCGCGCCGAGCGCGGCGGTGTCGCCGACGCCGCAGGCGGCGAGCAGCGCCTCGTCGGAGAGATCGGAGCTCGCGGCGCGGCGCTCCTCGACGCGGCGAAGCGGCACGATCTGACCGGCGCGCTCGGGGCGAGTCATGGCGCCCCCACGCGGAGGCCGACCGCGAGCTGGCCGAGCGCACCGGGCTCGCCGGGGAGCGTGCCCGGCATCAGGCCATTGGGATCGGTCGAGCCGGGCGTCGGATCGACGTGCGCGAGCGGCACGACGACGATCGCCGCCGTGCCCTCGAGCCAGACGTGCGGAAACAGCGCGATCGAGGCGCGGAGCGCGGCACCGAGGCGCGGCGTGTACGTCTGCTGGTGCGCGACCGACGCCGGGCATGGCGGCGCGTTCATGCACATCATCGTCGACGGATCACACGGCGGTGGTGCACAGGCATCGGTATCGACGCGGCCGGCGCCGAGCGCGACCTGCGGCGAGAGCACGACGTTGCCGAGCACGAGCGCGTAGCTCGCGGTCGCGGCGGCCGAGACATCGGAGCGCGTGACACCCATCGGCACGTCGAGCGAGCCGAACGCGATCTCGGCGCCGATGCACGCACCGCCAACGCGCACGCACGCGCCACCGGCGAAGCCGCTGCCGCCGGTGCCGTCGAACGCGAAGCTGCGCTGATAGCGCGCATCGAGCGAGACGCGATCGATCAGCGCGGGCGCGGCGGCGGGCGTCGCATCGACATGCGCCGTCGTCGACGGAGCGGCCGGCACCACGGCGGCGGCGGGCGGCACGAGCTCCGGCGCGAAGTCATCGTGGATCCACGAGTCGATCCACGCAGCGGCGAGCCTCGCATCGCTGACGACGCGTCCCTCGCTGCGGTTCGTGCTGTCGCGAACGGCGACCGCGATGCCGCCGCTGCGATCGTTCTCGACCGCCGCGACGACCACCGGGCAGCCCGCGGCATCGCCGCCGACCTGGATGCCGAGCGCGGCGAGCGCGGAGGTGACGCGCGCGACGGCGTCGGCGTCACCATCGAGGCGGGCGCGCGGAGCGCATGGCGCGGCCGCCGTGGTCGATGCGACCGCAACGCACGCCACGACGCCCGCGCCCCTCAGCAACCGAAGTCACCCGGCGGATGGTCGGGCATCATGCCCGAGCAGTTGCCATTTGCATCGCATGGCGGCGGCGGCGGCCAGCAGCTGCCCGCGGACCCCGACGGATCGCAGCCGCACTGCATCGGATCGCCCATGCAGGGATCCTGGCACGTGTTGGGGTCGGTCGGATCGGTGCATGGAGGCGGCGGCACCTGGCACATCGGATCGGTGGTCGGATCGCACGGCGGGTAGCAGTTGCCGGCCGGGTCACACATCATGCAGTTGGGGTCGCTGGGGTCGGTGCACGGCGGCGGAGGCGGTGGCGGGCAGTTGGGGTCGGTCGACGGGTCGCAGCCCGGCGGCGGGCACATCGGGTCGGTGTTGGGGTCGCACGGCGGCGGCATGCAGCCGGAGCCGGTCATCGGATCGCACGGCGGCGGGCAGTTCGCGCCCGTCGACGGATCGCACGGCCCGCAGCTGCCGTTCGCGTCGCACATGCAATTCGGGTCCGTCGACGGATCGCATGGTGGCGGTGGCGGCGGGCACATCGGATCGGTGTTCGGATCGCACGGCGGCGGCTGGCTGCAGCCTCCCGAGCCGGAGCCCGAGCCGCCTCCGCCCATGCCGTGCGGCGCGTGGCCGTGCGCGAGGCCGCCGAGGTCGAACGGACCGGTCGGCGCGCACACGCGGAACGCGAGCACCGACGAGCGCGCATCGAGGACCTGCTCGACGCCTGCCGCGGTCAGCACGTGCAGCTCGTACTGCTTGCCCGCGGGGAGCGCGAGCGTGAACGATCCGTCGCTGCGCACGCGCGCGGCGGTGATCGTGTTGCCGTTGCTGACGGCGCGGACGGCAGTGGCGGTCGAACCGGTGATCGTGCCGGTGACGACCTGGTTTCCAGGCGTCTCGGAACAACCGGCGGCCGCGGCGAGCGCGACCAGCAGGACGGAAAGTCTCATCGCAGGCTCCTCTCGTTTGTCGAGGACTAGTGCCCGCGGCTCGCCAACCCTTCGCCGAAATCGACAGGAATCTACGCGTAAGGTCTCGCGAGCTTAGCGGGCCCGAAACGCCGCGATCGCAGCATCCCAACTATGGTGGGTCTCCGTGACTGTCGGAGCCACCGTCGCCCCGGCCGTGAGGTCCTGCCACCACACGCTCTGCACGGTCGCGTTCGAGGTCACCGTCGGCAGCGACGCCCACGCTCCCTGCGGCGCTCCGAAAGTGTTCGGGGTCTGATCGCCGACCCCGAAGATCACGATCTCTCGGGCCGAGCTCGTCGTGATCGACCCAGCGCCCGCCGGGCTGGTGGTGCCCGACGTCGACAGCGCCATGTCGAGCAGATTCGTGGTCGCCATGTTCGACCACTCGCCGACGACCATCCACATCGGCAAGCCGTACGCGGGGAACGTGATCGTCACCTGCGACGAGGAGCCATCGGTGATGCCATACCAGACCTCGATGTTCGTGTTCGCGAGCGCGCGGGTCGCGCGGGTCCACGCCGTCACACCCCCGCCGGAGACCGAAGAAAGCCCACCGTGCTCGGCAGCCCCGATCATGACGAGCAAGTCGCCGCTCGCCGGCATCGCCGATAGCACCGCCGTCAGGGGCTGGTTCGAGTTGTTCGCACTCGCGGTGATTGCCTGCACCAGCGCCGGCGCCGGCAGTTGCGCGGCGTCGCCTGGAGCATCGGCACGCGCGTCGCGCGACGCATCGCCGGTTTGACCGTCGATGCCGTCCCGAGCGTCTCGCGCCGGCTCGCTGCGCGCCGAAAACCCGCAGCCCGCAATCCACAGCGCGATGGCCGCTCGCCGCACTCGATCAGCGTACCATGCTCGCGCGATGAGCTGCCGCCACCTCGCTGCTGCTGCTGCCGGTTGTGACACCGCATTTACCGTCGACGCATCGCGCGTGACGTTCGGCGCCGGTGCGCTCGCGGAGGTCGGCGTGCGCGCGCGTGCGCATGGCATGACGCGCGTGGCGCTGATCACCGATGCCCGCATCCGGACGCTGCCGTGGTTCGACGAGGTGATGAGCGCGCTCGACGGGCTCGACGTCGCCGTGTTCGACGCGGTGGCGATCGAGCCGACCGATGCCTCGTTCGACGAGGCGGTGCGGTTCGCGCGCGATGCGCGGCCCGATGGCTACGTGTCGCTCGGCGGCGGCTCGGTGATCGATACGGCGAAGGCCGCGAACCTCTACGCGACGCATCCCGCGCCGCTGCGCACGTACGTCAACGCGCCGGTCGGCGATGCGCAGCCGGTGCCGGGCCCGCTCGCGCCGCACATCGCATGCCCGACGACGTCGGGGACCGGCAGCGAGGTCACGGGCATCGCGATCTTCGACTGGCTCGCGCTGCACGCGAAGACCGGCATCGCATCGCCTCGCCTGCGGCCGACCGAGGCGCTCGTCGATCCGCGCGTCACGCAGACGTTGCCGGCGAACGTCGTCGCGGCGAGCGGCATGGACGTGCTCTGCCACGCGCTCGAGTCGTACACGGCGCGGCCGTTCACGTTGCGCGCGAAGACGCCGCAGCGGCCGATGAGCCAGGGCCGCAATCCGTGGAGCGACCTCGGATGTCGCGAGGCGATCCGGCTGTGCGCGGCGCATCTCGCCGCCGCCGTCGAAGGCGATGCGGCCGCGCGCGAGCAGATGATGTGGGCCGCGACGCTCGCCGGCATCGCATTCGGAAACGCCGGCGTGCACGTGCCGCACGCGATGGCATATGCGATCGCGGGACGCGTGAAGAGCTTCGCGCCCGACGGCTACCCGCAGACGCCGATCGTGCCGCACGGCATGGCGGTCGCGCTCGGGGCTCCGGCGGTGTTCACGCGCTTCGTCGAGTTCGCTCCCGATCGTCATCGCGAAGCGGCGCAGCTGCTCGGCGGCGAGGAGCTCGGCCCGGCCGTCGCCGCGCTCTCACGGCGAATCCATGTGCCGGCGCGCCTCGGCGACGTTGGATACACCGCGAACGACATTCCCGATCTCGTCGCAGGTACGCTGCCGCAGCAGCGGCTGCTCGCGAACGCGCCGTGTGCTGTCGATGCCGACTGCCTCACCGAGCTCTTCCGCCATGCCCTCGATTAGCGAGTACCCGTACGTCACGACGATCACGACGCGCTGGATGGACAACGACATCTATGGCCACGTGAACAACGTCGCCTACTACAGCTTCTTCGACTCGGCCGCGAACCAGTTCCTGATCGAGCATGGCCTCGACATCCACTCAGGACCGATCATCGGGCTCGTCGTCGAGAGCAAGTGCGAGTACCACGAGCCGCTCGCATACCCGCAGGTGCTACGCGCGGGAGTGCGGGTCGACAAGCTCGGCAATCGCGCCGTCACCTATGGAATCGCGATCTTCGGCAGTAGCGAGCGTGCGGCTGCCCACGGTCATTTCGTCCATGTCTTCGTCGATCGCGTGACGCGGAAGCCAACTCCGATCCCCGACCAAATCCGTTCGGCCCTCGCGTCGATTTCGCTTCACAGCGCGTAGCGTCATAGGTAGGGTCCGCGCCGCCGTGGTCGGACCCTTCGACGCAGATCGCACGCTCGACGCCGAGCCCGTCGATCACGCCGCGCGCGTCGTGCCGTTCGCGGCCGGCTTCACGATCGGTCACTTCCGCATCGTGCGCGAGCTCGGCGCCGGCGGTATGGGCGTCGTGTTCGAGGCGTACGATCCGGATCTCGACCGCCGCGTCGCGATCAAGGTGGTCAAGGGACCGGGCGCGAGCACCGAGGCCGGCGCGCGGCTGATCCGCGAGGCGCAGGCGATGGCGAAGCTCGCACATCCGCACGTCGTCGCGGTGCACGAGGTCGGCACGATCGAGGGCCAGGTCTTCCTCGTGATGGAGCTCGTGCCAGGCGAGACGCTCGCCGCGTGGCTCGAGAAGCCGCACATGTGGCGCGAGATCGTCGGCGCGTTCGTGCAGGCCGGCGAAGGCCTCGCGGCCGCACACGCCGCGGAGCTCGTGCATCGCGACTTCAAGCCGACGAACGTGCTCGTCGATCACGGCGGACGCGTGCGCGTCGGCGACTTCGGGCTCGCGCGCGAGGATGACGTGCAGCTCGCCAAGGGCAGCGATCGGCTCGTCGCCGGCACGCCCGGCTACATGGCGCCCGAGCAGCGCGTCGGCGATCCGGTCGATGCGCGTGCCGATCAGTATTCGTTCGCGGTGTCGCTGCAGCAGGCGCTCGAGGGCGTCGCCGGCGTGCCGCGGCGCGTGCGGGCTGCGATCGCGCGGGCGCTCTCGATCGATCCCGATGATCGGTATCCCGCGATGGAGCCGCTGCTCCACGAGCTGCGCCGCGCGCAGAGCACGCGCTCGCGGTGGATCGCGGCGATCGCGGCCGCCACCGTGATCTCGGGCGGCGGCGCGACGGCGGCGGTGCTGCTGACCCGACCCGGCACCGACGACTGCGGCGCGAACCTCGTCGACGGCGTGTGGAAGCACCAGCTGCCGTTCACGGGCCCCGCCGCCTCGACGACCACGAAGATCGTCGACGACTGGGCCGCGAGCTGGAAGCTCGGCCGCACCGCCGCGTGCAAGGCCGACGCGAAGCCCGCGCGCATCGCATGCCTCGATCGCGACCTCGCGGAGCTCCGCGCGCAGCTCGCGCTGTGGAACGACAAGGCGGCGGCCGAGCACGCGGTGACCGCCGCAGCCGCGCTGCCGCAACCGGCCGAGTGCGCCGGCGAGACGCACGCGACGATCGCGGGGCCGCTGCAGGCCGAGCTCGCGCAGCTCCACGCGCTCGAGCGCTCCGGCAAGACGAAGGACGCCGCGCCGCTCGCCGCAAAGGCGCTCGCCGATGCCGAGGCCGCGAAGGATCCGACGGCACTCGCGGCCGCGCTGCTCGTCACGGGCGAGATCGAGCGCGAGAACGATCAGCTCGCGCAGGCCCGCGATCACCTCGCGCGCGCCGGTGAGGAGGCGGGCAAGGCCGGCAACGACGCACTGCTCGTCGAGGCGCTGACGTTCCAGGCGATCACGGCCGGCGATCAGGGCCGGCCGCTCGATGCGCTCGGGGTCGCGGATGCGGCGAAGGCGATCGCGGCGCGCGGTCATCTGCATGCGGAGCGCGTCGGCATGGTGCACGGCGAGGCGCTGCGCGATGCGGGGCGGTTGCCCGAGGCGATCGCGGAGCTCGAGGGCGTGGTGAAGGCGCTCGAGGCGCGGCGCGATCCGGGGGCCCGCGTCGAGCTGGCGGCGACGCTCGGCGGCCTCGCGAGCGCGTACGAATCGATGCGCGATCCGAAGAAGGCGATCGAGCTGCATCGCCGCACGCTCGCGATCGAGGAAGCAGACTACGGCCCCGATCATCCCGAGGTCGGCCGCACGCTGCACGATCTCGCGAACGCGGAGTCGCGCGTCGGTGACTTCGCGGGTGCGAAGCAGCACTACGAGCGCGGCCGCGCGATCTTCGTCGCCGCGTACGGCCCGACGCACGAGCTCGTCGGCATGAGCGATGTCTCGCTCGCCGGGCTCGAGCTGACGCAGAACCACGACGACGCGGCCGAGCAGCTGTTCGCGCAGGCGTCGAACGAGCTCGCCGGCGTCCCCGAGGACCATCCGATCCACCAGACGATCGAGGAAGCGCTCGGCTCGATCGCGCGCGATCGCGACAAGTGCAAGGACGCGATCCCGCACTTCGAGAAGGCGGGCACGATCGACGAGCACCTCGGCCGCACCGGCCCCGACGTCGGTGGCCTGTTGATCAACCTCGGCGCCTGCTACGCCGACGTCGGGCGCGACGCCGATGCCCGCACCGTGCTCGCGCAGGCCGAGAAGCTGTACGACGACTCCCACGTGCCCGAGCGCGATTACGCCGAGCTCCGGATCATCGAGTCCGACCTCGTCGCGAAGACCGGCGACAAGGCGAAGGCGATCGCGCTGGTCGAGCGGGTGCTCGCCACGACGAGCGACGACGATCCGAACCCCGCCGTCCCCCAGCTCCGCGCCTACGCGCGCGAATCACTGGCACACTGGAAGCGATGACGCTGAACACGCGCACGCTGCCGATCGACGAGTCGCCGTCGGGCGCCGCCGCGCGCACGGATCATCTCTACCTAGTCGTCGCGGGCGGCAAGCCGGGCGGCGGTGCGCGATGGTCGCTCGCCGACATCGACTCGATCGAGATCGGCCGCGGCCAGGTCCGCAGCGTGCGCAAGCAGGGAGGTGCGCTGCGCGTCGATTGCCCCGACCCGTACATGTCGTCGAGCCACCTGCGGTTCGAGCGCGAGCGCGCGCACTGGGTCGTCGCCGATGCCGGCTCGCGCAACGGCATCCTCGTCGACGGCGCGAAGCAGGATCGCGCGATCGTCACCGACCGCGACGTCGTCGAGGCGGGCCGCAGCTTCTTCATGCTGCGGCAGGACGAGATCGCGGGCCCGGCAGAGCTGCTCGCGACCGCCGATCCGCTGACCACACTCGATTGCGAGCTCGCCGCGCGCTTCGACGAGCTGCGCCGCATTGCGCAGAGCGACATCCCCGTGCTCGTCGGCGGACCGACCGGCACCGGCAAGGAGCGCGTCGCGCGCGCGATTCACATCCTGTCGCGCCGCAAGGGCGAGCTCGTGCCCGTGAACTGCGCCGCGCTACCGGCGACGCTCGTCGAGAGCGAGCTGTTTGGCCACAAGAAGGGCGCGTTCAGCGGCGCGATCAGCGATGCGCCCGGTCTCGTCGTCGCCTCGAGCGGCGGCACGCTGTTCCTCGACGAGATCGGCGACCTGCCCGCCCCGGCGCAGGCGGCGCTGCTGCGCGTGCTCGAGGAGCACGAGGTGCGCCCGGTCGGCGCCACGAGTGTCACGCGCGTCGATCTGCGCGTCGTCGCGGCCACGCATCGCGATCTCGACGCGATGATCGAGGACGAGGCGTTTCGCGAGGATCTGATCGCGCGGCTCTCCGGCTTCGAGCTCGAGCTCCCTGCCCTCGCCGAACGCCGCGTCGATCTCGGAGCGATGCTCGCCGAGATCACGCCCGACGCCGCGTTCGCCGCCGCGACGATCCGCGCGCTGCTCGCCTACGCCTGGCCGCGCAACGTGCGCGAGCTCGTCCGCGCGCTCGAACGCGCCGCGGCGCTCGCCGGCGGTAGCGAGATCACGCCCGCGCATCTCCCCGAGGAGATCGCGACCGCGAAGTTCACCGCTCCCGTCGTCGCGCCGCCCGATGCGCGCCGCGAGGAGCTGGTCGCGCTGCTCGAGAAGCACAAGGGCAACGTCAGCAAGGTCGCGCAGGACCTCGGGCGCGTCCGCCAGCAAGTCCAGCGCTGGCTCAAGCGCTACGGCCTCGACCCAGAGCGCTACCGCACCTGATCGACCGCACCCGCACCTGATCGCACCTGATCGGTGCACCTGGTGCACCCGCGATTTGCGCTCGCGGATCCGCGGACTTGCCGTGGCATGGCAGCTGCTCATCGAGCCGCCGACATGCAGCAGCCCACGCCCGAGAATCCCTACGGCCTCCAGCGGCCGCCGTTCCCGCCCACGTCGTGGGCGCCCCCTCCGCAGCCCGTGACGGCGATGCCGCCGCCGCAGGTCGCGCCCGCCCTCGATCCGGCCGCGAAGCCCGCCGCGATCACGCTGTTCGCGAGCGCGGCCGCGATGCTCGTCGGCGTCGCGTCGTTCTCGTGGTTCTCGCGCGGCGACTCCGGCGTCGGCCTCTACGGCGTGCAGGAGTGCGCGCACTTCGGCTGCAAGTCGATGATGTGGAGCGACCTCTCGCACGCGCCGATGGAGTACGCGCTGTTCGGCTACGTCGCGCTGCTCGCGCTGGTCGCCGGCATCGGGCTGTCGATCCACGCCGGCGTCAATCTGCTGAAGAACACCGCGCGCAACGCGAAGGTCAAGGCGCTCAACGCGTCGCTAGGCGTCGCCGCGTTCTGCACGGTGTCGTTCTGGATGCGGCTGCAGTTCGGCGAGCTCGGTCATCGGCTCTCCGTCGGCTACGCCGGCCTCGTCTGCATCGCCGGCGTGATCGCCGCAGGCACGATCGCTCACCGCACCGTCCGTCGTCTCGCTCGCTCGTGAGGAACCCCATGCGCAAAGAACTTCTGCTGCTCTCGCTCGCCGCGTGCGGGCTCAAGGTCAACATCAACGGCAAGACGCACACGCTCGGTGGCTCGCAAGAGACCGCGCAAGCGCCAGCGCCCGCCGCCGCTCCCACGCATACATCGCCAGGTGCGGCCGCGCAGCCCGACGCCCCGCAGCCGGCCGCGAATTACACGCCGGCGCAGATCGCGGTGCACGAGGCGCTGACGGCGACGCCGCTGATCGCCGACGTCCAGGGCGTCGCGCTCGACGGCAGCTTCCGCAAGACGATCGGCGGCGACAGCGGAGACTGCGGTTCGCAGGTCTCGCCGAAGCCGGTCGCGGTCGTCAACATCGACAAGCCGTCGCCGAACATGCACATCGCCGTGCACGGCGCGCGCGACGACGGCTTCGTCCTCAAGCGCGGCAACCTGTTCTGGACGATGTGCACGGACTCGATCGGCCAGGTGCCGACGATGGGGCCGCCGAAGGAAGGCTGGCAGCCCGGCGCGTACGAGGTCTATCCGGTGACGCGCTACGCGAGCAAGGATGAAGGCTTCCACATCGAGGTCGCCGTGTACGATCCCGATAACGTCGCTCCGTGGTCGTCGAAGGTCCGCGCGATCAAGCTCGATCACAAGCTGACCGCGCCGATGCTCGTCGAGGTTCCCGTGCGCGCCGATCGCCAGCAGCGCCGCGAGGGCCTCTCCGGCGACGGCTGCAGCAAGGCCGCGTTCGCATTTGAGCCCGACATCTCGTTCACGATCGCGCGGCCGATTCCGGGCCTCGTGATCCGTCCGTTGCCGTCGAAGACGCCGGTGACGCTGCGCCTCGAGCACAAGGACGACAAGCGCGCGCGCAAGTTCTGCCCGTCGCGGCGCGAGTCCGGCGGCTCGCGGTGGATGCCGGAGTCCGAGGTCTCGTTCGGCAGCGAGGACGAGGGTCTCTACGGCATCAGCGTCGGCCTGCCCGCGGGCGCGAGCGAGGACAAGATCACGCTGATGATCTTCGACCAGTCGACACAGTTCGACGCACTCGCGCTCGCCCCGCTGACCGGCCCGCTCGACCTCTCGCACCGCGCCCTGCCCTGGCACTTCCCGCAGCTCAACCTCGAGGACATCAACCTCGACAAGCGCGTCCACGCCGAGCTGATCGCGAAGCTGTTCGCCGCCGCGCCCGCCGGCATCTTCGTCTACCCCGACCTCGATCTCGACGGCGATCTCGCGCGCCCCGCGAACGGCATGGGCGAGCCCGGAAACTTCCCGAAGAAGAACGAGCCACTGCTCGTCGAGAGCGCCGGCGATCACGTGCGCGTCGTCGCCGCCGACGGCCTCGAGTTCGACATCAAGGCGACGCACCTCAAGCTCGAGCCCGAAGGTGCCGCGGCCCCGCTCGCCGCCCCGCGCCCGCTGAACAAGAAGCTCGAGCTCGGCACGCTCGAGCAGCTCGCGCCCGACAACAAGCTCGCGAAGGAGATCGACTCGTACGAGAAGCGCCACGATGCGTGCGTCGATCGCGTCGCGGCGCCGTACGATCGCCAGATCACGACCGTCTACGTCGGCAACGAGGCGATCACCGTCGACGACGCGCACACGCGCAACGTCCGCGACGCCGAGGACCGCGCGATCATCGCCAGCTGCGGCTCGCGCGAGAGCTTCGAGAAGCAGATCGAGGCGTACCGCCAGAAGATGCTCGCGCAGGTCGAGAAGAGCCGCGTCGCGCTGCTGCAGACTGCCAAGCCGCACACGCCCTGAGCTACGCTCCGGGAATGACGCGCCAGCGCACGCTCGTGGTCGCAACGGCCGCGGCGTGCGTTGCTGCGTTGTGGGGCATGCTCGCGAACGCGTGGCTCGTCGGGCACGACCGCATCGGCCTGCTCGGCGTCGAGATGTGCGCCGACTACTGCGAGGTCAAGTCGTGGGGTGACCTGCACGCGCCGGCCGAGCTGTTCTGGCTCGGCGGCCTGACGCTGCTCGGCGCGATTCACACGATCGGCTTCGCGATCCACGCGATCGTCCAGGCGCATCGCGGCCGCCTCGACAAGATCCGCGTCGGCTGGACGATTGCCTCGGCGGTCACCACGCTCGTCCCCGGTGCGATCTTCCTCGTGCGGGCACAATCGGCGCTGCGCGGCGAAGCGGCGAGCCTCGGCTACGCGCCGTTCGTCGAGGCCGCGGGCGTGATCGCGGCGGCGGTGCTCGTGCGGCAGCTCAGAACCGGCCGCTGACCCAGAGCGCGCCGCCGCCGTTCGTCGGCACCGCCGCGACCTCGGTCTTCGCTTCGCTGCCGTGCGTCCACCGGAACACCGCGTAGCCGATCGCGACGACGCCAACGCCCGCCGCGACCATCATCCCGACGTCCTCCGACTTCGCCTTGTCGGAGAGCGAGTTGTGCGCGTCGAGCGTCGCCGCCTTGTCGGCCGCATCGGCATTCGAGCTGGCCGCGAGATAGAGCCCGCCTGCCGCGCCGAGCGACAGCATGCCGACGCCGAACAGCGACGCCGCGACAACATCGGTCTTCGACGTCTCCTGCACGACGGTCTTCGTGATGATCTGCGGAGGCGCTGGCGCGGGAGGCGGCGCGGCCGGCTCGGGCTTCGACTCCGGCTTTGGCGGCTCGCACAGCGCGAGGCTCTGCTCGACGAGCTTCGCCGTGTTCATGTCGCTGATCTGATCGAGGACCTTGTGATAGTTGGCGGCCGCGCTCGGGCAATCGCCCGCGAGTCGCTGCGCCTGCGCGAGCGCGAACAGCGTCTCGGGCTTGTGATCGAGGTCGTAGACCTGCTGCAGGGTCGCCGCGGCCTCGGGGTACTTGCCGGCCTTGTACTGGTCGATGCCCTTCTTCATCAGGTCGCCGGCCTTGTCCGCGTACGCGGCGCCGGCGAGCCCGACTACTGTCCAGGCAAGAACGGCGAGTTTGGATCCCACGATTGCTCCTTCGGCTTCACGGGCGGCTTCTTGACGACCGGCTGCTGCTGCACCGTCGGCTTCGGCTTCGGCTTGTCGACGACGGCGGGCTTCGCCGACTCGGGCTTCGTCTCGACGACCGCCGGCTTCGGAGACTCGGGCTTCACCGCCTCGGGCTTCGCCGCCTCGGGCTTCGTGTCGACCGCAGGCTTCGGCGGCTCGGGCTTCGGCGGCTCGACGACCGGCGACGACGTCGCGTGCACCTCGTCCGCAGCCGATCCGACGCTCGCCGCCGGCGCATTCGACGACGATTTCGACATCAGCGCGTAGCCGCCCGCCGCCGCGCCGATCAGCAGCGCCGCGAGGAACGCGAACACGATCGCGCGGCTCGACCTCGGGCGCAGATCCGCGACCGGCGCGCTGCCCGTCATCTCGAGCGGAACGATCGGCGCCGCCTGCGGTCGCCGCGCGTGCGGCACTCCATGCTCCGGCGTGTACGGCACCATGACCGCCGGCACCGACACCGGCGCCGACGGCGGCGCGACGAGCGGCATCATCGGCGATGCCATGGTCGGATCGGACTGGCGCTCCTGCGTCGTCTCCGACGTGCGATCGATCGTCTGCTCTGTCGACGCCTGCTCGGCATCGAACGTCGGCTGCTCGCCACCGAACGTCGGCACGTCGAACGTGCTCTTCGCCGCCGGGTTATCGATCGCGGTCTTGCCGGTCGGCACCTCGAACGGATTCTTCGGGCGCTGCGCCGTCATCGGCTGCGGCGTCACGCGCTGGGCCGGCACGGGCCGCGACGAGGCCATCGACGACGGCGTTGCGCGCGCCGGTGGCTGCGGCGTCGGGCGCGCCGGAGGCTGCGGCGTCGGGCGCGCGGCCGGCGGCGCCGTCGGGCGCTGCGCCGCGATCGGTTGGGGCGTCGGCCGCGACGGCGGTTGCTGCGGTGTCGGCCGCGACGGCGGGTTCGCACGCTCGACGGTAGGCTTCGGCGTGGCTTCGCGCTGCGCATCGGTCGCGCGCGTCGTCGGCGCGTCCCACTGCATCTCCTCGTCCTCCGACGACATCGAGCCATCCCACGATCCCTCGGCGGGGAGCGTCGGCGGCGCGACCACCGGCGGCGCCACCGCGGCCATCGGCTGCGACTTCGGTGCCACCGCCGCCATCGGCTGCGACGTCCGCTTCGGCGCCTCGACGGCCGGCATCGCCGCCGACGTACGCCGCGGTCCCTCGGGCACGGTCTCCGGCGCGGCGGCATCCTGCGGCGGCAGCCCCGGGAACGCCGACGGCGGCGTCACCAGCTCCGAGCGCTGGCTCTGCGACGTGATCGAGTGCGCGACGTGCTGCGCGAACGGGACGCCCTGCTGCTCGGCCTCTTCCCACGCGCGGATCTTCTCGGCGAACACGCCGCGCATCCACTTGCCGATCTTCGTCGGCGACATCCACAGACCGGCGCGCTGGATGAACGTATCGATGTCCTCGATCAGCTCCTCGCCCGTCGTGTAGCGCGCCTTCGGATCGCGCTCGAGCAGCTTCATCACGATCGCCTCGAGCTCGGGCGGATAGTCGGTGACGATGCTCGAGGGCGTCGGCGCGCCCTTGTAGACGATCTGATCCATGATCGCGAAGTCGCTGTCGCCGCGGAACGGGCGGCGCCCGACCGTCAGCTCGAACATCACGACGCCGAGCGAGAACAGATCGCTACGCCGATCGAGCGGGAAGCCCTTGCACTGCTCGGGCGACATGTACGGCACCTTGCCCTTGAGCGTGCCGACCTGCGTCTTGTGCGTGCTCGACGCCGCGCGTGCGATGCCGAAGTCGAGCAGCTTGATCGCGCCGTCGTACGACACCATCACGTTGCTCGCGCTGACATCGCGGTGCACGAGCCCGAGCAGCTTGCCCTCCGGCCCGCTGCGCTCGTGCGCGTAGTTCAGCGCCGCCGCCGTCCCGTGAACGATCGCGAGCGCCACGCCCATCGGCACGACCTCGCTCTCCTTCTTCAGCTCGTGCCGGATCGAGCGCACGTCCTGGCCGTGCACGAACTCCATCGTGAAGAAGTGCTGCCCATCGACCTCGCCCACGTCGTACACGTGCGCGATGTTGGGGTGATTCAACGTACCCGCCAGCCGCGCCTCTTCCAGGAACATCTGGACGAACGTCGCGTCCTCCGCGACCTGCGGCAGGATCCGCTTGAGCACGACGACCTTCTCGAAGCCGGCATTGCCGCGAATGCGAGCGAGGTACAGCTCGGCCATCCCGCCCACCGCGAGCTTTCGCAGAATCTCGTACTTGCCGAGTGCCTCCCCAGGCACGAGCTCGTACTTCACCGACCGGCGCGGCTCTCCCGACACGCTCCGAAATTGTAACGCGCCGCCCCGCCCATCGCGATGTAGGTACGCCGCGGCTAGTAGGTGATGTAGGGCCCGCTCGAACCAGCGTCGTCGAGCTCTTCCGGCTCGTCGTCAATCACGGCCGGTACCACACCTGCCCCTTGCAGTACGAAGATCTTCACGGCGGACGCGGGGATGCGCGCATTCGGGGCCACGCGGCGCAAGATCGACAGGATGTTGCGCTGGATGTCGTCGACCTCGGTCACGGCCGGCCCCGGCTTGATGACCTTGCCAATCCACCGCTCCTTGTCCTTGTCGTCGCCGATTTCGATGACGCGCAAGAACTCGTCGGAGCTGCCGTCGAAGTACTTCTTGTCTCCGGGCTTGGACAGCGCGAGGCCCTCTCGCAACTTGCTGTCGATC
>JAFAOG010000267.1 GCA_019237945.1 Deltaproteobacteria bacterium | reverse complement strand
GCGTTCGATGCCCTCGTGCTGCGTGACGAGGTGCAGGTCGTGATTGCCGAGGACCGTGACCGCCCGGTCGCCGAGGCCGCGGACGAAGCGCAAGGTGTCGAGCGAGCGCGGGCCGCGGTTGACGAGATCGCCGACGAGCCACAGCTGATCGCGCGCGCGCGAAAAGTCGATCAGCGCGAGCAGACGCTCGAGGCTGGCCATGCAGCCCTGGACATCGCCGATCGCGTAGCGCGCCATTATCCCGATCGTAGCGCAGCGAGATCCGCGAGCACCTGCGCCGGGTGATCCTTCGGGCTCACCTTCGCGTAGGCGCGCTTCACGCGGCGGTCGGGGCCGATCAGATACGAGATCCGCCGGGGCCAGTCGGCCTCCTTCGGGTCGTACGCATCGTAGGCCTTGCCGAGGTCCTTGCTCACGTCGCTGACGAGCTTGTACGGGTAGTTGAACTTCTGGGCGAACGCGCAATTCGCATCCACCGGATCGAAGCTGGCGCCCAGGATCACGGTATCGCTGCCATCGAAATCGCGGATTCGGTCACGGAATCCGTTGCCCTCGATCGTTCAGCCAGGGGTATCGGCCGCCGGATACCACCAGAACAGCACGTACTTGCCTGCGAGGTCCGACAGCTTCACGCGCGAGCCATCGTGGGCCGGCAGGTCAAAGTCGGGCGCGAGCTCGCCTTCCTTGAGCATGCGCCCAGCGTATCAGGGCGCGCGGTCGAGGATCGTCAGGATCGGACCGAGCTGACCATCGGGATCGATCGCGAGCCCGCGCGCGACGAGCCGGTGCGGATCGACGTGCCGGCGCACGAGCCCGTCGACGATCGTCTGCGCGCGGTCGCGGCCGAGCTGCCAGCCTGCCGGATCGCCGCCGTACGCGCGGACCTCGAGCGCGCGAATCTCGTCGTCGGCGTCGAGCGTGCGCGCGACGAGATCGAGGGCGCGCTCGGCGTCCGGAGTGAGCGTCGCCGTCGCACCTTGCCACCACACGTCGGGGAGCATCTCGATCTCGGTGTCGGTGACGACGACGCGGTGATGCGCGGCGGGCTCGGCCGGGGGAGGCCGTAGCGGAGCATGATGAGCGAGCTGCGGCGCGGGTGTGCTCGCGCACCCGGCCAGCATCGACGCCAGCAGCCACCGCATCGTCGAAGCATGCGCTGTCGCTCCGGGCGCGGCAACCAAACAGACGGGCGGGGCGCTAGACCTCGACGCGTGTCGACACGAAGCCGGTGCGCGCGCAGCCCGCCGTGACCTCCAGCACTCCGCGGCCCTTGACGAGGTAGCTCGCCCACGCGGCGTTCGTCGAGCCGCGCGTCCCCGGATAGGCGGGCAGGTTCGCGCCGGTGTGCAGGCCGTGGCCCCAGCCGTCGAGGTGGCCGAGCTTCTGGTGGGCGGCGCCCGCGTCGACGAGCTGGCAGCCCTGCGCCTTCGCCGTCGCGTAGAGCGGCTCGTTGAAGTCGAGCGCCTTCGCCGACGGGACGCCGTACGTCGCGAGGTAGCCCTCGTTCTCGACCTTGACGTCGATGCGCGTGAGGCCGCCGTCGAGGGTGGTCTTGTCGACGCGCGCGATGCGGACGCGAGGGGCGAGCGCGGCGACGCGCAGGAACACGCGCGCCTGGGAGTCGCAGACCGCGGATAGCTCGGGCGGCGGTGGGTTCCAGATGCCGAAGCGCGGATCGAGGCCGCCGACCTCGACGGCGCCGAGCTGCGGGTGCACGAACGGCCGCCACGGCGGGAAGCAGCGGCCGCCGTTCTGATCCTTGTCCCACCACGCGAGCTGCACGAGGTGCTCGCGGGAGAAGCGCTCGTAGTACTCGACGAACTTCTTGGGGCGCTCCATGCCGGCGCGCTTGAACAGGTCCCACAGCTCGATCACGTACGCGAGCGCGCCGCGCTGGTTGTAGGCGTACTCGCTGACGTCGCCGCGCAGCGGCTTGTCGGGCTCGTAGAGGAATTCGTCGTAGCCGGAGACCGTCGGGTAGCCGGTGTGCTCGGTCATCCACGCCTCGACCTGGCGGAACAGCGCGAGGTCCTCCTGGTTCATCTTGTTGTCGGGCTGGTGACCGGGCGGCCGGATCAAGACGCCGCCGAACGTGTGGAACGCGCACCAGCAGACAATCTCGGGATGCTTCGCCGCGAACTCGACGATGCCGCGCGCCTCGGGCTCGGAGAGCGGGTGCGGGCCGGCGCCGACCTGCTCGTGCGCGGGCGCCCACGACCACGGGAAGTTGCGGTTGAGGTCGATCGGGTTGTCGTGGAGGAAGAACGGCGACGGGATGTTCTTGCCGTCGAAGTGCTCGATGTGGCCCTCGGGATAGACCTTGTAGAACGGGCCCTCGTCCTCGAGCGTGCGCTCGACGAGCAGGCCGGGGAACTCCTTGCTCTCGACGAGCTCGCCGCCCGGATCCTCGACGCGCATCGACAGCGCGAGCCCATCGCCATCGACGTCGTGGAGCACCCACCGCGGCATGCCGCGTTCGACGCGCTCGTCGCGAGGCACGCTGCGCAGCGAGCGGCCGGTCGTCAGCACGCACTCCGCGCCGTCGGGCGAGATCCGCGGGACGACGTAGAACAGCACGTCGCGAAGGCGCTGGGCGATCGCGGGCGGCAGGTCGACGGAGTCCGGCTCGACATGCAGCGCGAGCGCATCCTCGGCGATCGCGAGCGCGACGCTCGACCCGGCGAGCTCGGCGGCGTGGACGTTGCCATCTACCCAGACGGCGGGGCGGATGCGGTCGGGATCGTTGCCAACCGTTACCAGCCACACATCGCGGCCCTCCGGAGTCTTGGCGAGTGATGTCACACGTACATGCGCCGGGTACTCGCGCTGCCACGCATGTAACTGCGCGGTCAGCTGGGCGTAGTCGAGGTAGGAGTCGCGGAACCCGAGGGACAGGTCGGCAAGCGCCATCGGTGACGGAGCTTACAGCTGAACAAAACCCGGCTGCCGCGCGTCGTATTGCAGAACATACTCGGTGAATGGCGATGCTCAGCTTTGACTCGATTCCGCAGGCCCGTGTCGTCCGCAAGGGGGCGCACGTCTTCGCGCCGCCGCCCGCGCCGCCGAGCAACGAGCCCAGCATCGTGCGCGATCACGTGCGCAGCATGCTCGCGGTCGCGCTCGGCATGTGGCCGCTGACCGGCGTCGTGCTGCTGATGCTCGGTCTGCTCGTGATGGTCGGAAACAGCGGCTCGCCGTAGCCGGCGCAGCGCGCGCTCGCCCTGTAAAGGCAGCATGCGCTAGCCCTCGAGTGGCATCGCGCGCAGCGTCTTCGGCAGGTCGAGCAGCGATTCGGTCGGCGAGCCAACGAGCATCGCTGGCGACATGTTGGTCAGGCCCCACGGCTCGATCGTGCCGGCCGTCACGGCGAACGCGCCGCCATCGATGCGGCCGACGACGCCGAAGCCCGAGCGCATCGGCACGCGCGCGGTCTCGATGACGAGGTCGGGCAGGTGCGAGACATCGATCTCGACGAGGCCGCGCTCGCACGTCAGCACGAGGCGATACTGGAGCACGCGGCGCTCGACGAGCAGGATGTTGCCCATCTCGCTCGTGAAGACCTCGGTCCAGCCCTCGGTCGGCGTGCCGGCCTCGCGCAGCGACTGGAACTCGAGGTGGTAGAGCTTTGCCGAATCGATCTTGCGCGCGAGCACGCCGCCCGCCGTGATCACGCAGTCGAGAAAGCCGAGCGAGTGCAGGTGAACGACGGCGGAGAGGTGATCGAGCGTCCACCACGAGCCCGGCACGTGCGCCGCGCAGCCGAGGAACACGTTCTTGGCGGAGCTGCCCTTGAGCCACTCGCTGATCGCGACGGCGACCTCGGGCGCGCTGCCGGTATCGCCGAGGCGGCGGTCGCCGTTCCACATCACGGAGTCGCCAGGCAGGCGATGCACGGCATCGAAGTGGAAGTAGCGGCCCTCCCAGGGCGGGACGAGCGAGAGCTTGTCGCCGACGCGCACGTTGCTGACGGCGTCGAGGTCTTCGGGGACCGCGATGTACGTCTCGCCGCGCGGATCGAGCGCGACGAACAGCAGGCCGCGCGGGGTCAGGCCCTGCTTGCGCAGCTCCTTGAGGCCGAGGATGACCGCCGCCGGGTCACGATAGTGATAGACGCGGGTGGCGAACATCCGGCGGAAGCCTACTACAGCTTCTTCGTCAGGATGCGCGTCATCAGCGTGCGCTCGTCGGCCTCGAGCGTCGGGCGCGGTGGGCCGGAGTAGCTGATGGAAAGGCGCGTGTCGCCGCGGAGCACGAACAGCACGCCGGCGCCCGGCTGGTAGTACGCCTGGTCGCCGAGGCCCTTGATCGGCTGCTTCTCGCCGGGCAGGACCTCGATGAAGTCCTCGAACCCGCCCTTGTCGGTGAGGCCGGTGTGGATCGCGAGCTTGCTGTCAGCGGCCGACCACTCGCAGCTCGACAGCTTGTCGGATGCCTCGGCGGCGGTCTTCGCGACGGGCAGGTGGAAGACGTCCTGGATCTCGGGCTGCTTCGCGACGTCGCACGCGTTTGGCGCGTTGCGGATGACCGTGCCGGTGAGGATCAGCGACGCGATCGTGAAGTAGATGATGATGCCGCTGACGTCGACGAGCGTCGCGACGAGCGGGGCGGAGGCGCTCGCGGGGTCGGCGCCGACCTTGCGCAGCGCGAACGGCAGCATCGCGCCCATCAGCGTTCCCCACAACACGCAGCCAACGAGGCTGACCGCGACGGTGAGACCGACCATGACGAAGTGCTGGCCGGCGGAGCCGGAGTAGGCGCCGGCCGCGCCCCAGATCATCACGCGCAGCGCGGCGACCGAGCCGAGGATCGCGCCGAGCACGACGCCCATCTGGATCTCGCGGCGGAACACTCGCAGCCAGTCCGCGACGCGGACCTCGCCGAGCGCCATCGCGCGGATGACGAGCGTCGAGGCTTGCGAGCCCGAGTTGCCGCCGCTCGAGATGATCAGCGGCAGGAACAGCGACAGCACGATCGCCTTGTCGAGCTCCTTCTGGAAGAAGCCGAGCGCGGTCGCGGTGAGCATCTCGCCGATCAAGAGGATCGTCAGCCAGCGGGCGCGCTTCTTGATCATCTCGCGCCGGCTCGACGCGAGGTACGGCAGGTCGAGGGCTTCGAGACCACCGAACTTCTGGATGTCCTCCGTGGCCTCTTCCTGGACGACGTCGACGATATCGTCGACGGTGACGATACCTTTCATCTTCCCGTCCTTGTCGACGACGGGGATGACGTTGAGGTCGTGCTCGGCGAACGTGCGCGCGACCGTCTCCTGATCCATCTCGTCCGAGACGCGGACGACCTCGGTCTCCATGATCTCGGAGACGAGCTTCTTGGGATCGGCGGCGAACAGATCGCGGAACGACACGACGCCGAGCAGGTGCTGCTCCGCATCGACGACGTACGCGACGTAGATCGTCTCGAGCGCGGCGCGCGCCTGGCGGCGCAGGTACGACAGCGCCTCGTCGGCCGTCATCTGCGGACGCAGGCGGGCGAAGCGCGTGCTCATCAGACCGCCGGCCTCGTCCTCGGCGTACGCGAGCAGCGCGAGCACTTCCTTGCGCGTCGGCGCGTCGAGCAGGCCCATGAGCGCCGATCGCTGGTCCTCGGGCGCCTCCTGCACGACGTCGGTCGCTTCATCGGGCTCGAGCAGCCGCATCCACTGGCGGCGCTGGCCGGGCCGGAAGTGCAGCAGCAGAGACGCCTGATCGCGCGGCGAGAGGTTGATGAAGAAGTCCTCGGCGTCCTCGCGATCGAGCACGCGCAGGCCGTCGCTGCGCTCCGCGAGATCGAGCAGCGGCCACGCGTCGCGGAGGTCCTCGACCGACAGCTTGTCGTCGTCCTCGGGGGGCGTCTCGGTGGTCGCCGGATGCTGGCAGGAAGACGGCAGATCGACGAGCTCGACGACCTCGGAGTCCTCGCCGCGCGTCTCGGCGATCGCCTTGATGTCGTCGATGACCTCCTTCGCCTCCTCGGGCGGAAGGGGCGTCGTCTCCGTCGGCCCCGTCTCGAGCTTCTCGGAGACGGGCTCGGGGACGTTGTCATCCGTACCGGCCATCGGGCACACCCTGCCTAATCAGATCGCGGGTGTCCAGCGAGCGTGTAGACTTTGGACATGGTCCGTGCGCTCCTGCTCCTCGCGCTCGCCGCCGCCTGCTCGAAGGCGTCGAAGGAGGCCGACCGGCTGCAGCGCGAGGCCCCGGGCAGCGACAGCAAGGTCCCCGCGGACGTCTCGATCACGGTCGCCGTCGACGGCGCCGACAAGCCGCCGATCACGAGCCAGACGCTCGCCGCCACCAAGCCCGACTTCGTCGATCCGGAGCGCCGCGCGTGGCGCATCGCGACGCTGGTCCCCGACGCGACGCCGGGCAGCGACGTCGAGGCCGCCGGCCCGACGGGCGTCGCCGTGAAGTTCGCCTCGCCGACCCCCGAGGGCCTCGAGCCCGTACTGTTCCTCACGCGCCGCGGCGAGGTGATCGTGGCGGCGGTCGATCCGAAAGATCCGTTCCCGAAGTTCCACGGCCAGGGCGGCCGGCTGCACCGCGCGGGTGACACGATGCCTCGCGTGTCGCCGGTCGCGCGCCTGGCGATCACGCACCACCCATAACGGGGACGCTTTCTCACTTCGCAACCATGCCTTTCGAATCGTCGCGCTGACTTAGCTGGGGACGCTTTCTCACTTATCAACCATGCCGACGCGGCTGCTGGCGAACTTCGATGCCGAGGTCTCCTGGTCCGGTGGTCAGCTCAGCAGCAAGGCGACCGCGCGCCTCGGAGCGCTCGCGCCGCTGCTGTCCGCGTTGATGCCGCAGGGGACCGACCGCGGTCTCGAGATCTGGGCGCCTGCGGCAATCGATGCCGCATGCGTGCGGTGGGACGCGATCGGGCCGCGTGCGGCGTTGCGAGTCGGCACGCCGGATACGTGGGACCTCGCGTGGGCGGATCCGTCGGCGAAGGCGGCGAACGATCGGCGCGTGACGGTCGCAGTCCAGCGTGCGCTCGGAGTCGAGCACGCGCACGTGATCACCGACATCACGGCGCTCGACGAGCTGCGCGGTCCCTGGGTCGCGAAGGCGCCGTGGACGGCGGCCGGGCGCGATCGCATCCACGGCGACGGGCCGCCGCGTCCCGATCAGCGCACGTATGCGGAGCGGCTGCTCGCGCGCAACGGCGCGCTGATCGTCGAGCCGTGGCTCGATCGCCGCTTCGACCTCGGCGTGTGCGCGCGCCTCGAGCGCGGACGCGTGATCGCGGAGGCCCCGCACACGCTCGTCTGCGATGCGCGCGGCGCGTTCTCCGGGATCGACCTCGCGGCGCCACCGCTGACGCCGCCGCAGCGCGCGCAGCTCGATGGCGCGGTCGACGCCTGCGGACGCGCGCTCACAGACCTCGGCTACGAGGGCCCATTCACCGTCGATGCGTTCGTGTGGGGAAGCGGCGAGCTCCACGCGCCATGCGAGATCAACGCGCGCTACAGCTTCGGCCACGTCGCCCGCGCGCTCGGCGGCTCGCGCCTCGGCTTTGGGCCGCCGCCGGCCGGGACATCAGTGCTCGTCGACAGCCCCGTGCTGACGTCATGGCGCGCCTGAGGTTTCGGTTGCGAAGTGAGAAAGCGTCCCCAGCTAAGTGGCGATGAAGATTCAGGTGCGTGGGTTGCGAAGTGAGAAAGCGTCCCCGAGGTGGGCGATGAACTCCGGCGAGAAGCCGGCGCGGCGGCGGGCCTCCTCGTCGAAGCGCGGGCCGCGGGCGCGACGCGGGCCGAGCGGCGGCCTGACGTGCGCGAGGTACGCCGACCACGGATCGCGGTCGGGGGCGAGCCGGCACAGCCACGTGTATGCGAAGTGCACGTGGGCGATCTCGTCGGTGTGGACCTGGTCGAGCACGCCCGCCGTCGCCGCATCGCCGCACGCGCGCGCGGCGGTTGCGTAATCGCCGGCGAAGTCGAGGTTCGCGTTCTCGAACGTCAGGCCCATCGCGCACACGAAGTGCAGCGGCGTCTCGAGGTGATCGAGCTTGTTCCAGAAGTGGCCGGTGACCGGGTGATCGCCGAACCGCGTGCCGAACGCGCGCAGGCGATCGGTGTAGAGCGCGAAGTGGCGCTGCTCGTCGGCGAGGATCGCGACGAGGCCGCGGCGAAACAGCGGCGGCGCGGCCGGGTAGGCGAGCAGCGCCCACGCGAACAGCTCGATCGCCTGCAGCTCGTGGTTCGCGAGCGCGTGGAGGATGCGGGCGCGCTGCGCGGGGTCGTGCATGCCGGCGACCGGCGGCACGATGCCTTTCTTCACCGGCACGATCGCGAGCTCGGGCGGCCGCCCCGGCGCCGCGATGCGCAGCGCGGGCTCTCCGTCGGCGAGATCGAGGTCGGCGGGCGGCGGCACGAGCTTGCCCTCGAGCGTCGTCGCTCGCACGAGCTGCTCGGCGTATGCACGCGCGGTCGTCATCGGCGTCTGCGGAGGACTAGCACGAGCAGGCCGGCCGCGAGCAGCGCCGGGCCTCGCGGCGAGCCGCCCGCGTCGCAGCAGCCGCCCTCGGGCGCCGGCCAGCACGCGCCGGTGGCGCCGTCGGGGACGCACGAGAAGCCGAGCGGGCAGACGCCCTTCGTACCGAGGTCGCACGTCGCGACGCAGTGCTTGAGCGGCTCGCCGCCGTCGGCGCAGTTCATCGACAGGCACTCGTCGTTCATCTGGCAGATCGCGCCGAGCCCGCCCGGCTGCTTCGGCCCGGGGATGCAGACGCCCTGGACGCAGACGTCGGTGCCCTCGCATCCCTTGGTCTGCGTGCACGGCGGCACCGACGTCACGCCGATCATCGCGCTCGCCGGCGTGCCCTGGACGTCGATCGCGCGCGCCTCGATCGTATGCGCGCCGAGCGCGAGGTCGGGCGCCGTGAAGTCGTACGGCTCCATTGCCGCCGAGCCCGCGAGCGTGCCGTCGATGTACAGCTCGACGTGATCGACGCGCACGTCGTCGGTCGCCGCGACCGCGATCGGAAACCCGGGCTGCACCGACTTGCCGTCGGCGGGCGACGTGATCATCACGGTGGGCGGCGACGGCGCGCCCGGCCCGAACAGCCCGACGATCATGCGGTACGAGTTCTGCGTCGGCCGCGCCGGGCACATGCACGCGCGCGCCGTGTACTCGCCGCAGGTCGCGTCGATGTCGCGGAAGCGCTTGGGCAGCGAGCCGCCGATGTACGTCATCGGGTCCGCCTGCAGCAGCTCGTGCTCGAGCCCGAACGCGTGCGCGGTCTCCTGCGACGCCGTCCAGCACAGCGACAGCGCATCCGGTCCGTAGACGTCGAACGTGTACGTGATCGCGTTCGGGATCTCGTCGCACGTGAACGGCGCCACGCCGCCCGCATTGGGGATGTCACTGCGCAGATCGGTCGGCGAGCCGCCGACGATGTTCTCGAAGTGCGGAACGTTCCCCGGATCGACATCGGTGACGACGACGCCATACGGCGCGTACGTATCCTTCACGCACTGCACGAGGTCGGTCCACACCTGCGCCGGCTGCGTGAACTGGCCGATCGTGACGTCGCCCGCCGCGATCGACGACGTCTGCGTCCGCGAGTCATCGATCTGACCTGCGTGCACCGCGCAGCCGCCCGGCGGGCAGCGCCGCAGGTAGATGATGTTCGACGACGGCGCCTGCGCGACCTTCGGCGGTGGCGCGATCGGAGGCGGGGGATGGATACGAATGATCGTCCCGGCCGCGAATGCCGGCGCGAGCAAGCCGAGCATTACCGGCGCCGGCGGCGCACGAACACGAGCGCGGCGAACAGCAGGCCCGAGCCGATCGCACCGCCCGGTGCGACGTCGCAGCCACCCGAGCCGTCGTCGACGCCCGGCCAGCACACGCCCATCGTCTGGCCCATGTCGATC
>JAFAOG010000266.1 GCA_019237945.1 Deltaproteobacteria bacterium | reverse complement strand
GACGGAGCAGGCGACGGACACTCAGCTGAACTATTGGAACATCTTCACGGACACGGCGGGCGTCAACGTCACGCTGTGCAACTTCGCGCTTAGCGCCGGAACCGGCGACACGACCGCACCTACGGTCGCGATGACGGCCCCGACGTGCGGAAACAATTGCCAGGGAACCATCACGGTGTCGGCGAATGCTAGCGATAACGTCGGCGTCGCTGGCGTTCAGTTCTTGCTCGATAACGCTCCGTACGGGAGCGAGGACACCTCGAGCCCGTACTCGATACCGGCAAACACTACTGTTATCGCTAACGGCCCGCACACGTTCTCAGCTCGAGCTCGCGACGCAGCCGGCAACACGACGACCGCAGCGCCGGTGTCCATCACGATCACCAACGCTACAACGCCAGGGTCCCACCCACGAATTTGGCTCGACAACACCCGGCTATCTCAGCTCAAAGGAAAGGCCGGAGCAAACGATCCAGCGTGGCTGAACTTGAAGAACAAGTGCAACTCGTATCTGGGCACTAATGCCACGGTTTGGGCGCCGCCGACAGGCACTGACGGGTGCCATGTCTATTGCGGTGGCGCCGCAAATAGCTCGTGCGCCGCAGCGGCCAATCAAGACTCCGCCTGCAATCCCCCGAATGTGTGCTGCGGATATGAAGGCTCATGGTTCTACGATGCACTTCTTGAGGAAGCGCTCTGCTATCGCATTGGCCTCGCGACCGGCGACCCTAACACTGCAGCGTGGGGCGCGAAGGGCGTCGACATTCTAACGAACATGATCATCTTCGTGAACTACGGCGGCGACGATGGCTTCGGCATCAAGTTCTTCGCCACTGCCGAGGCGATCGGGTACGATTGGTTGTACCCGCTATTGTCAAGTAATCAGCGAACCAGCGTCGTGAACAATCTCAACGGCTGGATCGACTGGTTCGACGCTCACGGCGTCGGACGGAACTCCCCGACAAGCAACTACTTCGCAGGTTACTACGCAGCGAAGGCTTACGTCGCTATCGCGACCGAAGGAGACAACGCGAACGCCAGCAGCTACTGGAGCGACTTTCTCAATCGCTTGCAGAAGGGCGGACCTGGAGCGATCGGCCCCGACGGGAACGGCAACTCGCACGCGGGTATCGCCAACTACTACACCAACTATCTGGACGGAGGCGGCTATCCCCAAGGTTGGGAATACGCGAATGTGGCCGTGCGCAACATGACGGAGCCGATGCTGGCGGCACTTACGGGCAAGGGCCTTGATCTGATCAACGACAGCACAGCTCCCTACCACTACCCGATCAATCTCCCAGAGCATCTCATGCAGGTCACCTGGCCGTCACTGCTCTATGTGGACGATCGCGACGATATTCACAGCGCGCAAACGTGCCCCGGCGGATCCGTTCCGACTGCGGATGTCGTGAGCTCTATGTACGCAATGTTGAAGCGATGGAAGCCAGCGTATGCACCGATCTTCCACAGTTGGGCCAAGGCCGTTCGTAACAACGCCCCCGCACCGGCTCCATGGCTGGACTTCCTCTTCTGGGATGAGAACGATCCGAGCACCGACTACACAAACACTGCGAATGAGCCAGCTAGCTACCTCTCGCGCGCCGCCGCTCCGTCTGGCACGAACTACGCGGCGATGCGCTCGAGCTGGGCATCGACAGCGACTTTCGGATCTCTACGCGCGATGCCTTACATGAACGACACCGACAACGCGCACGAATTCATGGACGCGGGCGCCCTTGCGATTACGCGCGGCGATACGCCGTTCCTAGTAAACCCGTCGTTCATGGATCGCTGCTACGGAACGGGATCACAAACCTTCTACGACAACTACATCGAAGATCAGACTGTCAACTCCACCACCGCGCCCCGTCAGTTCTTCAACATCTTCTACACGGGCACCAGCAGCGGACAGCTGTATTACACCGACGAAGTCGACCGCGTGTCCCCGGCGGCGGCTACAACGGGTATCACCCGGTTCGAAGACAAGAACGGTTATGTCTACACACAAGCGGATAAGCTGGAGCAGATGTACCCCAGCACGGCGAACATCACCTCCTGGACGCGCGATGTCGTCTACCTTCGACCGAGCATCTTCGTTGTGTACGACCGCACCGTGACGAACGGAGCTCCGGTGGATGCGCGTATGAGTTGGAACTTCCCCCCCGTACCGACGTTAGGGACGCCTCCGTCATCCGGCGCCGTGCGTTACGACGTAAACGACAGCGTTTCTGGATTCAAGGGATCCATTACGACGGTGCTGCCCGCGAGCGCACAAGTAGGGCTCTCGAACTCCTCGGGCATCGATGGCTCCGGAAAGATGTACGGGCTCGATGTCAGACCAGCCAGTGCAGCGTCGTCACTGCAATGGCTGACAATTCTCGATGCATCTAGCTCGTCCAGCGCTGTTGCTCTCGCGTCGATCCCGACGGGCATCACATCCAACGTAAAGGGCACGCTGCTTAAGACGAGTAGCACCAACTACGTTGTGCTGTTTGGCGCGGGAGCGGCGAACTCGGCGATCACCGTGACAAGTACCCAGCCCGTTTCCTTCCAGGAACCTACGGGTATTGCGACAAAGATCGTAGTCACGGACATGCCGATCAACACGAGCTATTCTGTGACCCTCCAGACGAGCGGCTCTAATTACATCGTCACGATCACGCCCGGCACGGGCTTCACGACGACTGAATACGGCACGCTATATCTCTCGGTTTCGTCGACGGGCACCGTGACGAACGGTACCTAGATAGTTGAACCGCTGCTGTGTAACGGCCGCTCGGGAGAGCGGCCGTTTGTTTTTTCGGAGTGCCCGAGTGCGAGCGCCTGTTAGCGGGCGAAGACGCTCGCGAGCGATTCCGCGCTGACTAGTGCGCGGGTTTGTGGACAATCAACCTATGCCAGCGAAGTTATGCGCGAGAGTTTAGATGATTGCCATTCGCGCACGCGCCTATCCGCGCACAGTGTCTCGTGCGCGCGGTCAGCGAAGCGAAGTAGTTGTTAGGAATACTGGTTACTCACGCACGAGAATTGCTTAGTGCGCTGCCCCATGCGGGCGAACACGAAGCGGCGTCATTCAGCATTATTCCTCAACCACGTTGCGCGCGGCCGGGCCTCAGTACCGAGTGTGTTATTCGGACTGCTCGTCGGATGCGCGTCTGTCGGCGAACCGACTGTCTCGGTTACCACATCCGCGTCGACCTCGACGTTCCAGACTGGGGCTGGCGGATACACCGGCACTGTCGATGGACTAATCGAGAGTCAAGGCGGCGGAAACGGCGCGCGAGATTTTACCTCTACGCAAGAGCTCATCGCGAACGTGACGGTGGGTGCCACCTACGAGGCTGAGGCCTTCGTTCGGTTCGACAATCTCTCTTTGCCGGCGGGTTCCACGATCACGAGCGCAACCCTGACATTGACATTCCAGGACTACTCCGGCGGAGAAACACTGCGCGGCTATTACCTCTTGCAGTCGTGGGACAGCAGCACCGTTGGATGGACAAACCGCGATTCGACGCACACCTGGAATACGGCCGGTGCAAAGGGTGCGGGAACTGATCGCTCGTCGACCGAGATGATTACAGACGTCGATTGGACGGCGGGAGGCGACGTCACGAAGGTGTATCCGCTGTCGCCATCGGTCGTCCAAGGATGGGTCGATACCCCGTCCACGAACGACGGCATCGTTCTTCAGAACAACGATGCCAATGACAAGAACCTGTATATTCACACGTCTCGCGACACGAACGCAGCCTTCAGGCCGTTGCTGACGATCGAGTACACGCCTAGCTCGGGCGGCGGCAGCACATACACCACGACGATGACGAACCTCACGCCGGTAGCATGGTGGCGATTGGGAGACACCGGAACGACTGCCGCGGACTCGAGCGGCAATGGTCACACGGGCACCTTCAAGAACTTCTCCTCCTCGCAGCAGGCGACAAGCGGGGCCGTTTCTGGCGACAGCGATGGCGCCGTGCTTATCGCGCCCGCTAGCGGCACGACGTGCACTACCACGACGAGCAACTTCATCGAGGTCGCCGACAACGATGTCTTCTCACTCTCGAGGGGAAACGATGGGTTCGGGCGCTCCGTGAGTGCCGGCACGAACTGGGGCACCTCGGACTCGCAGCATGCGTGGGCCGCGGAGGTGACCACGACGGGAACGTATTACTCGGTTGACAGCACTTCTGGAACGGCCCGAATCAACGAGACCTCCACAGGCACGTGGCAACAGGGCTTGCCGGTTAGCCGAGCTGACGCCGATATTCAGATTAAGGCCCACTGGAGCCAGCTCGCGGCTGGCGGAACGATGGTTCCGGTTGCTCTCGTCGCGCGTCGGAGCGATAATACCCACTACTATCGCGCCGAGCTGCGTGAGGATCCGACGACGCACCATCTCGATCTCCGAATCGTGGTCGTCACTCCGACAGGGTCGACGACGATCAGCAGCGCAACCGACGTCGGGCAGTACGCTGTCCAGGACGGAACCGGCGCGGATGAATGGTGGTATCTGCGTTTCCAGCTGCAAGGCACGACGTTGAAAGCAAAGGCGTGGAACTCGACGACCACTCAGCCCGATTGGCCTACGACCGCAACCGTGACCGATTCGACGTACAGCGCGGCGGGTACGGTCAGTGTGCGGTCCACAAACTCCTCGACCACGTCGCATCCTCTCGTTTCGTTCGATGACTTTCGCGTGCAGTCGGTTGGTTTCACGGTGCATGCGTTCATGAAGCCGACGACGTTTACCTTCAACAACCGCAACTACATCCATTGGATGGGCAAGGGCCAAACGTCGGATCAGGATGAGTGGGCCCTTCGCATGTATCCGGACAACCCGTTGGACACTGGAAAGGACCGCCGCGTGTCCGGGTACGCGTTCAACATCTCCGGCTCACTCGGCGCGGGCGCGTATTTCCAGGATTCAACTTCGAATTTCAGCACCACGAAATGGACGGAGGTCGACGTCGTCTACGACCCCGGTGATCTGAAGGACCCGAAGGCGGGCGTCTCCATCTACGAGAACGGCAACTGCATGGGCGGGCCGCGCTGCACGACTCACCCAGTGGCGAACACGCTGTATTCGTATCCCTCGTACGCCATCTTCCCCGGCAACGGAACAGAGCCTGTTCGGATCGGGACGCGAGACTGCAGCAACTTCTTCAGCGGATACATCGACGAGGTTGCGATCTTTGATTACGAGCTAAGCACGAGCCAGATCCAGTCGCTCTACTGCGCCGCAAATCCCTCCTGCGGATTCTAAGAAACTAGGCGACAATACATCGGCGCCGCGGCTTGCGACTGCAAGTCGCGGCGCTTCTCATTTCGGCTCTGAGCCAGATCGATGCGCGGTTCGATCCGGACGGTAAGCATCACGGCGAGAGGAAGCGCCCGCGAGTTGAGGCGATTCGTTGCGCGCTAGGGGCGCCGCCTCTGCCGCTCCGCAACCCCGGACCAGCTCTGCCGTCTCGAACCCGTCCATCTCGGGCATCCAAACATCGAGCAGGATCACCGTGACGTCGGTCTCGAGCAGCGTCGCGAGGGCGTCTCGGCCCGACGGCGCTCTGATGAGCCGACGATGCAGCGGCGCGAGTGCCGCCTCCATCGCGACCAGCTTCGCGGCGACATCATCGACAACGACGATCTGCCGTCGCTGTGGGAGGGGCTCGATAATCGACACCGTCGAGGTCGTCGGTGGGCCAGGCTGCTTCTACGGGCGGTCCGTTGCTTCCGTCAGAATGCGGGAGGCTGCCGTACCGCGGAGGACTAGCGCACCTCGCAGGAGCGTATCCGTGCGTGCGGCGATGCCGCATCGCGCTCGACGAGCACGGTGGCGGTGCGTAACTGCTCGTGACGTCGCTGGGCCGGTTCCGAATTTCAGGCACGCCCGTTGCGTTGTCTCCGGCCTCGATGCCGTTGAGCGATCGACTTCCGGCAGAGACCGCGGCGCTCCATGTGGACGCCGACGATGACGCCGTCGAGATGCTCGGGGTGGTCTCGGCGGCCGACTACCAACGGTTCCTTGTGCGCTCCTATGGGTTTATCGCGCCGGTCGAGCGCGCGCTGGCCGCTACGCCCGACATCGCTCTGTACCTCGACGTTCGACGGTTCCGGAAGCACGAGTTGCTGCGCCGCGATCTCGAGGCGCTGCACGTCCCGACGGACGCGATCGCTAACCTCCCGCATGTCACGGTGCCACTCTTCGACAAGCCGGAGGAGGCGTTGGGCTGGGCGTACGTGATCGAGCGCGGCACGCTCGGACATCACCACTTGTTCCGACATCTCGCGGCGCGAATGCCGGGCGAGATTGCGTTCGCGTCGGCGTTCCTCAAGTGCTACTTCGGGGCTGTTGGCGAGATGTGGAAGAACTTCCTCCGCGCGCTCAACATGGTTGACGACCGCCAGGGCGAGACCCTTGTCATCGAATCGGCAAAGTCGGCGTTCCGCGCGCACCGCAACTGGTATTACAGCCTCGACGACCGAGATGATTCGTCGCCGCCGTCGGCGCCGGATCAACACCGGATTGCTTGACGCTCACGGACGTGAACGCGCGCGGGTTCGTCAGCTGCGTTCCGGCAAGAGTCTTCGCGCGCGGTATCAGGATGCGCTCGTAGATTGGCGGCCGCGAGTTGGGCGGCTGAGATTGGTTCCCTCGTGATAGCTTTGACGACGGGGGGCGGAGTCATGGTTAGTACACGTCGCACATTCATGGGTCGTGTGGTACTCGCGCTGGCGGGCTTGGCCGTCGGCTCGCGGGGTTACGCCGTTGCGGACCCGCCAGCGCACCCGCCGACGCGAGCTCAGACCGTTGAGGTCCTCGCGTACGGATTTCCGACGATCGACGAGCGCGACCTCGGCGTGCTGTTCACCGCCGATCTCTCGCCACTAGACGGGGGACCGCGCCTCTACGACAACGTCAAGCCGAAGCGCATCGCACGACACGAGGTCGACAAACACCTGTACCGCGCGTCGGAGATGAACAGGGTAGACGGCGGCGGGCAGTTCCTATTCGTTGGCCTCGATGTACAGCAGACCGAGACCCACGATGCGCTCGTGTTTCATTCGCACGAAGTGAAGGACGTCATCGCGATCGACGATTCCTCCCAGCGCTCGGCGGTCGAACCGCCACCGACCGCCGTCTTTTACCTCGCAGAAATCCACATGGGGTCGACCGTCGACCTCACGATGGAAAGCGACTACGTCGAGAACGCGCAGACCCTCTCCGCCCTCTTCGCTCAAGGAAACGTCTCAGCCAGCAAAGCAAAGGCGGTTGCTACGTCGACGGTGAACCTGCACGGTCTCGGTGTCACTGACATCACAGGCGAAGGCGTGTTCTCGACGGACCTTGACCAGATCCGCAACAACTTTCGCGCGGACCCGGCGCCCATCGAGCTCGTGTTTCGTACGATTCCCGGGCGCGTCTATGAGCCGAAAATGATCGCGCGGGTCGTGAACGAAACTGCGTTCAAGCTCGCGGACACCAAGGTCCGCAGCTGGAACCTTCAGCCCGGCAAGTATCGGGTCATCGGAACGAGCGCTCCGAACGGTCTGGCGATCATCTGGAACGGCGCGGTCGAGTGCGACGAGCCCGCGGAGGCAGAAGCTCAGCGCGTTGCAACGACCTGCGCCGTGCACACGTCCGCCACACTGCTTATCCGAAATCCGGGCATCTCCCATGACTTCGCGGATGAGCTCACCACCGGGCCAACGGAAACGATGAATCTCTTCGTCGCACGCCTACCCGACCCAGTCGAGGTCGCTGACGCCGACACGACACGCGTCGTGAACTTCTTCGACGCGCTGGTAGCGACGACCATCAGGGATAGCAAGAGTTGCGACAAGATGGCGTCCGAGGTGAATGCGCTCATCGACGCAAACGTGGAGGTCGTCGCGCTCAGTCACCGCCTGAAGAATTCGGCGGAGTGGCTAACGACGCACCTGAATAACGGACTCGCGAGACTGAAGCCGGCGGTCCAGCGTTGCGCTAGCAGCGATCTCGTCAAGGCTGCGTTTCAACGCCTGCATTGATACGTGTTGGTACCGACGCGAGATCCCCAACTGTTTACAGGAGCGAACCATGCGATTCGCTTCGCGAATCGAGTGCAGCGTCGTAGCGTGGAGGTAAGCTCCAACTCATGAGCGGACGCGTCTTCTCCATTGGGCATGGCGGACGCTCGCTTGACGCGGTTGTGACTCAGTTGAACAAGCTCGAGGTGCCGTTCTTGATCGATGTACGCTCGAGCCCATTCTCCCGGTTTCAGCCGGAGTTTTCTCGCGACCCTTTGCGCGCGCAACTTCAGAGCCAGCACATCAAGTACGTCTTCATGGGAGACCTTCTCGGCGGGCGGCCTAGTGATCGCGACTGCTACGACAAAGATGGCCGTGTCGACTACCAGAAGTGTCGAACGAAGGACTTCTTCATTCGCGGCATCGAACGCCTGCGGACTGCCTACGCAAAGGGCATGCGCGTCTGTTTGTTGTGTAGCGAGGGCAAGCCGTGGGAATGCCACCGCTCAAAGCTGATCGGCTGGGTTTTGCAGGATCAAGGCATCGTTGTCGAGCATGTGCTTCCGACCGGCGACCTACGCACGCAAAGCGAGGTCATCGAGCAGCTAACGGCAGGACAAGGTGACCTGTTCGGCGCACGTTTCAGTTCGCGCAAGGTCTATTCGTAGTGCTCAAGCTCGTTACGATCGGCGGATACGGATACACCGAGCAACGATTCTTCGGTGCTCTGCGAGCAGCGAAGGTGGACACGTTCGTCGACATCCGACAGCGCCGAGGCATGCGCGGCCCCACGTACGCATTCCTCAATAGCGGACGCTTGCAAGCGTCGCTCGCGCGCGAAGGCATACGTTACGTGCACGCGAAGGAGCTTGCCCCTACAGCTTCGATACGGTCCGTGCAAAAAGACGCGGATCGCGCGCAGGACGTGACCAAACACGCACGGACTACCCTCGCCCCGGGGTTTGTCGCTGCGTATGAGAGAGAGATCTTGTCCAAGTTCGACGCGCGCAGCTTCTCGACGCTGGTAGGCCCCAGCACTTCCATCGTCGCGCTGTTCTGCGTCGAGGGTCAACCTGACGCGTGTCATCGCTCCGTCGTTTCAAAGCGCTTCGCTTCGGAGCTCAACATCCCCTGCGAGAACCTGGTGCCAACAAGCGCATCTGGATCGGACTAGAACCACCCCGACAGCTGGACAAAGCAGCGCAGCGGGCAGCTCTCATCCGCGTTCGGCGGTTTCCACCAGCGCGCGAGCGACACACGCACGAGTGTTCCAGCGGGGATTACCGGTGGAGGATCCGGCTCGCCCACGTACGAAAGCCCATGGGGAATCTCGACGCCGAAGAGGCTCTTGCTCGGGTAGTCGTAGTGCTTGCCATCATCGCGAAACCGAAGCTCGCGATCGGTGATCCAAAACCACGTGCTTCGATCCGGCTGAGTACCTTCGGCGATGTAGCCGTTGTGAGCGTTCGTATACTTCACGTTCCCGCCGAACAGCGCCTTGTCCGAGCCTTGCCAGGGCGTCACGAGCGACATGATGGTTCGCCGCGGATCACGGTCATCACCAATGAAGGATGCGGCCGTAACAAGCACGTCCTCGACGTGTGGCAACTCCAGGTTTGCAGGATCGACCGGTTGGAAGGTGACATCCCACCACTGCCCCACCTGAAATGGCGCACTCGTATCCCAATGGTCGCCGTGTTGATCGAGCAAGCGAACTGACTGACCCGCGTCCGTCAGTCCACCAATGCAGCGATTCGCACTGGTGCCCATCCGTGTGCGACCAACGATCAAGACCTTCACCATGGCTACTCCAGTTCCGACTACGCACACCGGCGGTCATCGCCGCCACCGTGGGTCGTCATCGTTATCGTCATCCGCCCGGTCATCCTCATCCCGCTCGACCGGGAACCAAAGAATCGACAGCGCGGCTCCCAAGGTGTCAAACGCCAGCGTCTCCTCCATGAGGGACCGCCCGCCCAGTACATGGCGATCGAGCCACGCCATTTGCGGGACCGGCTTGAACCCGATCGGCAGCCCCCTGCCAGAGAACACATCGGCGGCGTGCGAGTTACCGCTCAAGACCCGACCACGCTCGATCCAGCCCGGAAAGTCCGCGGAACGAACGCACCATTTGACGCGTCCTGACTCGGACCACACGAGCGCACAGCGCTCGGCCGAGAGCTGCACGAAGCGGATGCATGTCGCGGTGAGCGTCGTGCGAAAGACGCGCGCGACCGCCTTTACGGCCGCAAAGCTCGGCTCTGCGACGTCGCAATGCGGACGGAACAACACCGCCGGCATCAGCAGCTCCGACGCAAACCAGTTGGCCTCGGCCTCGCGGTTGCCTTCTTCGTAACGAAATAGGTCGCCTTGCGAGCACGGCTTCACGCTCCCCGACTTGTGCAGAATGCAGTGCCCGATCTCGTGAGCGATGATGAAACGCCGACGCTCGATCCTCTCGATGTCGTTTCGGATCCGGATGATGCCCGCACCCTCTCCCGTCACGGAGCGGCCCTCAGCGCCGTGGAGGTCGCCCTCCACCACAAACAAGCGATGAAAATTCGCGATCCGCTCGACGTCGATCTCATCGATAGCCTCGATGCGCCTCTCGAGAAGCTCGCGCCGCGCCGCCGCCCGCGCTAGCTGACCAGGATCCTCGCCGCTCATCTCTTCTTCGCGAGCTCCCCGAGTCGAGCGAGGTCAGCGAGCTGCGTTCGCAAGTCCTCGTCGGTCGCTTCATCGAAGTTCTTGAAGTGGAGCTGTGCGGCGTACTTCTGTGCCTCCGCAACGAGCTGCGCATGGGTCATCGTCGCGAACAGCGCTGACACGTCCTGCGTCTGGGAGAACGCGTCTGCGTTGTGGCGCGCCTCTTTGTGCCAGGACAGACGCTCCTCCTTCTGTTTTTGCTGAACCGCTTGCTGCACCCGCGCCAGGAAGCCGGTGACGTTCACGCCATCGGCGATCAATTCTTGCTCGGCCTCTTCGGCTGTCTGCTCATGCTCGGCAGCATCTGCAAGCAGAGCAAGGATGCGCTTCGCTTCGTCCTTGTCTTGCTTAGTCATCGGTCTGTTCTTTCTCGAGGCGCTGCAACGCGCGCTTGGCGGCGTTGGACATGCGCTTCTTCAGATTGTTGACGTCCTTCACGGACATGGAGAGACGTTCGGCGAGCAGCTGCGGCTTGCAAATGCCGTCAAACATCAGATCGTGCAGCTGTTGAAGCGACGCGTCGTCGCCGATTTCTTCGACGAGCAGCAGATACGCCCGCTGAACGCGTTGCTCGTGTTCGGCATCGAGCTCCGCCTCGAGAAGCAACGACTCGGCGGTGTCATTTGTGATCAGCGCGTCATCGTCTACGTCGCGCTCGGATCGCCGATTCTCGCTCGAGACGGACAGATTCCGTAACTCCGTCTTCACGAACACCATCAAGTAGACCCACGGCTCTGGATACTTGACCGAGTCCCAGCGCCGCGGGCCCCTCTTGTCCCGGACCGCCGGTTCCACCTCGCCGAAGAGGGAGACCATCGCCTTGCAGACTACATCCTCGACGGTGAACCCCTTGGCGAGCGCTCCGGCTTTTCCGAGCCACCACGTTCGCAAGCTGGCGTAGCGACGTGCATACGCGAGCAGTCGTTTCGACAGCCCCTGGAGCTGCTTCGGATCGTTGATGTCGGTCACCGACGGCGTACCGCTCGGTGCCGGCCGCTTCTTGGAACCCAAGCTTACCCCCATAGGCTTTTCACGACGCCTTGCAGCGTGCTGTTACCGCAGAACTCGCATCCCGGCCTCTTCGCGCGCTGTTCGCGCATGCGGGCAATTGGAGCGCCCCACGGGCTGATGCGCCAGTAGTTGTGCGCGGGCGCCTGTCGAACGTCACCGGTCCGGATCGCGATCTCGATCGCGAGCATCACGCCGGCGAGGACGGACACGAACCCGAAGGGTGCAAGCACGCGCTCGGCCGTGCTCGTCTTGAGCTGGCCCTTGCCGCAGAGCTGCTTGAACAGCGAGTCGTACGCGAGGCCCTGGAGCTGCGCGGCGTCGAGCTCCGGATACTTCTTCGCGATCTCGCGTGCGGCGTCCGCCGACACGAAGTTTTGACGCACGTTGGCGAGACCGACACCGAGCGCATCGGCAACGTGAGCCTCGTGCGCGCCTTCGTCGGGGGCTTCGTGGTAGACGCAGGACATGCACGCGCGGTCGGTCAGCGCCTCGTTGACGTGCAACACGAGCTCGGTGATGCCGGTCGTCGACGCGTCGAACACGCGACGCGGCATTTCACTTTGCAGGCTGCGGCGCGCGCGCCGGCTATCAACGCCCACGATCAGCGTCTCGGGCGGCTTCTCGCCCATCGTCTTGATCGCGTCACGGAGGGTCACGACATGTGGGGCGAGACGCAGGTTGGGCATCGACGCCTGCGCGCGCACCACGAGGCGCTCCGCCTTCGGCTTCTCGAGGTCTTCATGATCGAACCACCAGCACCGGTTAAGATTCCCATCGCTCGCGTCGTCTGGATCGCAGATGTGCAGCTCACCGTGAACGTCCAGGGTAGAGAAGCCGGCGAGTACCGCATTGCCGATTGCGCCGGCGCCCGCCATGAAGCACCGGCCGAGCTCGATACGCTCGTCGAGGCGAGCGATCGCCGCACCGTACAGATGCTCGAGATCGACGCTGAGCGGCATCCGCAACGGCACCGGAAGCTCCGCGCCGATCGCGGTGTGCACCGCCGCTGCAGCGGCGTAGCACGCCGCTACTAGTTGCACGATCGGCCGCGCGGCCGCTCCGAGGGCGACTGCGCCCTCCCGCACCTCGAGGCGGTATCCGTCGACGCCCACGCCGATCACACGTGCGCGAGAGCGCGGGGCTGCTGCGCCGAGGACGACCTCGACGGCGGGCGCACTGCCCACGTCGCGCCGCACGTTCGACAACGTGCGCGCGAGCAGGATCTCGACGTAGTGCGCGAGCCTCTCGCCGCCCGGGGCACACGTGATGAGTACCGTAGCGTCGAGCAATTGCTCGACCTCGGCCTCGCTGCGCCCGATCGCGGCGGCAAGGGTGCGAACGTTCTCCTGCCTGGCCCCGCTCATTCGATCACCTTGTACGCCGTCGCTGCGGGCACCTCGACGAAGACGTCGTCGGCATCGAGCCGGAATACTTTCGCGTCTATTCCGAACGAGGCCGCGGTGGTCTTCTGGCAGAACCGCGGCACGACCAGAGAGAGCCCGCCTTCGTGGCGCACTATCGCCCACTCGTCGTCGACGGGGGAATGGAATGCCTCCTGCGGATGCGTGTGAACCTGCGCCGCGACCATGAGCCGGGCGGCTCGCATGTGGCCGAACAACGCGGCCATGCCGTCGCTCGGGATCCGAAAGTAGCCGGCATCGGCGATCTGGATCGGCACGTAGACCTGCGACACTGTGACGACGTCTGCGTGCGGGCGGCCGAGCCACAGCACGACGCGCTCGCTGTAGCGCGCGGCGCGCAGGTGCTCGACGGTCTCGACGATCAAGGCGCTCGGGATCTCGAGCACGCTCACGGCCACACCCTCAGCCAGCCATTCCACAGCTGCTCGATGATGTTGCCGAGCGTGTAGCTGTCGCGCGCCTTGTAGTTCGACCACAGGTCGTTCACGTGCGACCCGTGCTCGTGGTACTCGCGCACGCCGATCATGCAGACGAAGGGGCGGTTCGTTCGGGGGTGTCCCCCGGCGTTGAAGATGTTGTTGCCCGGTCGGAGCTGCGGCACGGCGGCGAGGTTCGTTCCGTCGGGCGCGAGCAACGCGACGGACGGGGGCAGCTCGTTCCAGCTCTCGCACTCGAGGCGCAGCCGCAGCTCTTGCCGAGCCGGATTGCGGAACGAGATGTCGAGGATCGGAAACGTCTTGCTGTGGATGACCCACCCGCGCGCGGCGAGCACACGCTCGTCGAGTTGCGCGATCGCGGCGTCGAACAGCGCCTTCGCGCCAAGCGCGTTCATGACGCGCTCGCGCCGCCGCCGGTCTCCCGCGGCCCGTAGTTGATCTCTACCTTCCCGGAGAGGTGGTACGACGCGTAGCTCTTCTCGATGTCGAGCTCGGTGTCGCCGACCTTGGCGATCCAGGTCGCGGTGTTGGTCAGCTTGAGGACCTTCGCAGCCTTCTCGAGCTCCACCTTGATCGGCTGGTTCTCGGGCTCCTCGTTGAAGCCGTCGGCCGGGTACGCCCCGGCAGTGGTCAGGATCGCGACGAGCAGGTGATGCGGCTTGGGATCTTTGTCGGTCATGGCAGCTCCTTGGTGGTGAGTGGGGGACACTGTGGAAACTAGCGAGGGCGGAATTTCTCCATGGCGATCTGCAGGTCCGTTCAAGTGGCTGAAATTGCTGCGACCAATCCGACTACCAGGACGAGTTTGCCCATCCGCGACCATCAGCGGGTCGCGTTATGATCGGCGTGTCCCCGTCCTAGGGCTTGAGGCTCTTCTTCAAATCCTTGAGAAGCTTCTCGGCCTCTTCGATCGTGCGCAGCGTGTCGTCATCGCCGCGCAGCTCGGCGAGCGCGGTCCACGGCTGCTTGCGAATCGAGTCGACGATCGCGGCGAGGTCGCCGGCGAGGCCGGTCTTCTTGAGCTTCGTGGTCGGCGCGCCGTCGAGCTTCTCGAGCGCGTCGTTGATCGTCGTTGTCGGTTGCAGGAAACAGTCCTTGGCCACAGGGTCCTTCAAGATCGGCCGCAGCCGGCGCAGCTCCTTCGAGTTCGTGATCAACTTCTCGTTGATCTTGTCGACGATCGTGTCGACGACGGACGGCGTCAGCAGGTTCTTGTTGATGCCGGTGATCTCGCGCGCCCATGTGATCGATGCGCTCGGGTCGCGGATGTTCTTGAGCCGCTCCGCGAGGTCGTAGACCTCGACGAGCTTGTCGACCTCGCGGACGGTCACGCCGAGGATGTTCGCGGCGCTCGCGCGCCCGACCAGCTTGACGAGCTGGCGGGCGACCATCTCCTTCTCCTTCGCGTCCCACTCCTTGCGCTGCCGGTGGATGTAGATCCAGACGCGGAACCGCTCTTCATCGTCGAGTGTGTGCTCGGTGATCTCGGCGAGCAGGTTGCGGTACTGCGGCTTGTTCTGCTCGACGAGCACCTTGGAGTTCGTCCAGCGGCGATCCCCGTCGATGATGCGGAACTTTGCCGGTAGCGTCGGATGCGGCTCGAGCAGGAGCGGCTCGAAGATGCCCTCGTTGGCCTCGATCTGGCGCTGCAGCTCTGGATCCTCCTTCGGCGTCGTGCGCGGCTGCTTGTCGTTCGGGATCACGTCATCGATATCGACCGTGGCGCGCCGGGTGC
>JAFAOG010000025.1 GCA_019237945.1 Deltaproteobacteria bacterium | reverse complement strand
CGCCTACTGCGGCAAGACCACCCTCCCGCGGCTCGCGGAGCACCCGAACCTCGTCGTCATGCGCACGCTGTCGAAGGTCGGGCTCGCCGGGCTGCGCGTCGGCTACACGATCGCATCGCGCGCGATCGCGCAGCTGCTCGAGAAGGTGCGCCCGCCGTACAACCTGTCGTCGCTCGATCAGCGCGCGGCCGCGTTCGTGCTGCGCGAGGCACGCGACTGGTGCGACGCCCAGGCCGCCGAGGTCGTCAGCGAACGGACCCGGCTCGCCGCCGCGCTCGCCCGTCACGGCGAGGTGTTCCCATCGCAGGCGAACCTCGTGCTCGTGCGCTTCGCGAACGCGCGCGCGACCTGGCAGAAGCTCGTCGACGCCGGCGTGCTCGTGCGCCTGTTCGATGCCGGCGCGCTCGCCGGCTGCCTGCGGATCACGGTCGGCACGCCCGCGGAGAACGATCTCCTGCTGCGCTCGCTGTGAAGGGGACGCTTTCGCACTTCGCAACCCACGTGATCGAATCTCTGCGCGGACTTAGCTGGGGACGCTTTCTCACTTCGCTACCATTGCTGCTCGTCGCATGTTCGGCCGGTCCGCCCGGGCCGGGCCTCGATGTCGATCGCGTGCTCGCGCACGTCGATGCGCTCGCCGGCTCGCCGCGCGTCCACGACACCGAGGCCGCGCGCGCCGCCCTCGCGTACATCGAGGCGCACGTGCCGGGCACGGAGCGGTTCGCCGTCGGCGATGTCGAGCTGCCGGCGATCGACGTGCTCGGCGGCCACTTCCGCGATGCCGAGCGCATCCACACCGACGATCCGGATCTGCTCGTGCGCTTCGGTCCGCCCGGACCCGCGCTGCTGATCACGGGCCACTACGACACCGTTCCTGGCGCGCCCGGCGCCGCCGACAACGCCGTCGCGGTCGGCCTGTTGATCGAGCTCGCCGGCGAGCTGCGCACCCACCCGCCGCCGTATCCGGTGATGCTCGCGTTCACCGCCGATGAAGAGCGCGGGCTCGTCGGTGCGGAGGCCCTCGCCCAGCGGCGCGACGACATCGCGTTCGCGATCGCGCTCGACCTCGTCGGCGGCAGCGGCGATCTCGTGCTCAACGGCGCCTCGACGCTGATCGGCACGAGCGAGATGCGGTGGCTCGCCGACGCAGGCGACCGCGCGGGCGTCGTGATCCGCGCGCCGCTTCCGCATCGCGTCGTCAGCCGGTGGTGGCCGCAAGCCGAGCGCGCCGACCACGGCGCCTTCACGCGCCAGGGCATCCGCGCGTTCCACCTCTACAACCGCGGTCAGGACGGCGAGTGGATCGACCTCGCCTATCACTCGCCGCACGACACGCCATCGCGCCTCGATCGCACGAGCATCGCCGCGACCGGCCGCCTGCTCCGCGCGCTCGTCACCAAGCCGCCGCCGCCGCACACGACCGACGGCTTCTGGCTCCCGCTCGCCGCGAACACCGTCGTGCCGCGCGCGTGGCTGCTCGGCCTCGAGGTCCTGCTCGTCGCGCTCGCACTCGCCGGTCTCGTTCGCTGCATCGGCCCGCTCGCCCGCGGTGGCCTTGGCCTCGTCGCCGGCACCGCGTGCACCGCGCTCGCGATCACGCTCGCCGCCGTCCTCGATCGCGATCCACGCTGGGTGCTCGCGCCGCTGCGCCGCGAGCTCGCCGCCGCTGCGATCATCGCCGGCACGCTCGGCCTCGTCACGCGCGCGGCGCAACGCTTCCGTCCGTGGGTCGGCTCGTCGCGCTACCTCGCCGCCGCGCTCGCGCTTCCGCTCGCGATCGGGATCGCGGCTCTCGCCGTCGGCGCCGCCGAGCTCGCGTGGCTGTGGCTCGTCCCCGCCGCCGCGCTCGCGTTCGCCCCTCGCGAAGGCCGCCGCATTCTCGCCGCCGCCCTCGCTGCGACGACCCTGCTCCCCGCGGTCCTCGTGCTTCTCCCGATGCAGGTCCGCGAGGCCGCCTGGAACGGGTTCTTGCCACCCTCGCCGCCGCTCGCCGTGTGGGTTGGTGTGCTCTGTCTGCCTCCCCTCGCCGCCGCCGCCTGGCTGGCCCGCCGCGGGAGTACGCCGGGGCCGTTGGGGACGCTTGTCCTCCCCGTGGGGTGCGCACTCGCCGTGATCTCGGCCGTCGGGGTGGTCGGCTTGTCACAGCCCGCCTGCAACCTTGCACAATTCGAGCACTTTGGGTTGCGGTGCGATCGGGGCCCGACCTGGCCCTAGACCTTGCATTACCGATCCCTTACAACCGATCTTCAATGGGGAATTCATGACCCGAATCGCAGTCATCCTCTCGACCCTGGTCTTCGCCGCCGCCTGTGATGTCGGCTCGGTGGTGACCAACAATCAGGGGGGGCCGGACGGCAGCATCGGGGGTGGCGGCAACGACTCCGGCGGCGGATCGAACGTCGGCTCCGGCTCGGGCAGCAACTGTGTCCCCGTCTCGAACAACCTCCCGGCCGCGCATCACAACGCGGGCATGACCTGCATGACGGCCGGCTGTCACCTGATCGGAAACACCGGCGCCGGCGCGCCCGCCTTCGCCGTTGCCGGCACGCTCTATCGCGACGCCGGCGGACAGAACCCGTACGCGGGCGCCACGATCTCGGTCACGGTCAGCGGCCAGAAGCACACCGCGGTCAGCGCGTCGGACGGCAACTTCTACATCACGTCCGCGCTGATGCCGACGCCGCCGAGCGCCGGCACGCCCGGCACGACGAACGCGAGCGCGTGCCCGTCGACCACACCGATGAGCGGTCAGCTCGTCGCCAACGGCGGCAACTGCAACAACTGCCATCGCACCGGCGGCACGACGTCGCCGATCAACCTGCAGTAATCGCGGCCGACTACTTCTTCTTCTTCGAAGACGCGATCAACCGCGCGTACGCCTCGGCCGCGACCGTGCAGATGCCCTGCAGGTCGTCGAGCTGCAGCGGCGTCAGCTCGGCGCCGTGCCCGTACAGCACGTTGACGATGCGCTTGCCGATCATGATCACGCCCGCGGTCGCCTTCGCCGGCTCCGCCGTGCCGAGCACCTTGTAGAGGTACGTGTTGACCGTCGACGGTGTCGGCGCGCCGTGGAACACGCCGTTCTCGGCGGCAGCGGCAGCCTGGATCACGCTCGGCGCATCGAGCGGCACGAGGATGTGCTCGACGTGCGAGCGCCCCGCAAACTCGCCGACGGCCTTCCAGCCAAACGCGAGCTGATCGCGCACGGCGAACAGCACGGAGACCGGGAAGATGCCGGCCGCGTAGCCGAGCAGCACCTCGATGATCCGGTTGCGCTCTGTCAGCGACTTGAGCTCGGCAATCGCGTCGACGGCGCTGATCGCGTTGGGGCGCTCGGCCATCGCTGCTTCCTGGGCGGCGATCGGTGGCGTCGTCGTGCGGTGCGGGCGGACGTGCGGAGCGGGCTCGGCAGCGGCGGTGTCGTCGGCGTCGAGGGACTCGAGCAGGTCGTCGGCCTCGAGCTCGAGCGACTCGCTCTCGTCGAACATCTTCGCCATCTTCGCGCTGCGCAGGCGCGGGCGCGGGCCGGGCGCGGTGACCAGCGAGGCCGGCACCGGCGGCAGACCCGGCAGCGGCGGCGCGGGCAGGCCGGGATCGCCGATCGTCTCGTCGCCGCGCGGCGTGTCGCCGAACTTCACGAACCGCGCCGGGCGCGCCACGCCGTAGTAGCGCTCGATGTAGTAGTAGATACGGACCTCGGGCGCGACACGCGGCAGCACGCGGTAGCCGGTCGTCTGCGTCAGCTGCTCGAGCGTCGCGAAGTCGTGCGGATCCTCGATCGCCGCGATCAGCTGCCGGTCCTGCACGACCAGCGGCACGCACTTGAACTTGAACGACTGGGCCGGCTGGAGCAGCCGCACCGCCGCGCGCTTCGCCCGCTCGAGCATCGCGCCGGTCGCGATCGGGATGCCGAGCTCGAGGCCGAGGTAGACGGTCAGCGCCTCGAGATCGATCAGGCCATGCTCGACGAGCACCGTGCCGAGCCGGCCGCCGTCGCGCGCCTGGTACGCCAGCGCTTGCTTGAGCTGGGCTTCGGTCAAGCGGCCGTCGCGCAGGAGCATCTCGCCGAGGCGCATCGCTGCGGCGACCGTAGCATGGGCCCTCTGGCCGCCTGGAGTTTTCGGCACTTCGTGGTATCTCAGGGCCGTGCGCGGATGGTGCTGCGTCGCCTTGGCGCTCGTCGCCTGCAAGGGGCATCGGGACCAGCCCGCGCCCGCACCGGCACCTTCGCCGACGCCCGAGCCGGCACCGACCCCGACGGTCCAGCCGGACTTCCCGGAGTGGACGAAGTCGCTCGAGCTGACGCGCACCGTCGGCGTGCGTCTCGAGCCCGGCGATGACGGCAAGCGCATCGGCACGATCGCGGTCGACACCCGCGTCGCCTGGAACCGCACGCAGCAGGCGAAGGGCTGCGACAAGCCGTGGGTCGAGATCGAGCCGAAGGGCTGGGTGTGCGGCGACTACGTCAAGCCGAGCAAGCAGCCGCCGTACGGCCAGGAGGTCCCGCACCTCGAGCGCGGCGAGATCGTGCCGGGCACTTACGGCAAGGTCACCGCGCCCGGCGCCGTCACGTACACGCTCGAGAAGCCGGCGAAGAAGGGCAAGAAGCCGCCGAAGGACGCGGCGGAGCCGAAGCTCGTCGAGGATCAGCCGATCCTCGGATCGCTCAACGTGCGCGAGTGGGACGAGGTGACGATCGGCGGCAAGGTCTACTGGAAGATCAGCCAGAAGGACCCCGAGTACGTGCTGAAGTCGACGGTGTCGCGTCACACGCCATCGCCGTATGGAGGCACGCGGCTCGGCGACGACGTCGGCTGGGCGGTGCCGATCGCGTACGTGTGGCCGCGCGGCGGGATGGTCGCCGCGTACACCTACGCGAAGCCGACGGGCGGCGCGATGCGCGAGCTCAATGCGCGCACGCCGGTGCCGGTGGTCGAGACCGCGACCGACAAGCCCGGCGGCAAGATCATCGCGTACCGCATCGGCCCCGACGAGTGGATGCAGGCCGCCGACGTCCACGTGTTCACGCCGCTGCCGCCGCCCGCGCTGCTGCAGCCGAACGAGCGCTGGATCGATGTCGATCTCGATGCGCAGATCCTCGTCGCGTTCGAGGGCGAGACGCCGGTGTACTCGACGCTCGTGTCGTCGGGCGCGAAGGAGACGCCGACCGAGACCGGCCTGTACCGGATCTGGCTCAAGGAATCCGAGGCCGACATGAAGGGCCTCAACGGCGAGGATCCGTACTCGGTCGCGACCGTGCCGTGGACCGAGTTCTTCTCGCCGGAGAAGGGCCTCGCGCTGCACACCGCGTACTGGCACGATCAGTTCGGCCACCAGCGCAGTCACGGCTGCGTCAACCTCGCGCCGCGCGACGCGCGCTGGCTCTACTTCTGGAGCGATCCGCAGGTGCCGCCGGGGTGGACGTCGTCGGTCGGCGTCGTCGAGCTGCCCGGCTCGGTCGTGCGCATTCGCAGTGCCGCCGATCCGAGCCCCGAGTGGAAGGGCTACGCGAAGAAGGTCGTCGAAGCGCGCCAGCAGAACGCGCCGCGGTAATCAGCGCGCGATCGGCAACTGACGCGCGAGCACCCGCTGCTCCGCGGCATCCATCGCCCGCACGAGCTCGGGCCCGAACAGATCGGCGAGCGCATCGCGCGCGACCTGATACAAGGTCGGCGCATCAGGTTCGTACGCGCACGAGTAGTCGACGTAGTCGTCGCTGACCTGGATCATTCCCTCGCCGTACGACAGCGGGAACAGCCGGCAGATGCTCGGCTTGACGCCGCGGAAGTCCCAGCCCTGCTCGAGCGACGCGCGATGGATCGCGCAGCCGCGCTTGTCGTGCGACAGGAACAGGCAGCCGCCGCCGTGTACCGCCGTGCGTACCACCGTGCCGCTCGGCACATCCGGATCCTGCTCGGGCTCGCTCTCGTCGAACCACGGCAGCTCGCGCACCTCGGCGGCGAGCACGGGCTTGATGCTCGCGGCGCGCGCGAGGATCGCATCGCGCTCGTACAGATCGACGTCGCAGCCGTACTGGCAGCACGCGTCGAGCTTCTCGGTCTTCGTCGCGTGCATCGCGCAGCGATGGCTCATGCAATCGGCGACGACGCGCTTCGTGAACACCGCGAGCTCGGCGGCGTGAAAGCGCGGATGATCGAGCGGAACGACCGGGTCAGACATCGGCCGCGCAGACTAGCACCTCTGCCAGATCGTGGCGGGTGTCGTCGCCGCCGTTGACGGCGAGCACGAGCGCCGACAGCGTCTGCTGGTCGAGGATGCAGTCGGGATCGGCCTTG
>JAFAOG010000604.1 GCA_019237945.1 Deltaproteobacteria bacterium | reverse complement strand
GCGCGCGGGGGCGGCTGGCGGCGCGGCGGCCTGCGGCGCAGCAGCTTGCGGCGGCCGGTTCTGCAGCGTGGTCTCGACGACGCGCACGCCCGCCGCAGGACGCGGCAGCTCGGCGGCCGGCGTGGCGGAGGCACCACCGCGCGGAGCGAGCAGCGGCTGCATCACACCGCCGACGCGCACGCTGACCTGATCGCCGTCGACCGCGAACTGCTGCAGCTCCGGATGATCGAAGCGCGTCTGCAGCGCAGCGATGATCTGCGCGAACGACGCGTTCCTGAGATCCGCGAGCGTCTCCGCCTGGTGGATCAGCATCGGAGGCGGCCCCTCGACGACGTACTCCTTGAGCACGAACGTCAGGATGTCGAGCAGCGTCTCGCGATCCATGTCGGCGAACGCTTCTTTGACGTTGCTCGCGATCTCGCGCAGGTCGGGACGGGACGGCATAGGGCTCCTTACCAGCTGGCTCCGTCGAAGTCGGCACCGCTGGTGTCGCAGCCGACGAAGCGCGCGCCGGTCAGATCGGCGCTGCACAGGTTCACGCCGCGCAGGTCGCAGCGCACGAGCACCGCGCCGCGCATCACCGCGCCGTACATGTTGGCGCGCTTGAAGTCGACATCGAACAGCGCCGCGCTCGTCCAGTCCGTGCGCGACAGCGACACCGTCGCGTGCTCGTAGCCTTCGAACGTGCACTTCAGCATCACGCAGCTCGCGAAGTCTGCGGAGTACAGCTCGCTGTCCTTGAACGTGCAGCTCTGGACGCGCGCCCGATGAAACCGCACGCGCGCCATCCGCACCGGCCCGAGCTCGCAGCGCAGCAGCTGCGCACCGGTCAGGTCGAGCTCGGTGAGGTCGCAGTCCTTCATCCGCACGCGGTTCCACAGCGCGCCCTTCCACGACATCTGCCGCAGGTCGCACTGCTCGAGGCTCGCGCGCTCGAGGCGCGTGTCATCGGCGTCCGCGCCGCGCAGGTCGAGCCGCACGACCGACACGCCGTCGAGATCGATCGAGCGCAGGCCGACGCTGGGCGCCGCGAAGCCGCTGATCGTGCGGCCCGCGAGCTCGTCCTCGGCGACGAGCCGTTCGAGCTGGACTCGCGACTGGACGACGCCGGCATCGGCGCTGCTGTCACTCACGCCCGAAGGATACCACCTAGGCTCGACGGACGAGGCCGTTGCGCAGCGTCTGGTGGCGCACCGCATCGGCCATCATGTCGAGGACACGCTGCTTGATCTTCTCGATCTGCTCCGCCATCGACGCCGCGTCAGCGCCCTTGCCCTCTTCGCCCTTCATCGCCGCGGCAACGGCCTCGTGCACCGATCCGCCGAGCGCCTCGGCATGCTCGGCATGCTCGACCGCATCGGCTTCATGCTCGTGCTCCTCGGCAAACGGCATGTCGATGACCGCCTTGCGGTGCAGACCGCCGCCGAGGCCGCGCTGCTGCTGCGCGACGTGCGTCAGCTCGTGGGCGAGCAGCGCCTGGCCCGCGGCACCCGTCTTCTCGGGCGAGCCGCCCATGAGGATCGCGCCGGTGCCACCGATCGTGACGGCGTACGAGCCTTTCTGACGGTTGAACTCCTCGGCGAACTCGCCCGTGTAGATGCGGACGTGGCCGAGGTCGACGCCGAACTTCTTCTCGTAGCGATTGCGAACCGAGTGCTCGAGCGACTCGCCCTTGCCGGCGCGCTTCGCGAGCATGCGAAGCAGACGCTCGGGGTCGTACTTCTTGGCCAGCTCGTCGGTGAGCTGGTCGGCAGCGGGCTCGCCGCCGGGCGGGGTCTCCTCGTTCGACACGCTAGTCCTTTTACGGCCTTACTCGTCCTTGCCTTCCCCGGCCCAGGTCGACACGTATCCTTCAGATTGCTCGTAATATTCGCTAGTTCGCTGCTGGTCGACGATCGCGGCCTCGCCGCCGAGCGCCTGCTCCAGGAACTTGGTCTCGTCGAGGCAGCTGCCGCCCTTCACGCCCTTCACCTCGAACGTCACCTCGCCCTTCTCGTTGATGACGATCTCGATGTCCTGCTTTCTCATTCGCTCACCCACTTTCGAACGACCAAGCGAATCGAGCCGTCCTCCTCGTTCACTTCCTCTTCGACGGAGTAGCCCTTCTCTTCGCAGGCCTGTTTGACGTTGTGGTACTGGTATTTTTGCGCGAGCTCGTTGCGAAATTCTTCCTCGGAGACGCCCTTCGTCGTCTCGACGCCCCACCAGTCGGCCGTGATCTCGTACGTGCCGTCCTGGTTCTCGATGACGCCGATGTCGTAGCGGCCCATGTCGATCGACATCGCCGCCTGCAGCGAGTCACCGCGGTAGCCGCGCACCGTCACGCTCTGCCCTTGCTCGGCATGCTTGACGTTGAGCTTCATGTCCTCGAGCGCCTTCTTGATCGCGGCGAGGTTCGTCATCTTCAGGGCGCACTTGGTGAAATGCGACATCGCGTTCTTTCCGTTATAGGCAGTGTACGGGATTTCAGAGCTCGAGCTTCCGATCGCCGTCGTCGGTCTCGGGCCCCTTGTCGCCCAAGTTTGCGGTAGGCGCGCCGTACTTGGCCATCCACCCCTCCTTTTTGGCAGGCTTGCTGCCACGGGCGGCGGCGGGGCGTGCGCGGGTGCGCGCCCACTCGCGCATGCCCTCGATCATCTCGCGCATCGTGATCGCGAGCGGGACGATGTCGCGCACGGTCTTGAGCAGGCCATCGGTCGTGAGGTCGGCACCGGAGTCGAACGCGTCGTAGAGCGCGGCGATCACGGCCTGCTCGAGCTCGGCGCCCGAGTAATCGACGGTCGCGTCGACCAGCTTGTCCATGTCGAACTGGCCGGGGTCGCGGTTCTTCTTGCGCAGGTGGATGTCGAGGATCTGGCGGCGGTCCTCGCGATCCGGGAGGTCGCAGAAGAAGATCTCGTCGAAGCGGCCCTTGCGGAGCAGCTCGGGCGGCAGCTGCTGGACGTTGTTCGCGGTCGCGATCACGAACACCGGCGTCGTCTTCTCCTGCAGCCACGTGATGAACGTGCCGAACACGCGCGACGTCGTGCCGCCGTCGGTCGAGCCCGACGACTGCGTGCCGGAGAAGCCCTTCTCGAGCTCGTCGATCCACAGGATCGCGGGCGCGATCGCCTCGGCCGTCTTGATCACGGTGCGGATGTTCTCCTCGGAGCTGCCGACGAGGCCGGCGAAGATCTTGCCGACGTCGAGGCGCAAGAGCGGCATCTGCCACAGCGCGCCGACCGCCTTCGCGGTGAGCGACTTGCCGGTGCCGGGCACGCCGATCAGCAAGATGCCCTTCGGCAGCGGCAGACCGAAGTCCTTCGCGCGCGACCCGAACGCGGAGCGGCGCTTGACGAGCCAGTCCTTGAGCACGTCCATGCCGCCGACGTCGCTGAATTCCTCGCGGTGCTCGTAATACTCGAGCATGCCGCTCTTGCGGATGATCTGCTTCTTCTCCTCGAGGATCGTCTCGAGGTCGAACGTGTGCGTGCGCACGGCACTCTTGGCAAACACGTTCTCGGCCTCGACGAGCGTCAGGCCGAGCGCGCCTTCGACGACGCGTTCGATGAACGTCGGATCGCTCTCGATCACCTGCTGCGTCGCCTGCGGCAGGCTCGGCAGGACCTTGCGCGCGGCAGCCTCGATCTCGGAGCGGTTCGGCAGCTCCCAGTCGAGCACGGCGCTGATCGACTTCTCGAGCTCGGGCGGGACCTTCGTCACCGGCGACAGCACGGCGAGCGTCTTCTTCGTCTTGCGCAGCTCGTGCGCCGCATCGCGCAGGCGCCGCACGACCGCCGGCTCCTTGAGGAACGGGTGGAAGTCACGCAGCACGAACAGCGCGCGGCCTTCGCTGCGGATCACGTGATCGATCGCCTTCATCGGATCTTTCACGTCGCGCGTGCCCTGCCCGTTCGCGAGGACCTTGAAGCCCTCGGTGATCGACCAGACTTCCAGGCGCATCTCGCGCTCGACACACAGCTTGCGCAGCGATTCCTCGACGCGATTCTCCTCGTGCGACGTGACCCAGATCAGCGAGTAGCGCGCGCGGATCAGGTCCTCGATCTCGCTCTTGCTGCTGCGTTTGTGTTCGATCGTCATTGTTCGCTCGCTTCGCTCGCCAAACCGGCAGACGTCATTTGCTCTCCGCGAGGTCACGCAAGCCGCGCAGCGCGCCCTTCGCCGTCTCCGCACTGTCGACGAGCGCCTCGACCGCATCGCCGACCGCTTGCATCGTCTCGGCATCGGCCTGAAGGTTTGGCAGCTCGCCCTGGACGAGCACCATGTTGTTGCGCATCTCCGACAGGATGTCGTTGATCGCGTCGTAGATCTCTCGCGCCTTCGCGGCGAGCTCCGGTGAGCCGGCGGGCGTCCCCACCGCGTCGATCACGGCCTCCGCCTGCGCATCGGCGCTCGCCTTCGCGCGGGCGGCCTCGGCGCGAGCCTTCTGCGCGTCGGTCTTCGCGGCGTCGCGCTCGGCCTCGAGTGCCTTGAGCGAACGCTCGGCCTGATCGGCGCGCGCCGTCGCTTCCTTGAGCTTGCGATCGGCAGCCTCGCGCTCGCGCTCGACCTCGGCCGGATCGACGACCGGGCCGGCCGCCTTCTGCAGGACTTCGAGGTCCGCGATCCGCTTCTTGAGCTTGTCGACCTCGCGTCGCGCATCGTCGCCGCCCGTCGACGCGGCATCGCGCGCCTTCGCCGCGTTGAGCGCCTCTTCCGCCGCGCGATGGCGAGCGACCTCGGACTTCGCGAGCGCATCCTGCGCGACGTTGCGTGCGCTCTCTGCCGCGATCTTCGCGTGCACGGCTTCCTGCAGCTCGACCTCGACCTGCGCGAGCCGGCCTTCGAGCTTCTGGCGATCGCGCTCGGCGAGGTCGTACTGCTCCTGCAACCGCTCGCGATCGGCCTCGAGCTTCTTGAGCTCGACGCGCAGCTCCTTCATGTCGCCCTGCAGGCGGAGCATGTGATCGGGCTGCGCCGTGCCGCCGCGCGCGTTGTCGGTCTGCGACTCGACGAGCAGCCGGCCGAGGCGCTTGTTCTCTTCCTCGATGCCGACGATCTGCGCCGCCGTGCGCGACGCGGTGGTCGCTGCCTCGTCGCGCTCGGCCTTGAGCGCGGCGATCTGCTTGAACATCTTTTCCTTGTCGGCGCGCAGCTCCTTGATGACCTCCTCTTGCGAGATCAACCCGACGCGCCGCTCCTCGAGCATCCGCTCCTGCTCGTTGATCACCTCGCGGAGGTGCTCGATCTCGCTCAGCTGCTCGTTGAGCTTCTTCCAGCCTTCATCCTTCGTGCGCGACAGCTCCATCAGCTGCCGCTGCGTGTCTTCCATCGTCTCTCGGATCTTGGCGGCGTCTTCCTGCGCGCGGGCCGCCTGGCGCTCACGAGCCGCCATGTTGTCCGCCATCTCGCCCATCTCGCCGCGCGTCGTGTTGAGCTCGTTGCGCGTCTGCTGGAGCTCCTCGCGCAGCTCGTCGGCGACGCGATCGTGCGCGGCCGCCTGCTCCTCGCGATCCTTGACCGCCGCCTTGAGCTCCTCGATCCGCTCGCGCAACGTCGCGCTCTCGGCGCGGATGCGCTTGGCATCGGCGACCTCGCGCTCGTAGTTCGCGGTCGCCTTCTCGAGGTCCGCCTTGAGCTGCTTGACCTCGCGATCGAGCTTGCTCGGATCCGCTTGCAGGCCGAGATCGACGAGCACCTTCTGCTCGGCATCGTCGACGACCTTGTGCGCCGGCGCGCCGCTGCCGACGAGACCACCGCGACCGAACATGCTCGGATCGCGACGATCGTTCGACGCGCCGCCACCGGGCATACCGGGCGGACCGCCGTAGCCGGTCGGCGCGTTGCCGGGCATCGCGGGCGGACCGCCATACGGCGCCGCACCACCACCGCCAGGCATCGCGGGCGGACCACCGAAGCCACCGGGTGCTGCGCCACCACCGGGCATCGCCGGCGGACCACCATACGGAGCTGCGCCTGCACCGCCACGCGCCGCGGCCCCGCCGGGAACCGCGCCCGGCACCGCGCCGCCGGGCATCGAGCCGCCGGGCGCACCGGGCATCGACGGCGGCGCACCGAAAGGCGACTGCGCCGAGCCGGGCGCGATGCTCGGGCTCGCGCCGCCTGCCGCACCGGCCGAGCCGCCGAAGCCGCCGGGCCGGTTGCCGAACATGCTGCCGCCGCCGGGCATGCCGGGCGGACCGCCGTACGGAAGATTCGGCGAGCTGCCGCCGAGCGATCCGCCGGGCGCACCACCCGTGCTCGGCGCACCGCCGGGCATCGACGGAGGACCGCCGAACGTGCCGCCACCGGGCATCGCGGGAGGCGCACCGTACGGCGACGCACCACCGCCGGGCGGGCCACCGAAACCGCCGCCGGTGCCACCGGGCGCTCCACCGAAACCGCCGCCGGGCGCGCCACCGAAACCGCCACCGGGTGCACCGCCGGGCGCACCACCGAAACCACCACCGGGTGCTCCGCCGGGTGCACCACCGAATCCCGGCGCACCGGGCGCACCACCGAATCCACCGCCGGGCGCACCAGCCGGCGCACCGAACTGGCTCGGCATTCCGGGCGCGCCACCGGGCGCACCACCGAATCCACCGCCGGGCGCACCGCCGAATCCACCGCCGGGCGCGCCACCGAAACCTCCGCCGGGCGCACCACCGGGCAGCGGCGGACCGTCGCCGCGATCGAGCACCATCGTGCCGCCCTTCTTCGGCGGCGGTGCTCCTCCGATCGGAACCTGCTGCGGCACCACGTTGACGCCGCCCTCGTCGACCATGCGGATCACGAGCGAGCCGCACTGCACGACGTCTGCGTGACCGACGGCCTGCTTCTGCACGCGCACGTTGTTGAGGTGCGTGCCGTTCGCGCTGCCGAGATCCTCGACGACGAACCGCCCGTTCTCCATCCGGAACTGCGCGTGACGGCGCGACACCATGCCGTCGTCCGTGCGAATCGCGCACTCCAGCCCGCGACCGACATAGACGGTCTCGGTCGGTGACAGCTCGACCGTACCCTCCCGGCCCTGGCTGTCCCGGAAAATGAGGCGTGCCATTAGCTTACGTCATCCTACCACGGGCCCGCCGCGGCGAGGATTAGCCCTGTTTGAACACGGCCTCGGTGTTGCCGACGCGAATGATGTCCCCGATCTCGAGGGTCTTCTTGGGCACCTTGTGGCCGTTCACGTAGACGCCGTTCGTCGAACCGAGGTCCGCGAGCTCGTAGTTGCCGTCGACCTTGCGGATCGCCGCGTGCTTGCGCGAGACCGCCGGGTCGGCGAGCACGACCGTCGCGCCCGCGACCGAGCCGATCGTCGTGACCTCGGTGTCGAGCGGCAGCGTCTGGTTCGCCATCGGGCCCATGATGAACTCGAGGCGCGCGACCGGAGCCCAGCCGCAGAACAGACACTTCGTCCACACCGGCAGCATCACGCGACGACACCCGCCGCAGACCTTCTGCTGCTTCGGTTTGCTGCTCTTCGCCGCGACCGCGACGATCACGACGAGGATCAGGACCGCGCCGCCGGCGATGAGCGCTATCAACGCGCCGGTGCTCACACTAGTTGATCGACTTGAACTTCAGGTTGGTCTTGCCGAGCGTGATCATGTCGTTGTCGACGAGCTCGTGCTTCTGCACCTTGCGATCGTTGACGTAGCAGCCGTTCGTCGAGCCGTTGTCGATCAGCGTGAAGCCCGCGGGCGACACGGCGATCTGGCAGTGCTCGGTCGACATGAAGCCGTCGTTGACGACGATATCCGCCGGCGGCGCGGTGCCGATCTTCGTCATGCCCGCGCGCAGCTTCCACGTCTTGTACGCATCGACGCCGTTGAGCGGCACGAGCCAGCCGACGATCGGGAAGCCATCCTGATCGCCGCCCGCGCCGATCATCACCGTCTTCATCGGACCCGCAGGCTTGGGAGCCTCGGGCGCCGCCATCGCAGGCATCGCGACCGGCATCGGCGCCGGCTCTTCCTTCGAGCCGCCGAACACCTTCGCGCCGATGATGATCAAGAGCAGCACGCCGACGACGATGATCAGCACCAGCAGCCACGTCGGGAAGCCGCCCTTGACCGGCGGCGACCACACGGGAACCATCTGCATGTCGACGGGCTCGGTGTCGTCCTTGTCGACCTTGACGACGAGCGAGTGCGACTTGCCGTCCCACGGCAGACCGAGGCCCGTCTTCGAGTCGTAGGTCGGAAACGTCAGGTACACGCGGTCGTTCATGCGCGCGAGGATGTTGTTGAGCGCGGTCGCGATGTTCTCGGCGCTGGTGACAGTGGTCGTCTGCGAGATCATTGCCGGGATGACGTTGACCGGCGCCTCGCCGACCTGCACGCCCTGGTAGATGATCGCGAACGTCTGGATGTGATCCTGCGCGGCCTGCTTCTTGAGGTTCGCGAGCTGCGACTTCGCGGCATCCGGGTTCGTATCGGCGCCGTCGGTGATCACGATCAGCGCCTTGCGCGCCGCCTTCGCGTTGTGAAGGTCGGCGAGCGCCTGCTCGAGGCCCTTCTCGAGCTCCTTGCCCTTCGTGTTCTGGTAGTCCTTCTGCGTGCCGAACGCGCCACCGGTGATGTTCGCGAGCGGGCCCATCGGGACCTTCACGGTCGCCTTGTCGTTGTAGCTGATCAGCTCGCCGAGCGAGCCGGCCGGCTGGCTGGCCGAGAACTTCACGCCGTCGAGCGCCTGCTCGAGCGCCTTGAGCACGCCGGGATAGCGCGACGGGTCGTCCTCGGGGAGCAGGTCGTCGTTGCCGATCCAGATCTCCCAGCCAAGCATCACGAAGGCGATCGCGACGGTCTCGCTGCCCTCGGTGTAGCCGTGCATCGCGCTCGCCTTGAACTCGACCTTGGTCTTCGCGCCGGGTTCGTAGAGCGTGAACTTGTCCTGCGGGATGCCGCTCGGCGCGTGGATCACGGTCGCCTGGATCTGCGGCGCCTGCTCCTTGAACTTGGGGTCCTTGGGGTCGAGCGACTTGACCTCGAGGTAGACCTCGACGCCGCCTTCATCGGCGCGCACGACGCCTTCGCGCACGAACGCGAACGCCGCGACGAACAGAAACAGAAGTGCGCGCTTCATAGGCTCTTGAACTTGCACATCGCCGACCCGAACTTGATGAAGTCGTTGTCGACGAGCTCGTGGCGATCGACGCGCCGGTTGTTGACGTAGGTGCCGTTGGTGGAGCCCGTGTCGCGCAGGATCCACATTCCGTTCTCGGCCTTGATCTCGGCGTGCTTGCTCGACATGAACTTGTCGTTCAAGCAGATCGTGCAGTCGGGCGTGGTGCCGATGATCGTGTTCGGGTGCAGCGTGAACAGCTCGCCCTTGTTCGGGCCCTGCAGCGGCACGAGCCAGCCGAGCAGCTGCATGCTGCCCGGGCCGCCCGTCGCGTCGAGCACGAACGCCTGCGTCTTGAGCTTCTGCAGCTTCGCCGGAGCGGCGGCGGCCTGCGCCGCGATCTGCGCGCAGTACGGGCACGCGTCCCAGGAGCGATCGAGCTGCTGCTGACACTGCGTGCAGAACTTCTTCTTGAAGATCCAGAACCCGCTCGTGCGGATCGGCGGATTCGCACTCGGCGCGCCTGGCGCTCCACCGGGAGGCGGCATGCCGGGCATTCCCGGCGGCATTCCTGGTGGCATCCCCGGCGGCATTCCTGGCTGCTGCATGTACTGGGCTCCCTGCTGATAACCCTGCTGCTGTTGCTGCGGCGGCTGCCCCTGCTGGGCCTGCTGCTGCTGCCCGCCCGCGTACTGGTTCATCTTCTTGTTGGCATCGCCGAGCGCGTTCTTGCCGCGCGCGAGTGCCGACTTCGATCGATTGATATCGACCTTGATGTTGCCCTTGATGTTCTTGACGCCAAGGATCTTGTTATTGACCGCGCGAAACGGCTGGAAGATGAAGTCGATGTATTTGAGGAACATGGCTTCACCTCCCCCGAGGCGACGACGATTCTAGCACCTGTGTCACGAGCCGCTTGCCACTACTTCGGCTGGTAGACCCAGATGTGGAACATGTTGATGTCGCGGCCGGCGGTCACCGACTGCTGGCGCACCAGGATCGTTCCATCGGTCACCGCCTCGGCGGGGATCATCGCAGGCCAGTTGCGCCAGCGGTGAACGCGGTCCGTGCCGACGCACGAAACGACGCTCACCTTCTTCCCGTTCACCGACATCTCGATCTCGTAGTCGCCATACACGTAGTCCATGCGGCGCAGAACGACCACAGGGCGGCCCGGCGTGATGTTCAGCAGCTTGAACTCGCTGTAGCCATCGACGTGCGCGCGGCCCGTGTCCTCGACGGTCGTGCCGTCGGGGTACTTGAGCTTCTGACGCGACCGGTAGGAGTCCTTCGCCTCCTTGATCGTGAAGATGTGCTTGTCCTCGGATTCCTTGTTGAGGATCTCGATCTCATCGACGAGCACCCACGTGATGCCCTCGAGGTCCATCTGCGGCTTGGGCTGGGGCATGACCTTGACGCCCTCCCAGTCCTTGATGTCCGCCTGCTTCTGTTCCTTCTTCTCCTCGGGCGCGATCAGCACCGGCTTCTCGCCGGCGACGGCCGTCAGCGCGATCTCGGCGCACTTCGCCTGATACGCGAGGAGGTTCTGAAACGCCTCGCTGTTGTTCTTGTTCTCGGCGAGCAGGCCGCGAAGGATCTCGACCTGGCGGCGGTACTCCGAGAACTCTTTCTTCTGCGCGATCGTGGGGTGATGCACGTCGACGTCGAGCGACATCTCGCCCTCGGTGTCGATGATCAGCTTGAAGATGTCGAAGATGTTGCGGAGGTCGAGCAGGTTCGCGGCGAGCAGCATCAGGGCCGTGTTGCACGCCTGCACGACGTCGTGCGCCGCGATCACGCCGCGCCGCGTGTACTCGAGCGCGCCGCGCCGCACCTGCCACAGCAGCTGCTCGAGGCGGAGCCGCAGAAAGCCCGGCAGCTGCGAGCCGCTCATGCCGCCGCGCGGCGTGTAGCGCATGTCGATCTCGTTCGGCGCCGGGTTCGCCGGATCGCGCGCATCGCGCACGCGATTGACGCCCTTCTCGAGGTAGATGCGAGCGAGCTCGACCTCGCGCATGATGTCGGGCTCGGTCTGGCTGATCTCGACCTTGCACGACTCGAGGACGCGGCGGTGGCCCTTGTACTCGAGGTTCTCCTTGTACGCGATGAAGTCCGTGAGCTCCTCGTAGTAGCG
>JAFAOG010000460.1 GCA_019237945.1 Deltaproteobacteria bacterium | reverse complement strand
ATCGGCACGCTCGGCAGCGGCGCGGCGCCATCGTCGTCGGGGACGCCGGGGATGCCGCGGCTCGCCGTGACCTCCTCGTCATCGTCGTCGTCGGGATCCTCGGCGATCGAATCGGCGAGCGCCTCCCAGCGCGCGCGCAGCCCGTTCGGCATTGTCGGCGTGCGCGGCGGCGGGATGATCGAATCGCGCGACGAGCGAACCGGCGCCTTCGCGGCAACGCCGGTGCCCTGGTCGGTCCCGGTCCGCGGCAGCCGGCGCGCCAGCAGCGACGCCTCGACACTCGCCGACACCGCGAACCGCAACGCCTTCGCCGCGAGCGGCCGCTGCACGAACCGGTCGGGCGCGAGCTCGATCGCATCGAGCGCGGTGCGAATCGGCCCGTCCGCATCGCCGACGAGCACGATCCCGACCTCCGCCCGCGGCGCCATCTGCCGCAACGCCTCGATCAGCGACTTCGTATCGCCCATCTCGAGCGTCGCCGTCACGATCACCGCATTCGGCTTCCGCGCCGCGAACAGGTCGATCGTCTCGTCGCCGCCGCCCGACACCAGCACGTCGACCGCCCCTTGCGGCAGGGGGTCTGCCAGCATCTCGGCGATCTCGGGGACGCGTCCCGGGTCGGCGACGACCAGGACGCATGGCGGTGCTTCGGACACGGTCCGCCGTAGCTTACTAGAGCGCCGACATCGGGTCGACGTCGAGGCTGACCCGCACGCTGCCCGCCGTCTCGGCGCCGATCACCGACCGCGCCACGCGCCGCAGCGCCACCCGATCCGCGCCGCGCAACCAGATCTGCCAGCGCGTCCGCCCGCGCAGCTTCTCGAGCGGAGCCGCCACCGGCCCGAGCACCTCGACGCCGACGATCTCCGGCCGCTTCGTCACCGCCGCCGCGAGCGCGGCCAGCCGCTCCGCCGTCTTCGCGACGACACCCGCATCCGGCCCATCGATCCGCACCGCGATCAGCCTCCCGTGAGGCGGATACGCCAGCTCCGCCCGCGCATCGCTCTCCGCGCGAAAGAAGCTCTCGTAGTCGTGCGCCGCCGCCGCGACCACCGCATGCGCAGTCGGCCGGTACGTCTGCACGATCACGCGCCCCGGCCGATCGCCGCGCCCCGCCCGCCCCGCGACCTGCGCGAGCAGCTGGAACGTCCGCTCGCTCGCCCGAAAATCCGGCAGGCTCAACCCGGTATCCGCACACAGCACGCCGACGAGCGTGACCCCCGGGAAGTCGTGCCCCTTCGTCACCATCTGCGTGCCGACCAGGATGTCGACCTCGCGCCGCGCGACCTTCGCGAGCACGCCCTCGACCTTCGCCCCGCTCGCGACATCGCGATCGAGCCGCGCGACCCGCGCCGCCGGAAACTCGGCCGCCACGGTCGCCGCGACCTTCTCGGTCCCCAGTCCCTTGCGCACGATCGTGTCCTTGCCCTTGCACTCGGGACACGCACCCGGCACCCGCTCCCAGTACCCGCAGTAATGACAGTCCAGGCGATCGCTGAACCGGTGGTACGTCATCGACACGCTGCAGTGCTTGCACCGAAAACTGTACCCGCACGCCTTGCACAGCACGAACGTCGAGAACCCGCGCCGGTTCAGAAACAAGATCACCTGATCGCCCGCCGCGAGCGCCTCACCGATCGCGACCCGCAGCGGCGCGCTCAGCATCGCCTCGCCATCGGCCATGTGCACCCGCAAGTCAACGATCTGCACCTCGGGCATCGGGCGCGCCGTCGGTCGCTGCGTCAGCACGAGCCGCCGATAGTTCCCGCGCTCCGCCTGCGCGAAGCTCTCCAGGCTCGGCGTCGCCGATCCGAGCACGCAGATCGCCCCCGCCCGCTGCGCCCGCACCAGCGCGACATCGCGCGCGTGATACCGCACGCCCTCGTCCTGCTTGAACGAGCCGTCGTGCTCCTCGTCGACGACGATCACCCCGATATCCGACACCGGCGCGAACACGGCGCTCCGCGCCCCGACCGCGATCCGCGCCTCGCCCCGCCGCAGCCGCGACCACTCGCCGAGCCGCTGCTTCTCGGTCAACCCCGAGTGCAAGATCGCCACCTGGTCGCCGAACCGCGCGCGAAACCGCGCCGCGAGCTGAGGCGTCAACGAGATCTCCGGAACCAGCACGACGGCCGTCTTCCCCCGCGCCAGCGACTCCGCGATCACGCGCAGGTACACCTCGGTCTTGCCGCTCCCCGTCACACCATGCAGCAAGAACGGCGTGAACTTCTCGGGCGGCACCGCCATCGACTCGGTGATCGCACCGACCGCGGCCGCCTGCTCCGGCATCAGCTCGGGCGGCGCGCTCACGATCATCCCGTCGCCGATCGCCGCCGCCTCGAGCGCTGCCTCGCGCTCGCGCACGACGACATACCCCGCCTTCGCCAGCTCGCGCACGGCCGTCGCATCGAGCTCGGCCACCGGCAGCTCGCCCGCCGCCGCCACGATCTGCTCGAACACCGTGAGCCGCTTCGACGCCCGCGCGAGCGCCTCGCGCACCGCGGCCACCTCGACGCCCGCCGCGAGCGCGACCACCCGCTCGCGCTTGAGCCGCGCGCGCGCCGCATCGCGCTGCTCGACCTCCTCGACCAGCCCACGCTCGCGCAGCGCCTCGATCATCTTGCGCGTCGCCTCGGTCATCCCCGCGACCGGTCGCGCGCCACTGACCAGCCCCTCGAGCACCGCGCGCTGCTTCGGGCCCACGACCTCGCCCTCGCCGTTCACCGCCGCGCGCCCCGCCGCGGTCAGCCCGACCACCTGCCGCGCCGCGATCCCGCTGCCCGCCGGCAACGCCGCCTTCAGCGCCTCGCCCGCCGGCGCCTCGTAGTACTCCGCGACCCACAGACATAGATCGAGCAGCTCGTTCGGCAGCGCCGGCTCATCCGCATCGAGCAGCTCGCTGAGCGCCGCGAGCTCCTTCCCCTCGGGCGGCGCCGACGTCCCCTGAACCACCACCCCGGTGACCTTGCGCGTCCCGAACGGCACGAGCACGCGCGACCCGACGCGCGCGCGCCCCGCCATGTGGGGCGGCACGACATAGTGATATCGACCCGGCACCGGCAGGGTGACGATCACCTCGGCGAGCTCGGCGCTCATCCGTGCACCATCGACATCGCGCGAACAGTACCATCCACTTCCGACATGCCCGAGCGCCGCCCGTTCCCGCCGTCGCCCCGTCGACGAGCGCTCGCGCGAGCAGCCGGCCTGACTCCCGCAAGCCCGCTCCTCACCGCGGCCGCCGCGCTCGGCGCCGCCGCCGCGACGTCCGCGATCCTCGCACGCGACGCCGCCCACACCCTCGCCGCCTGGCTCGCCGCCGCGTGCGACGCACCCGGCACGCCGCTCGCCGCGCACGCCGCCGCGCCCTCCAATGCCACGGCGGGTGCCGCGGCGCCCGCCGCGCTCTCTCCCGAATCGCTGCCGCACGCGGTCGCGGCGCTGGCTCCCGAATCGCTGCCGCACGCGGTCGCCACGATCGCCGCCCCGCTGCTCGCGCTCGCCGCGGTCGCCGCGATCACCGCGCACCTCGCGCAGACGCGCGGCCTGTGGCTGCCGCGCCGCCGCATCGAAGGCGCTCCGGCGTCGCCGCGCCGCCGAGGGCTTGTCGATCTGCTCGCCGCGAGCGTCGTCGGCGCGACGGCATTTGCGTGGCTCTGGCTGACGGCACCGCGCCTTGCCGCGCTGGTCACCGCGCCGCCCGCGCAGGCCGCGCTCGCGCTCGCCGCCTTCGTCGCGACGCTCGCGATTGCCGTCATCGTCCTCGGAACCCTGGACGCGCTGTTACGCCACGCCGCCCTCGGCGACGCGCTCGCGATGACGGCCGAGGAGAAACGCCAGGACGATCGCCTGTCCGCCGCCGATCCGCGCTGGCGCGCGCGGCGCATGGAGCTCGCACGAGCCGATGCCCGAATCGACGCACGCGCCGACGCGCGCACCCCGCGCGAGCTCATCGCGGCCGCGAACCTGCTCGTCGTCGGCGACGATGTCGCGGTCGCGATCGCCTACGACCCGATGCGCCGCCCGACGCCGACGCGCGTGGCCGCCGGCCGCGGGGCCACCGCGACACAGTTGCTCGCCCACGCGCGTCGCCAGGCGCTGCCGATCCATCGCGACGCGCCGCTCGCGGCCGCGCTCGCCGCCGATGCGCCGACGTCCCGCGAGCGGCCCGTTCCCGAGGAGCACTGGGCGCGGCTCGCCGAGATCATCGCTGCGATGCGCGGGCGCTGAGCGCGGCCGCGGAGTGCTTGCCCGGCGACGAGCCACCCGAGCTCCCGCGCCCGGCGAATCGATACGAATGCCGATACGAATCGCCATTCGTATCCGTTTCCGGTCCACCCCCCGACACGCGACGGTCAGCGCGTAACGCGGACGCGTTCCCGCAGGCGGACCCTCCGCAGCAGCCCTCCTCCGGCGAATCCGTACGAACGCACGTTCGAACGCCTATTCGTACGAAAACTCGAGCGGTCCCCACACACCGCCGCCGCTGGAGTGAACGCGTCGCATGTCGGCGCGATCGGACCGCTGCGTCGCGAGCGTCGACATGCCCGCCTAGCACATCGCGAGGCTCGATGAGCCGGGCGCTAGCGCGTCGCGACTTCGACGAGCCGGTCCCCCGTCAGCGCCAGCTCGTGCCGCCCGGTCGCGAGGCAGTGCTCCGACTCGCCCGTCGACGCGCTCACCGCGACCACGAGGTGAGTGGCGCTGCCCGCGCGCGTCTCGCTCAGTGTGCCGGTGCATGCCTCGTCGACGTCGGGGTCCTCGTGCGCGACGGGCGGGCCCTCGATATCGACGAGCGTGCGACCGCGCACCGCGATCACGTCGATCCACTCGGCGCGCGGCAGGCGCGGGTCGCGGCGGTGCGCGATGAGGTCGTCGGTGCCGTCGCCATCGAGGTCGATCGTCTCGAAGTACACCATCGCGCGCGGAATCTGGACGCCTCGCGCGGCCGCGGGCGCGATTGGAATCAGCTCGGTCGTGCCGTCGAGTGCGACCACGCCGTGCAGGCGCACGGGCGCGCGGCCGCGCCGGCCGACCAGCTCGACAAAGAACCCCGGCTCGTGCCCCAGCTGCATCGTCACGCACGTCAGTGTCGGCATCTGTTCGCCGCCCTCGGCATCGAGTCGCTCGAGGCCCTCGCGCGCGACGAGCGCCTTTTCCATGCGTGCCCGCGCCGCCTCGGTGCACTCCTGCCACGCAACGCGCGGCGCAGCAGAGCCCGTGCGCGCAGGCGCGGGTGTCGGCGCGGAGCTGGTACCGCACGCCGCGACGAGCACCAGGCAGGCGCGCCACATACGAGCAGTATGCCCAGGCCCCGCGCCCGACGCGAAAAACTGGCAAGCGCCCCGCGGCGGCCCGCTGGCGGCCTACGCGCGGCGTTCGCGGAACGCGACCCAGATCTCGCCCAGCCGGCGCAGCTCGTCCGCATCAGGCGGCGGCTCGCGATTTCCGACATCCGCGATCAGCAGCACCCCGCCCGTCGCCAGCGCGGCGAGCGCCCGGGCCTCGAGCGCCACCCGATCGACCGCCTCCGCCAGTGTCGAGCCGACGATCGTGATCACGTCGAACCGGCCCACGCCGAGCGACCCGGTGCTCGCATCGAAGCACCGCACGATCGCCGGATTCGGATGCCGCTCGCGCGCCTGGCGCAGCCGGAACCGCCGGCACACCTCCGGGTCCGCATCGATGCTCGTGATCGACGCGCCGAGCTCGTGCCCGAGCCAGTCGTCCCACAGCCCGACGCCGATGCCGATGTTGCACGCCGCCACCGGCCACTTCACCGGCAGCCGCGGCTTCACCCATGCGCGCAGCTCGTAGTCGAGCCACGACGCCTCGAGCGACACATTCCACGGCTCACCGCCGCGCTCGACGTAGTGCGCGAGCAGCTCGGCGTCCTCCGTCATGCACGTACAACCGCCGACCGCGCGCGAACATTCCCCGCGCCGCTCCCGCGCCCGCGGCGCTAGCCGCGAATCAGGGCGGCAACCGCGATCGCAAACGTCGAGATCAGCGCCGCCGTCATCATCGCGAGCGCCGCCGGCACGGCCGCCGCGGTCGGCGTATGCGCTCCCGCACGTCCCGCGACCCGCACGCCGGCACCGATCGCGACCTGGACGACCGCCACCGTCACCAGCCACGGAATACTCAGCCGCACCGCCGCCGGAACGAGTGCCGCGAGCGCGCCCACGACTGTCGCGCGCACGCCGACGATCGCGGCCGCACCGAACACCGGCAGCCGGGCATGACTGTCGACGATCGCGCTCACCACCGCGACATGTCCGTTGACCCCGACGAACACCGCCGCCGCGAGCACGCCGAACAGTGTCGCGTACGTCTTCTGCTGCCCCGCGATATCGACGAGCTGCCCCGCCATCCGCGCCGCGACGAGTGGCACCGCCGCGACCAGTCCGAGCGCCGCTCCGAGCGCGAGCTCCGCGCCAGCCGCCGCGAGCAGCGTCCCGGGCGCGAACGCACCCGCGCCTGCGGCCCCCGCGCCTGCGGCCCCCGCGCCCGCAGCGCCGATGCCGAGCGCCGCTGCGGGCGGCCCCATCACGAGCGCGACCCACAGCCCGAACACCGCCGCGAGCCCCGCCTGCACGACGCGCGGCATCCCGCCGACGATGATCAGCAGCACGCCGACCGCGGCCGCCGCGCGCATGCCCATCACCGCCCACGCGAGCACGTTACGACGCCTCGTCCGCGAGCCGCGCGCACGCCATCGTCAGCCCGTCCCGATCGCCGTGATCAGCGGCCACAACCGCGCCGCAAACGCCTCGAGCTGATGCGCGATCGCAGGCGCGAACACGACGATCGCCACGCCCACCGCCGCCACGCGCGGCACCAGCGACACGGCCGGATCCTGGATCTGCGTGAACGCCGCGAGCAGCCCGCTCAGCACGCCCGCCACGAGTGCCGCGACCAGCAGCGGCGCCGCGAGCAACAGCGCGAGCAGCACGCCCTCGCGCACGATCGCGACCAGGCTCGCCGTCACACGTACCCTCGCAGCAAGCTCTCGAGCAGCAACCGCCACCCATCGACCGCGACGAACAGCAGCAACTTGAACGGCAGCGCGATCGACTGCGGCGAGCTCGCTTGCAGCCCGAGCGACACGAGCCCGAGCGCGACCACGAGATCGATCACGAGAAACGGCAAGAACAGCAGCACCGCGATCGCGAACGCCTCGCGCAGCTCGGTCGCGATGAACGCGGGCGCGAGCACCCACAACTCGTCCCCGCGCACATCGCGCCCCAGCTTCTTCGCGAGCCCGACAAAGGTCTCGCGATCCGCCGCGCTCGCATGCTTGCCCAGCCACGCGCGCAGCGGCTCGATCGCGCGCTCCGCTGCATCCAGCTGGCCCGCGTACTCGAGCGGCACGAGCTTGTGCAGCGCCTCGTCGACGGACCCCGGCACCGGCGCGCTCGCGCCAGCCGACCCTGCCCCGCCCGGCGCCACGACGGCCGGCGGCGTCGCCGCCGCATGCACCATGTCGATCGCGACGGGCGTCATCACGAAGAACGTCAGCACCAGCGCGATGCCCGTCACCACGAGCCCGCTCGGCGCATCGGGCGCCCCGATCGCGTTGCGGAGCAGCCCGAGCACGATCGACAGCTTCACGAAGCTCGTCAGCGTCAGCACCACGAGCGGCGCGATCGCGACGAGCGCCCAGACCGCGAGATTGCTCACGGGCCCGGCGCCGCCCCGCCGCCGCCCGCATCGTCACTACCCGCGGACTTCATGCCGCGCCGCCGCGCGAGTGCCGCGCGCACCATCTCGCCAAACCCTGGCCGCTCGACGACTCGCGACCGCACGGCATCCCCGTCGAGCTCGCTGAGCACGCTCAAGCCCATCTCGCTCGTCCCGACCAGCAACGTCTTCCCCGCGACCTCGACGACGTACAGCGACCGCCGCGGCTCGAGCGGCACACGCGCGACCACGTCCATCAGGTGCGCGCCGCGCGACCGTCCGCTCGCGAGCAACCGCCCGAACACGCGCACGGCCACAAAGGCCGCGACGCACACGACGCCCAACACGACGAGCGACGTGATCAGCAGATCGCCGTAGCTCGCGCCCGCACCTGTCCCAGGCATACAGGCGTCGTATCACCCGCGTCTGACACCCACCGAAAATGCAAAACGCCGCGAGCTGGGCCCGCGGCGCTTCGGTGCTGCTAGCTCGCGCTCAGCGGCAGGTCGCGGCCTTCGTCGGCGTGACCGTCGGCAGGATCTCGTACGAACCCGCACCGGCGGTGTCGTACGTCCAGATTCCGGTGATGCTGTCGAAGCAGTCGTTGACGGCGCCGAGGACCGTCATCGAGGGCAGCATCGAGACGCCGAACTTCACCGTCGTCGAACCCTCGGTGAACGTGCCGAACTTGTTCGTCGCGGTGTTCGCGGTCGTGATCTTGAAGCTGTGCTGCGACGGCGTCAGCGT
>JAFAOG010000446.1 GCA_019237945.1 Deltaproteobacteria bacterium | reverse complement strand
CGCGCTCGCGCGCCTCCGCCTCCGCGCGCCGGCGCAGGTCGCGCCGCACGATCGCGATCGCCACCCCGAGCAGCACGACCGCCGCGATCCCGCCGAGCGCGAGCGACCACGTCGCCGACTGCCGCAGCTCGTTCGCCTCGATCGGCTCGACCTCGATCACGATCGCGCGCGGCCTTTGCCCCGCCGCCCAGCTCCGCCGGTACGGCATGCGCATCTCGACGCGAATCCGCCCCCCGATGTGGACGATGCGCCCCCGCGCCGCGCCCCCGACCGGATGCCCCGCTGCGACGAGCTCGTGCCCGCGCGCATCGAAGATCCCGATGTAGCGCAGCCCCTCGTCGGCGTGATCCGCGAGGATCGCGGCGAGCGCAGGCGCGTCGGGCGGACCGCTTTCCGGGAGATCCGCTCGCACGCCCTGCTCGATCGACAACGCCTCGCCATCGCGCGCCTCGTCGAACGCATCCTCGACCGTCTTCCGGGTCGTGAACAACGCCGCCAGCAGCGCCGCCGCGATCAACGCGAACGCGACGGCGAGCGGCGGCACGCGGCGGGGAGACATCGCCGCGAGCATGGCACGCCTTAGCCCTTCGAGACGCCCTTGCGCGACCCGCGATGGAAGCGGCCCCGCGCGTGGCGGTGCATCTCCATCTTGGCGCGGCCGGCCTTGAACTCGTCGAGCGAGATCTGGCCGTCCTTGTTCGTGTCGAGCTTCTGGAACTCCTCCGTCGCCCGCGCATCGCGCATCGCGGCCTTCTCGGCGTCGTCGAGCTTGCCGTCCTTGTTCGTGTCGAACTTGGCGAGCATCTCGGCCTCGCGCTGCGCGTGCTTCGCCTTGAAGTCGGCCTTCATCGCCGCCTTCTCGGTATCGTCGAGCTTGCCGTCCTTGTTGGTGTCGTACTTCTGCAGGATCTCCGTGCGCGGCGCGCCACCGTGAAAGCCATCGGCGACGGCAACACCGCCGGCGAGAGAGCCACACAGCGCGAGCGCGATCTTGAGCTTGGTCAACATCTGGGACCTCCTTGGTCTGCTCGGGTCCTAGTGCGACCGTCGTGCCGTTCGTAAGCGTGCAGAACCGTGTTACTCCGGGGCATCCCGGGCTGCGAGGTCCGCAGCCGCGACTGCATCTTCCGCAGAGTGGGGCCGCGACATCGCCGAATGTCGCAGCAGTGTCGCGGCGTTATCGTGCAACTATCGACGAGCAGCGCTGTCTGAGCGCGCATGGAGGCAACCATGTCGGAAGCATTTCGTCTCGGCGGTTGGGGGATGTACCCGACCACGCTCTTTGGCCTGATTCTCGTCGTGTCTGCGTGGCGGTTCGCGTTCGCGCCGGGCCGCGGTCGGCTCGCGCTGATCAAATGGATGGGCGTGCTCGTCTCGCTGTCGAGCGTGCTCGGCTTCGTCACCGGCTGCATCAAGACATTTCTGTCGGCGGGCCAGCTCAGCGGCAATGACGCGATCGGTTGCGTGATCACCGGCATCGGCGAGAGCGCGAACAACCTCGGCCTCGGCCTGTGCATGCTGATCATCGCGACGCTCGGCGTCGTCGTCGGCCACGCGCGCAAGCCGGTCGAGATGATCGATCCGAACCTCTAGAGCAGCTGGATCAGCGCGAGCACCGCCGCGATCACGGCGAGCGCGATCACGAGGTACCACGGCGCGCCTTTGGCCGCGGCCGCCGCCGCGGCCGGCGTCGGATGACCGCCGGCGAAGCGGACCTTCACGCCGGGCGGCTCGGAGGCCGGCGTCGACGTCGGCGTGTCGGGCCCGTGCGCGGCCGGCTGGCGGATCGTGATGATGCGGCCGCGCGGCTGCAGCTCCTGCGGATCGCGGACGCGCTCGAGCACCTTGCGCACGTGGCTCATCGCCGGCCGGTCGACCGGATTCTTTGCGAGCATCTTGAGGATCAGCTCGTCGATTTCGTCGGGGATCTCGGGGACCAGCGAGGACGGCGCGACCGGCGGCTCGGTGACGTGCGCGGTCAGCATCTCCATCATCGTCTCGCCGAAGAACGGCGGGCGCCCGGTCAGCAGCTCGAACGCGATGCAGCCGAGCGAGTAGACGTCGGAGGCCCAGCCGGCATCCTCGGAGTCGCGCGCCTGCTCGGGCGGGATGTACATCGGCGTGCCGACGATCAGGCCGCTCGGCGTGCGCTCGAGGGGCTCGTTCTCGCGCGCGAGCTTTGCGACGCCGAAGTCGAGCAGCTTGACCAGCGCCGGCTCGTCGCCCATGTCGACGAGGATCACGTTCTCCGGCTTGAGGTCGCGGTGAACAATGCCCTTGCCGTGCGCGGCTTCGAGCGCACGGGCGAGCGTGCGGACGATGCGCGCCATCTCGGAGAGGCTCGAGCGGCCGGCGCGCACGTGCTCGCGCAGCGTCTTGCCGACGAGCAGCTCCATCGCGAAGTAGCGGCGGCCGTCGGGCATCTCGCCGAACGCGAAGATGTCGACGATGTTCGGGTGGCCGATCGCGTTGACGGCGCGCGCCTCGTCCATGAAGCGATCGATCGCCTTCATGTCACGGCACAGGTGCGCCTTGAGGACCTTGAGCGCCGCGCGCTTGCCGATCATCGGGTGGATCGCGCGGAACACGGTGCCCATCGCGCCTTCGCCGACCATCGCCTCGACCTGGTACTCGCCGAGCACGGTGCCCGGCTCGAGCAGGTACTCGGCGGTCGAGTGCACGCCGGTATCGCGCGTGCTGTCGATGGTCGCCGGCCGCACTCCCGTGCGCGCGGGAGATCGCGGCGCGTCGGGAATAGCCCCGACCAACGTCGACGCCACCCCCTCGTCAGACTTCATTCAGCCCCATCATGTCACTTTGCGCCGCGCCGCGCATCGGGGAGTGCGTATGCGAAGGTGGGACAGGAGATCAGCCGGTCGCTTCGCGCATCAGCCGCTCGAATGCCTTCGAGGCCGCGCGCGCGATCGCCTCGATCGTGTCCGTCGTGCCGGCCTCACGCGCCGCGATCACGACGAGACCGACGACCCGGCCACCTGCCGAGACCGGCGCCGCGAGCAGCCCTCCCCACTCCAGGCCGAACGCGCCGAGCAACCGCTCGTCGAGCTCGCTGCCCTCGCCCGGGAGTGCCCGCGCGACATCATTGTGGCGCAGCGCGGTGGCGACGACGCCCGCCGGCTCGGTCGGGATCGCCAGCGCGGCGACCGGCTTGCCGTCGCGGCGAAAGCTCGTCCAGCTGACGGCGACCGCGCCACGCATCGTCAACAGCGATGCGCCGACCGTCGCCGGCTCGAGGTGGGCGATCGCAGCGATCGCGAGCTTCGCGACGCGTTCGCGATCCGGCGCGCGCTCGATCGCCGACAGGACCGCGGGGAGCTCCTCGTCGACGCCATCGATCGTCATCGCGCGCTGCTTCGACGACGGCACCTCCGCCGGCCCATCCGCGAGCGTGCGGACGTAGCGGCGGCGCTCGCCCGACGGCGCGAGATCGACCTCGATCGGTGCCGGCACCTCGAGCGGCTGCTGCCCGGTGAACGAGAGCGCGACCGGGACCGCACGCGCCGAGCCGGGCGCCCGCTGGAACCGCTGCGGCCGCATGATCTGGTAGACGCGTTCGAGCGCGTAGCGGATGCGAAGCTCGGGTGCGATCGACTCGATGATCTTGTCGCGCGTGATGCCGAGCTCGTCGGCGATCACCTCGAGCGCGTGCTCGTCGAGCGGCTCCGTCGACGCGACGACGACCGCCTTCTGCCCGACGCGGAACAGCGGCACGGCCTCGAACTTGTCGGCGTGGTTCGGCGAGAGCAGCTGCTGCAGCTTGCGATCGGCGCGATCGAAGTGGCTCGCGAGCGCGGCCGGCAGGTGTTGCTGATAGCCGAGCGCGTTCGACAGCGCGTCGAGATCGATGTGGCCGAGCTCGACGAGACTCGTGCCGAGCCGCGCGCCCCACATCACCTGCGCGCGCAGGGCCTCGGTCAGCTGGTCCGGCGTGATCGCGCCGGCCTCGACGAGCAGCTCCCCGAGACGCATCCTCGTATCCTACAGCGACTTGAGGTACTCGATCACGGCGCGACGATCATCTGACGACAGGGCGTCGCCGAACGGATGTCCCGTATTGTGATACCCGTCGAGCGTCGTGTCGTAGATCTTCACACGTGCCGTCTGGGTCGGCTCCATCGCCTGACCATGCGTGATCGCCGTGAAGTTCCAGCCGACCGCCACCGGATCGAAGTCGGTCGAGTCGTACGAGGTGCGCACCCAGTACGTCGGCCGCTTGCTCGAATCGAGGACGCCCTCGAGCGTCGGCACGCTCCCGTTGTGGAAGAACGGCGCGGTCGCCCAGATGCCGTCGAGCGGCGGCGCGACGTACCCCGGCTGCGGATCGAGGTGCGACGTCTCGCCCCAGAAGCTCTGCGCGAACCACTGCACGAAGTCCGGCGAGAACTCGGCGGTGCCCGTCGCGAGCAACGGATCGGTCGCGACGACGTCGACCGGGATCAGCAGATTCGGATACGTCGGGCTATCGCCGTAGGTGCCGTGGCAGCGCGAGCACGTCTTTTCGAACACCGGCTTGCCGCGCGCGGCGAGCGCCTGATCGATCGCGAACGGCCACTTCGGCGCCTGCAGCGTCTCGATCCACGCGCGCACATCGACGAACGCGGCATCGATCGCACGCGCCTCGTCAACCGAGTCCGTGCACAGCAGCGACGCCGCCATCTCGATGCGCGCGTGATCGCCGCGACCGGCCGCCGTGTAGAACATCACGTGCTTCTTCTGCATGCGCCACCACGGCGGCACGTCGACGGGCGCGACGATCATCGGGGCATCGAGGCGCGGTTGATCGAGCCACGCGAGCGTCGCCGGATCGCGATGCGCCATCAGCGCCGCCGTCAGCGAGTCGGCCGAGTTGACGCCGATCGTCAGCGTCTTCGTGTACGGCGCGATCGCGTGGATGCGGTCGTCGAAGCGCTGCCACTCGGCCTTCTCCGTCGGATCGGTGATGATCGAGCCGGCGGCATCGACGTAGCTCGCCATCTGATCGCTCGTGAAGTTGCGATCGGCGGCGCCGAGCCCGACGACGAGCTGTCCGTTGATGCTGCCCGCGTGGCACGTCAGGCAGTTCGCGGAGACGACCGGCACCCCTTCCTTCGACATCGCCGCACTGAAGTCATACGGCAGCGACGCGTTCGCCCCGGTGCGCCCCGAAATTCCTGGATCGGCCGGACCAACGACCTGGTCGTACGCCGAGCGCGGAATTCCACACGTGATGTAGCCGCCGTTGACGAGATAGTCGTAGCCCTTCGCCGGATCGCCCGCGCGCTGCGGATCCGAGGGGAGCTCGGGATAACCACTGACGTCCGGAGGCGGCGGCAGCTCGGTGCCACACGCAGCGAGAACAAGGAGCGAGGCGATCCGCACGCGCGAACACTACCGCAAACGGCGGCACGGAATGCGGACCCACTCCCGTACGAAACGCATCCGCTTCGCAATTCCCTCTTCCGGGGTACGCCTCAAAGGCGTAGATACAAATCGAGGGGGTGAGCATGGGGTTCGCCAAGGGGACTCGGGAAAATGTCGCGCTGGATCCAACGTGCCTCGTCGGTGCGGATGTCCGCAGGCGTCTGTTGGCGATCGCCGTCGACGCGGAGCGGCTCGGCGCGGACCTGCCGGCATCGGCTCGCTATCTGCTCGAACGCATCGTCGAGAATGCGCGCGATGCGGATCGCGAGCTGCGCGCGTTGATCGATTCGGCGTCGATCATGCGAGGCGAGCTGGAGCTGCAGCTCGAGCCGATCGAGCTCGGCAAGCTCGCCGGCGACGTGCTCGACGGATCGCTGCTCGCGACCGAACGTGCGCGCTTGCAGACGGACCTTCGCTACCGCGGGACCGTGATGGCCGATGCGCCGCGCCTGATGCACGCGCTCGAGACGCTGCTCCGTGGGGCGCTCGATCATGCCCCCCGCGATGCTCCGATCGTCGTGCGCCTCGACGGCCCGCCACAACGCGCGCGGTTCCAGCTCGTCGCGAGTGACCTCGGCGAGCTCACCGAGGAAGCAAGCCGGGCGTTCGGCGGCGAGCCCCCGCGCACCGGCATCGGCGCGGCGCTGAGCACGATCCGCAAGGTCGTCGAGGCACATCGCGGCACGATCACGCTGGAGCGTGCGGACGGGCGTGGCGCGCAGATCGTCCTCGAGCTCGGCGGCACCGCCACGCGCGGCATGCTCGCGCGCCGCTAGCCGCGACTACGCCATCGGCGGACGGGAACCTCGCTGTAACAATGCGCGGCTCGCGACCCGGAACGCATCGGAGATCGCGACGAACGGCTCGACGTGGCGACTCGTCCCGGTCGCGAGCGTGCCGCTGCTCAACATCAGAGCAACTTGTACAGAGAGTGTGTTGCGGCCCTGTGGTTCGACCGTGACGCTCGCGCCTTTGACGTCGAATCCCATTCCTTCGACGCGCGCGACCCAGCGATGAATCGCGCCTTCGAGCCCGCGGTCGCGGTTCGCGTCGGTAAACGTGATCTCGATGTACGGGTGCATGAGGCGGGACTCGCTGCAGGCCGCGCGCCAGCGCACTGCGCGCAAACGACGATCGGATCGCGAACCGACTGCAGTCGCCGCGCGTCGACGAATGACGGACTTTTTCACGCATAACGCACTCGTCCGAATTGCGTAAAACTGCGGATGGTCAACTGGTCTTCGGCGAGGGATGAAGGAGTATGGACCCTGACTTCGAAGGCGGCGGGGAGCAAGGTGAGCTCGTCGAAGTCCAGAACCTCGAGGAGCAGTTGCGGTTGGCGCGCGGCACGATCGAGCAGCTGCCGATCCGGTTGCACGATCCGTGGCCCGTCGGCAGCGCGGCGTGGGAAGGCGAGCTCGATCTCGAAGCAACGTCGGGCGCGGTGTTCGTCGTCGACGATCGCGGCGCGATCCTCGTGACCAACCGCGTCGCGCGCCTGCTGATCGATCGCGACGACGACATCGTCGGAACGCCGATCGCGTCGGTGCTCGTCGCCGATGCCGAGCCCGTCGTCGCAGGCGCGACTCCACGCGGCGTTCGCTTCGTGCCCGCAAGCGCAGGCGTGATGGCGCACCGCCGCGACGGCTCACGCATTGCCGTCGAGCTCGAGCTGATCGCGCTCGATGAACGCACGACGATGATCGTCGCGAGAACGGCGACGGCGACGACCATTGCGGACATCGATATCGCGGAGATCGTGCACGACCTCAAGACGCCGCTGTCGGTGATCTCGCTGGAGGCGCAGCTCGCCGCGGAACGCTGGGAGTCCGCAGATGCGCCGACGCTGCAGCTCGATCGCATCGAGCGCAACGTCGCGTACATGGATCATCTCGTCCAGGAGCTGCTCGATCTTTGCACCGCCGATGCGGGACGGCTCGTGATCGACCCGCGGCCCGTCGAGATGCGCCACCTGCTCGAGGACGTGATCGAGCGCATCGTGCCGAGCTGCGAACGGCATCGCGTCCAGCTCGAGGCGCCGCGCCTCGTGCTCGAGTGCGATGGACCGCGCCTCGAACGTGTCGTGGCGAACCTGATCGACAACGCGATCAAGCACACCTCGCCGGCGGCGGGCATCGTCGTGCGGCTCACCCGCGGTCCCAACGGCGTCTGCATCTCGGTGATCGATGCGGGGCCCGGCATCGCCCGCGACGAGCTCGCGCGGCTGTTCGACAAGTACCGCCGCGGCTCCACCGCCGCGCGCGGCAGCGGCCTCGGCCTCTACGTCAGCCGCAAGATCGTCGAGGCGCACGGAGGCAAGCTTGGCGTCGAGAGCGTGCGCGGCGTCGGCTCGCGGTTCTTCATCGACCTGCCCTCGCGCAAGCGGCGCGCACCGGTCGTGCTGATCGTCGACGACGACACACAGCATGCCTCGCCGCTCGCCGAGATCCTGCGCATGGAGGGCTTCGAGGCGATCACGGCGACCACGCCGCGCGATGCGCTCGTCCTCGCCGAGGAATACCGCCCCGACATCATCGTGCTCGATGCGATGCTGCGAAGGAGCCACGCGATCGATGTCCTCGAGCCGCTGCGCACGAGGCATCTCGCCGCGCCGACCGCGCTCGTCTCGGGTCTCCCCGAGTCCGATCCACGGATCTCGAAGGCGGTTCGCGAGTACGGCTGTACCTATGTCGCGAAGCCCCTCGAGTTGCGGAGTTTTCTACGTCTGCTCGATTCCTTCACGGGTGAAGACAGTCCTACGGGCAAATTCTCTACCCGCTGAAACTTCTTGCCTCCGTGGTACGGAGCGAGATGATGACTGCGGTGATGCATGGTGGCGGTGTTGAAATCTCAAATCCTGGTCGTCGATGATCATCCGTTGTTTCGCGCCGGGCTGGCGCTTGCGATTCATCGCGAGCCCGACCTCGAGGTAGTGGCCGAGGTCGGTTCGGCGGCGGAGGCCGTCGACATCATCCGCACGCAGCCCGTCGATCTCGCGATCCTCGATGTGCTCATGCCGAGAACGAACGGCGTGTCGCTCGCGAACGACCTGTTCGACCTCAAGCCGTCGCTCAAGATCCTCGCGCTGTCCGTCCTCGACGAACCGGCGATGATCTCGGCGATGCTGCGCGCCGGCGCGTCCGGCTACGCGACGAAGACCCAGAGTCCCGACGAGATCCTCGGCGCGGTCCGCAGCGTGCTGTCGGGGCATGCCTATCTGCCGCCGCAGGCGCCGCGCGAGACGATCCTCGCGATGAGCAAGGCCTCGCCCGATCGCCCGCTCGAGCGTCTGACGCGTCGCGAGCGCGAGATCTTCAACCTGCTGATCCACGGCAACACGAACGAACAGATCGGCACGCAGCTGTTCATCTCGCGTCGCACCGTCGAGACACACCGGCTCCGCATCATGCGCAAGCTCGCCGCGACGTCGCTGATCGCGATGATCCGGGTCGCCGCGCGTGAAGGAGCGCTCTCGGAGTGACCGCGCGAGCCGACCTCGCCTGGGTCGGAAGCGCGACGAGCTTGCTGCTCGATCAGTGGCGCGATGCGGACCGTCCGATGCGCGCCCGGATCGAGGACGAGCTCGCCCGTTCTCCGATCGCGCTCGCCGCGTTCACGGAGCGCGAGCCACTCGTCTTGTCGGACGGCTGGCGCGAGCTGTTCGGCGGCGCGGTGCCGCCCGAGGTCCGCGCGCTGATCGATGCGTCGCTCGCGGCCGCGGCTCCCATGCGGCTCGGCGCGGTCGCGTATCGCAGGCCGACCGACACCGGCGCCCGCACGGCCGAGGTCGTCGCCGCCCCCGGCGCGAAGCGCACGGCGGTCGCGATCGCGTACACGCGCGAGGTCGACGATCAGCACCGTCTGCTCGCGATGGTCTCCCACGAGCTGCGCACGCCGGTCGCAACGCTGCTGATGTGGGAGCAGCTGCTGCGAGGCCACGCCGACGATCCGCAGCTGCGGTTGCGCGCGCTCGACGCGATCCGCGCCAGCGCCGTCGCCCAGTCGCGCCTCGTCGCCGACCTGCTCGACATCTCGCGCGCCTCGAGCGGCAAGCTGCACATCGACCGCGAGCGGATCTCGCTCGACGAGGTGCTCGCCGCCGCGATCGAAGCGGTCGCGCCGGCCGCGGCCGCCAAGCCCGTCGCGCTCAGCACGCGCGCCCACGAGCGGCTCGGCAAGGTGCGCGGCGACACGACGCGGCTGGTCCAGGTGTTCGAGAACTTGCTGACGAACGCCGTCAAGTTCACGCCCGCCGGTGGCGCGATCACGATCGACATGCGCCGCGAGCACAGCTGGCTCGTCGTCGAGGTCGGCGACACGGGCATCGGCATCACGGCCGATCTGTTGCCGCACGTGTTCGAGGCATTCGCGCAGAGCGCATCGGCGCCGCGCGGCGGGCTCGGCCTCGGGCTCGCGATCGCACGCGAGATCGTCGCACTGCATGACGGCGAGCTGACCGCGCGCAGCGCAGGCGCCGGCCGCGGCGCGACGTTCACGGTACGGCTGCCGCCCGCGATCCAGCGCGCGATCACCGCCGAAGCAACGTAGTCGCGGCACGCCCCATGCTTTGAGGGTCCGCTATGCGTGAATATCTCCACAGGCGCCGGGGAGAAGTGGTTGCGGGCAACTACGTACTCGACGACGTGCTGGGGATGGGCGGGATGGGAGTCGTCTACGGCGCGATGCAGACCTCGCTGCAGCGCCGCGTCGCGGTGAAGCTGCCGCTGCCGGAGCTCGCATCGCTGCCCGCACTGCATGCGCGGTTTCAACGCGAGGCGTTCGTCGCCGGTCAGCTGTGGCACCGCAACATCGTCTCGATCATCGAGTACGGCCAGTGGGAAGGCGCGCCGTTCCTCGTGATGGAGCGCGTCGACGGCATCCCGCTCGGACGCGCCGTCGCGCAGCAAGGCCCGTTCGACGTCACGCGGGCGGTCGAGATCGCAGCCCAGATCCTCGATGCACTCGCGGTGACGCATGCCGCGGGATTCGTTCACGGAGACGTCAAGAGCGACAACGTGCTGCTCGAGGCGCCTCGCGAGGAGGGACCGGTCGTGCGGCTGTTCGACTTCGGCCTCGCCGCCGATCCGTGCCGCGTGCAGCCTCGCTCCGACGTCGTTTACGGTACGCCGGAATACATGGCGCCCGAGGTCATTCGCGGCGGCCACCCGTGCGTCGGCACCGACGTCTACGGCACCGGCGTCATCCTGTACGAGCTGCTGACCGGCGCGACGCCGTTCTCGCGTGCCACCAGCACCGACGTGCTCGCCGCACACCTGCGCGACCCGGTGATGCCGCCGTCGCGGGTCGTGCCTTCCGCGGAGATTCCGCCCGCGCTGGACAACCTGATCCTGACGATGCTCGACAAGCGCCCGGAAGTTCGCGCGCGCGATGCCGGCGAGCTCGGGGCCGCGCTGCGAGCGACGGTGGCCCAGCGCATCGCCCGCGGCACCGGCCGCACGGCCGCGATGCTCGTCGCCACGCCGGTGGACTCGCTGCGCGACCGCATCGCCGACGCGATCGGCCATCGCAACGATGACGCGACGATCGACGCGTTCCTCGGCCTCGCACGCGCGCTGCTCGATGCCCACCGCGCGCAGGACGCCGCCAGCGAGCTCGAGATGGCCGTGGAGCTGCTCGACATGGCGGTCGCATCGGGCCGCATCGTGTCGTCGCTATGGTGCGTGCACGTGACGCTCGCTGCGATCTACGGGCACATCGGCGACGCGCGCAAGGCGGCAGAAGCTGCACGCGCCGCGCATCATCATGCGTCGCGCGTCGGATCGCAGGTTGGGCAGCGTCGCGTCGAGAACGTGTACGCGCGCATTGCAACGCTTCGCGCGCACCCATTGCGTGACACCGAGTAGCGCGCTGCACTGCGCTCGCCGAAGCGTCGTGCACGGGCACATCGTGTGCGATCGCACCGTGCGGAAGTGACGCCGCTTCCGTCGACAACGTTGCGCGTTCTACGCAACGCACGCTGCTGGACTCGATGATGCACGAACGTCCACGCCATGGTGCACCCCGTGACGGACTCGCTGGCGTGGACACATTCGACCGATGATCTGCACGCCGCGCCGATCACGGGCACACGCGTGCTGGTCGTCGAGGACGAGCACCTCGTCGCGCTCGATATCCAGCTTCGTCTCGCGCGGATGGGCTTCGCCGCGGAGGTCGCATTCTCGGGCTCCGAGGCGCTGAGAAAGACCGGCGAGCGTCGGTTCGACCTCGTGCTGATGGATATCAAGCTGCGCGGCGCGCTCGACGGCATCGAGGCAACGCGCGCGATGCACGCCTACACCGACGTGCCCGTGATCTACCTGACCGCATACGCAGATACCCCGACGGTCGAACGTGCACGTCAGACGGAGCCCTACGGGTACTTGCTCAAGCCGTTTCAGGATCGCGAGCTCAAGGTCACGATCGACATGGCGCTCCAGCGCCACAGCTCCGATCGCCAGCGCGCCGAGCAGCAGCAGCTCCAGCGGTTCCTCTCCGAGGCGAGCGCACGGCTCGCCGAGTCGCTCGACTACCGCCACGTCGCGCACGCGATCGCCGAGCTGCTCGTGCCTCGCTACGCGGACTGGTGCTCGCTGCGCCTGTACGAGACCGCCGACGGGCTTCCGGAATTCACCTATCGTCACCCCGATCGCGATGCACCGCCGCTCGACGAGACGATGCTGCCGCTCGTCGCACGCAACGTCACGCTCGGCACGCTGACGATCGTCGGTAGCATCGGCGATGGCGCGATGCTCGAGGACGTCGCGCACCGGCTCGCGATGGCGCTCGACAACGCCCTGCTCTATCGCCGTGCCGAGCGCGCGGTGCGAATGCGCGATGACGTGCTCGCGATCGTCTCTCATGACCTCCGCGGCCCGCTGTCGACGATCATGCTGCGCGCGCAGGCGCTCGTGCGGCGCCCCGGCGTCGCGAAGCTCGGCCACTCGATCCTCAGCGTCGCGGGCCGCATGAACCGGCTGATCGGCGACCTGCTCGACGCGAGCGCGGTCAACGCCGGCAAGCTGACGCTCGCGACGGCAACACACGACGTCGGCGAGCTCGTTGGCGAGGTGAGCGAGATGTTCCATGGCACCGCGGCTCGTCGCGGCATCGATCTCGTCGAGCTGGGCCTCGACGACGGCCTGCACGTGCTGTGTGACCGCGATCGGATCTTCCAGGTGCTCGTGAATCTCGTGTCGAATGCGCTGCGGTTCACGGCGCCGTCGGGTGTCGTGCGCGTCTCGTACGAGCGGCGCGGGGAGCTCGTGCGGATCGCGGTGAGCGATACCGGCATCGGCATCCCGCCACATCAGCTGCCGCACCTGTTCGAGCAGTTCTGGCAGGCACCGCGCCCGGCGAGCGACGGCAACGGGCTCGGGCTCTACATCGCCCAGGGCATCTTGCGCGAGCATGGCAGCGAGCTGACGGTCGAATCGACGGTCGGGGTCGGGACGACGTTCGCATTCGAGCTGCCACGGGTGGTGCCGTGACGGCCGTCTTCGTGGTGACGATCATCGGCGTCACGGCGCTGATGACGCTGCTGCTCGGCGTGCTGACGACAGAGCTCAAGCGTGCGGTCGCCCGCAAGGCGGCGATCCAGGATGCCGCGCTCGACGCGATCGTCAGCGTCGACGTCACCGGGCGCATCATCGAGTACAACCCGGCCGCGTTCGCGCTGTTCGGGATCCCCGCCGAGCAAGCCATTGGCCGCGACGCGATCGAGCTCCTGGTCCCGCGGCTCGCGCGCGAGCGAGTGCGCACGGAGCTGGCGGAGCATGCCGCGAGCCCCGCCGACGGATGGCGCGACCGGCGCGTCCGCTACGTCCTGCTGCGTGCCGACGGCGAGGAGTTTCCCGCGGAGATCGCGATCACGCGCGTCCTGGCGCACGACGAGACGCTGTTCACCGGCTTCGTCCGCGACGTCTCGATCGAAGTCAATGCGGAGGCCGAGCGCCGCCACTCGCGCGAGATGCTCGAGCTGCAGGTGTTCGAGCGCACCGCCGACCTCATCCAGGCGAACGAACAGGTGCGGCAGTCGCTGCGCGAGAAGGACGTGCTGCTCGGCGAGATCCACCATCGCGTCAAGAATAACCTCCAGGTGATCTCGAGCCTGCTCCACCTCCAGGTCGAGCGGCTGCCGAGCGCCGCCGCGCGCCACGCGCTCGCGGAGAGCCAGAGCCGGATCCAGTCGATGGCGCTCGTCCATCAGCTGCTATATCGATCCAAGGACTTCTCGCACATCGAGTTCCTCGACTACCTGCAGACCGTCGTCGACTCGCTGCTGCGCAGCTACCAGAGCGAGGCGATCAACGTCGCGGCGACGGTCGACGGCGACCGCCTGCAACTCGATATCGACCGCGCGATCACGTGCGGCCTGATCGTCACCGAGCTCGTCACGAATGCGCTGCGCCACGCGTTCATCGACCGCACGATCGGCCACCTCGCGATCACGCTCTCGGCGCCCGGCGGCGAGGTGCTGCTCGAGGTTCGCGACGACGGCAGCGGGATCCCGATCGAGGCGGTCGAGGGCACAGCGACGTTCGGCCTGCAGATCGCGCGCACGCTCACGCAACAGCTCGCGGGCGACATCGCGATCGGGCTCGACAACGGGACCGTGATCCAGATCCGCTTTCCGCGTGCGATGCGAGCGGCCGCGTAGCCTGCGCATCTAGTGCGTGATGAAGTCGTGGAGGTCGTAGATCGTGCGCTCTTGGTCGCGCAGCAGCCACGCCGTCAGATCGCCGCCCGACACCAGGCCAAGTAGGCGATGCCCGTCGACGACCGGCAAGTGCCGGCACCGCCGCTCGGTCACCAGACGCATCGCCATCGCGATCGGCGTCTCGAGCTCGACGGTGACGAGCTCGGTCGTCATCACCTCGCAGACCTCGACGGCGCGCGGGTCGTGGCCGTTGGCGACGATGCGCGTTAACACATCGCGTTCCGTCAGGATCCCGGCGAGCACGTCGCCGCGCGTGACGACGATCGATCCGATGTGCCGGGCGTTCATGCGCGCGACAGCCTCGGCAACGCTGGCGCTCGCGTCGATCGTTTCGACCTGATGGCCCTTGTACTCGAGCAGGTGACAGATGCGATTCACGGCAACCTCCCGCCTTGCGGCGAACCTCGTTCGCAGCAACCGCCATGCCACGCTCGGTACGCGTGATGCACGCACCGATTTCATGCGGCTCACCTCCAAGGCATTTCACGACGGAGATCCGATTCCGATGAAGTACACGGTCGAGGGGCTCGACATCTCGCCGCCGCTCGCCTGGTCCGGCATTCCGCCCGGCACGCACAGCCTCGCACTTGTCGTCGAGGATCCCGATGCGCCGGACCCCGCCGCGCCCGCGCACACGCCGTGGGTCCACTGGGTCGTCAGCGACATCCCGCCGAGCATCGACGGCTTGCCGGAAGACGTGCGCATGCTGCGCCACGGTCACATCGGCATGAACGACTGGCAGAACGCGTCGTGGAACGGTCCGTCGCCGCCGAAAGGCACGCACCGCTACGTGTTCCGCCTGTTCGCGATCGATCGCACGCTCGACATCGACCGGCCGTCGAAGCGCGAGCTCGAGTTCGCGATGCGCGGCCACGTGCTCGCCGACGCGACGTTGATGGGCACGTACCACCGCCGCCACTAGAGGCGAACCTCCCCATTCGTCGGTTTTCGTGACGGACTGGCGCCCCTCGGGACACTTGCTGACCGGAGGAACCATGCGCGCGCAGTTGCTCGTCGTCGCCTTGTCTGTACTTGCGGGCTGTCCCGATCGTTCGCTGTCGACCGTGACGCCCACGCAGGGCGGCGCTGTCATCAAGAAGATTCCGGTCAGCGCCGACATCGATGTGCTGTTCGTGATCGACAACTCGGCGTCGACGCTCGACAAGCAGACGGTGTTCGCGCAGAACTTCCCGAAGTTCGTACAAGCGCTCGACGCGTTTCCGACGGGCAGACCAAATCTCCACATCGGCGTGATCGATACGACGGTCGACATCGGCGCGCAGGGATTCTCGAGCGGCGGTGGCGCCGGATGCCCCAGCCCCGACCCCGGAGACAATGGCCTGTTGCAGAACACCGCACGCGTTCCGGGCTGCATGCCCCCGAACGGGCGGTTCATCACGGACATCAAGACGGTGGGCAATACGCGCCAGACGAACTACAGCGGCACGCTCGATCAGGTGCTGTCGTGCATCGCGCAAGTCGGGGCAAATGGCTGCGGCTTCGAGGCCCAGCTCGAGGCGATGAAGCGCGCGCTCGACAGCAGCAACACCGCCAACGCCGGCTTCGTGCGCGACGGGGCATATCTCGCCATCATCTTCCTCACCGACGAGGACGATGCATCGGTGAAAGATGCGTCGGTGTTCTCGCTCGCGGATGCGAACGTCGGCGGGCACAACGACTTCCGCGTTCAGCCGCTGTTCGCCTACAACTGCGACACGCCGATCTCGAACAGCGCGCCCGGGACCTACGCGAACTGCAAGCCGCGTACGGATTCGTATCTGCAGGATCCCGCGTACTACGCGTCGTTCCTGAGCTCGGTGAAGGATCCGGCGCAGCTCGTCGTCGCGGTGATCGCGGCGCCTCCGCCGGGCTTGATGACGAACGACAATCCGCCCCAGACCGCGAGCTCCGCGACGAGCGTCTCCACCGGTGCGCTGACGCTCAACAACAACACGCAGCAGCTCGCGCTGTTGCCTTCGTGCTCGGCGACGATCAACGGCAACCCGGCGGTCGGCCGGCCCGGCGTGCGCCTCGCAAGCTTCTTGTCGAGCTTCGGATCGCGCGGCCGGTTCTACTCGGTGTGCCAGAGCGACTACTCGGCGGCGCTCACCGACATCGGCCACACGCTGTTCAACGCGATCAGCCCGTGCCTCGAAGGCCCGGTCGATCCGACGGATGTCGATCCGAACAACCCCGGCACGCAGCTCGACTGCGACGTCAACGATGTCACCGGCGCGAACACGACGCCGCAGCCGATCGTGCGCTGCCCGATGCAGGACGCGACAACGCCGACGCCCGGCGGCCCGCGCCCTTGCTACTGGATCGACAAGAACACGACGACGTGCCCGTCGCCCGACACCGGATACGAGCTCAACATCGTGCGCGCACAGCCGCCGGCACCCGGCACGAACGTGGATGTCGAATGCGCCGTCGCCACCATGTGATCCTCGCGTTGTTCGTTGCGTGCTCGCACCGCGATGACCTCGCGGATCTGCGCGCGCGTCTGCAGGCGAACGTCGCGCAGGAGCGCCCGCACGTGGCCGCGCTCGTGTTGCGGCTCGCGCACGTGAAGCAGGAGCTGCGCGGCAACCTGCCAGGCTGGGAGAGCGAGCTGCGCATCGCGGAGCTGGCGAACGACGAGCTCGGCCTGCCGCCGTTCACGCAGGAGGTGCCGCCGGGCCCGTCGTGGCAGCCAAGTCCCGCGAGCCTGCTCGGCATCGAGCCGTACGTCACGCGGCGCGGTCGCGAGCTGCACGACCGGGCGGCGTTGCAGTTCCTCGTCGACGACACGCGTGCGCGGTATGCGGCGGGCACGGCCGAGGTCGACGTGCGACTCGGCGAGCTCGAGGCATGGCTCGCGAAGACGCGGCCCTGATACGCTCACGCGATGCAGGTACACGAGCGTGGCCGGCTTCCCAACCGGCTGCCCGCCGACGACGATCACCCGTACCGCACCGGGGCGTGGCAGCCGACGTTTGTCGAGTACGACGCGTTCGACCTCGACGTGATCGAAGGCGCGATTCCCGAAGCGCTCTCCGGCAGCTACCTGCGCAACACGGAGAATCCGGTGATGCCGTCGCTGGGGCGTTATCACCCGTTCGACGGCGACGGCATGGTGCACGCGGTGCGGTTCGCGAACGGGCGCGCCGATTATCGCAACCGGTTCGTGCGCACGCGTGGGCTCGCCGCCGAGCTCGAAGCGGGGACGCCGCAGTGGGCCGGCATCATCGAGTCGCCGGCGAAGTCGCTGCGCGACGGCTGGGGCGCGCGCGGCCGCATGAAGGACGCGTCGTCGACGGACGTGATCGTGCACGCGGGCCGCGCGTACACGACGTTCTATCAGTGCGGCGAGGTCTACGAGCTCGCGCCGGAGACGCTCGAGTCGCGCGGAACGGCCGCGTGGGCTCCGGCGCGCGGCGTGTCGGCGCACACCAAGCTGGATCCGTATCGCGACGAGCTGATCTACTTCGGCTATGGAACCGAGGCCCCGCATCTGTGGTGGGGCATCGTGGACGCGAACGGGCGCCGCACGCTCGAGGAGTCGATGGAGCTGCCCGGCCCTCGCCTGCCGCATGACATCGCGTTCACCGAGAACCACGTCGTGCTCAACGACCTGCCGCTGTTCTGGGATCCCGCGCTGCTCGCGCAGGGTGTGTACCGGCCGCGCTGGCGCCCCGATCTGCCGACGCGATTCGCGGTCGTGCCGCGCAGCGGCGGTGCCCCGCGCTGGTTCGAAGCGGCGCCGACGTACGTGCTGCACTGGATCAACGCGTTCGAGGACGGCTCGACGATCGTGCTCGACGGCTACTTCCAGCGCGATCCGCTGCCGAAGCCCGATCCCGCGCTCGGGCCGTACGCCGCGCTGCACGCGATGCTCGATCTATCGCGGCTGCAGGCGCATCCGTATCGCTGGCGGCTCGATCTCGCGACTGGCCGCTGCACGGAGGAGCCGCTGTTCGACCGCGTCAGCGAGTTCCCGTCGATCGCCTATCGCGCCGCCGGTCGCCGCCATCGCTATGCGTGGTCGATGACCGCGAAGCCGGGATGGTTCCTGTTCGACGGCCTCGTGCGCATGGACCTCGAGACCGGCCGCGAGCAGGTGTTTCGCTATCCCGACGGCGTCTATCCCAGCGAGGCGCCGATCGCACCGCGCCCCGGCGCCACTGCCGAGGACGACGGCTGGCTCGTCACGTTCGTCAGCGACACGCGGCGCGACAGCTCCGAGGTCCATATCTTCGATGCCGCAAGAATTGATGCGGGTCCGATCGCGCGGCTCGCGCTACCGGCCCGCATCTGCGTCGGTACTCACGCCTGCTGGGCGCCCGGCTAGCGGTGGCCTGCCGCGACGCCCGCGCCCGCGCCCACCGAGCCGACATGCGCGCCCGCGTGAGCGCGACAGCCCGCCGCTGCACCGAACGTCACGAGAGCGAGAAGCATAACTTTGCGAAGCATAAGGTCCTCCTTCTATGGAGGGATCAGATTGCATCGCGAGTGCCATGCGACGTTTTCTGGCAGAACCCTACCGGTGGAGTAGCACCTTGAGGACGCCGGGTTGCGCCGCGCGCGCGAGGGCGGCCGCGCCGGCATCGAGCGAAAGGACCTCGCTGATCAGATCGGAGAGATCGACACGACCGAGGCGCTCGAGCGCTGGCGCGAACCGGCCGCAGCGCGAGCCGACGATCGTGATCTCGTCGACCACGACGCGCGCGGCATCGATCGGCGTCGTGCCGTGGAACGTCGACTTGAGCACGAGCGTCCCCTGCGGCCTGAGGAGATCGAGCGCGAGGTCGAAGCCGCTGGCGGCGCCCGAGGCTTCGATGACGAGATCGAAGACGCGGCCGCGTGCGCGCGCCTCGTCGACGAGCGCCGTCTCGATGC
>JAFAOG010000079.1 GCA_019237945.1 Deltaproteobacteria bacterium | reverse complement strand
ACTTCGACCTCGCCACCCTGATAGACGAGATCCTCCACATCGCGCGCGCCGATGCCGCGTTCGCTACCGTCGAGGTCAAGGCCGAGCTCGATCGCCCTCTCGCCATCGACGGCGACCCCGCCAAGCTGCGCCAGGTCCTGTGGAACCTCGTCCGCAACGCCGCCGAAGCCGGCGCGAAGACCGTGCGCGTCGTCGCCCGCGCGCCCGCCACGATCACGATCACCGACGACGGGTGGGGCATGGCGAAGGACGTCCTCGCCCGCATGTTCGACCCGTTCTTCACGACCAAGCCCAAGGGCACCGGCCTCGGCCTCGCGATCTGCTACGCGATCGTCGCCGAGCATGGCGGCCGCATCGACGCCGAGTCCGAGGTCGGCAAGGGCACCAAAGTCGTGGTCACGCTGCCCGCGCCGGAGTAGCCTGGGTCCGTGCAGTGCCCGATCTGCAGCCAGCCTCTCGAAGGCGGCGAGCTCGTGATGGTGTGCGCCCCGTGCCACCAGACGCTCGGCGGCGGCCTCTCGCTCGGCAACACCGGCGAGTTCATGGTGCCGTCGCAGGAGCAGCTCGAAGCGCACTCCTCCGCGTCCGATCACCCGCGCGCCGGCGACGTCTGCGCCTGGTGCAACAAGAGCGAAGCCCAGGTCAAGAAGCTCCTCGGTCGCGCCGGCACCGCGCTCTGCAACGAGTGCGTCTCGCTCGCGTGCGACATCTTCGAGGCCGAGCTCGGCGCGTCCTGGCGCTAGCGTCCGTGCGCGGCCGCGCGCTGGCGATAGTCCTCCGCATACGCCGCCTCGCCCTTCGCCGTCCACGCGCGACTCAGGTCCGCGCACCGCTGCGCCTCGAGCGCCTTCGGGAGCTCGCCGGCCGCGCGCATCCCATCGAGCACGGCGATCGCGTCGTCGACGCGTCCCACCGCCAGCAACGCGACGCCGCGCGTGTGTTGCAGCGCCGGTACATCCGGCCGCAGTGCGCTCGCCTCGTCGATCAGCGCGAGCGCCGCCTGCGGATCGCGCTCGATCGCGGCACACGCGCGGTTGTTCAGCCACACCGCCCGCTCGCTTGCATCGAGCGACGTCGCGTCGAGCGTCGCGAGCAACGCCTCCGCGGCCGCGTACTCGCCGATCGCGGTCGCACACCCGGCCCGCGACAGCAGCGCCGCGCGCTCGCGGACCGCCGTCCCCGCGACCCAGCCGAGCACGCGATAGCGCCGCGCCGCGAGCGCGAACCGGCCGGCGACGAACGCCGCGTGCGCGGAGCGAGGCAACCACAGCCACTGCCACAACGTCGCCGCGACCGCCGCCGCCAGCCCGACGAGCGCACCGAGCCGGCCGCCGATCGTCGCGAGCGCGAGCACGAGCGTCAGCACGGCGACGAGCCAGCCCAGGATGCGGAGCGCGAAGCGCACGGCCCGATGGTAGCCCGAAGCGCACGGCCCGATGGCTGCGCGCCCGCCCATCGGCCCGATCGCTGCGCGCCCGCCCGCCTCGCCCGGGGCAACCCTTCCGGCGACCGAGGCAACCATCCGGGCGTGCCGCGGTCTCATCGGTGTGCGAGCCGACGTGCTGGTCGGATCGGCGCTGCTCCACGGCGCGATGATCGCGCTGCTGGTGCCGTGGCCGCACGAGCCGGTGCGTGCGCCGTCGCGCGCGGACGTTCGCGTGCCACCACCGCCCACCGACCCCGCGCTCGTCGAGGCCCCCGCGCTCGTGGAGGTCGTCATCCTCGACGAGCCTGCGTCCCTCTCGCCGGGCACCGCGCACGCGCTCGCCAGCACGACGCACCCGGCCAACCACGAGCCCGGCCCGGCCAATCACGAGCCCGGCCCGGCCAATCACGAGCCAGGCATCACAACCCGCCAGGCGCCCAACCCCGGCGGTCATGGCGGCGCGGGCCTGCTCCACATGCGCGGCGCCGATCTCGCACTCGCCCCCGACACGGCCGAGCGCATCGCCGCGGGTGGGCCGGAGCTGCCGTCGAAGGCGCGCGTGTCGGGGAAGCTCGAGAGCGCGTCCGGCGGCGGCGCGATCATTCGCGATCGCGTGACGACCGTCGTCGTCGAGCCGGATGGCACGGCGTACTTCCACGACAAGCAGGACATCGATCTGCACTGGCACGTCCCGATCCCGCATCTCGACGTGAAGGACGACCTGAAGGACCTCGGCGATGCGCTGCAGGAGTGGTATCGCGATCCGTACGCGGCGACGCGCTACGGCAACCGCTCCGAGCTGTCGCCACTCGCGAACGCGGTGCCCGGCAACTGCGATACGTGGGGCGATCCGATGTGCGACGACCCGCTCGCGCCGGAAGCCGAGCAGCGCGCGAAGAAGCAGTCGCACAACACGATCAGCTATGGCGGCAGCGCGGATCTGACGGCGTGGCTGTATCGCCGGTTCGCCCATGCGGATCCGTATTCGTCGCGCAAGGCGCGGCTGCTCGACGACACGCGCGCCGAGCGCATCGAGCGCGGCGAGAAGTTTCGCGCGGAGCAGGCGGCGCGCAGCGCGGAGCTGATGCAGAAGGCGCTCGAGGAGCTGTGGGCGCGCGTGCCGGATCCTGTCGCACGGCGGCAGGCCGTGTACGAGCTGTGGAGCGACTGCGCCGACGACGACGCGGGCGCGCGGGCGCGCGCGATGATGATCGGCTGGGTGCGCGCGAGGTTGCCGGCCGGCACTGCGGATGGCTACACGCCCGAGGAGCTCGCGCGGATGGCGCCGTTTGCGCCGTATGCCGAGTGACGGCGGATCGCCATTTGCGCCGTATGCCGAGTGACCGCGGAACGCGATGGACGCGGCGGCCCGGGCCTGGTAACTCCCGGGCTCCATGTCGGAGCGCCTGGTTCCCCTCGGCAAGCGCGCGGCACCGGTGCGTCCGGTGGCCGCGCCTGGCGCGCCGCGCGTGTACGTCGAGACGTACGGGTGCCAGATGAACGTCGCCGACAGCGACCTGATCGGCAGCGTGCTCGCCGATGCCGGATATGCGCCGGCGGCGAAGGCGGACGAGGCGGATGTCATCGTCGTCAACACATGCGCGGTGCGCGAGAAGGCGGAGGAGCGCGTGATCGCGCGCGCGGCCGAGCTCGGTGCGCTCAAGCGCAAGCGGCCGGGGACCGTGCTCGCGATCGTCGGCTGCATGGCCGAGCACCTGAAGGAAGGGCTCGCCGAGCGCGCGCCCGCGGTCGACGTGATCGCGGGCCCCGACTCGTATCGCCGCATGCCGGATCTGCTCGCGGCCGCGCGCAGCGAGCATCAGCACCCGCTCGTCGACATCAAGCTCGACAAGGCGGAGACGTACGAAGGGCTGTCGAGCGCGCAGGGCGGCGACGGCATCAGCGGCTTCGTCACGATCCAGCGCGGGTGCGACAAGTTCTGCACGTTCTGCGTGGTGCCGTTCACGCGTGGTCGCGAGCGCGGTGCATCGCCGCGCGAAGTGCTGCGCCAGGTGCGCGACCTCGTCGACGCCGGCTATCGCGAGGTCATGCTGCTCGGCCAGACCGTCAACTCGTATGTCTACGAGGATGTGACGTTCGCGCAGCTGCTCCGCGCGGTCGCGAAGATCGACGGGCTCGAGCGCATTCGCTTCACGTCGCCGTATCCGGTCGACTTCACCGACGACGTCGTCGCCGCGATCGCCGAGGAGCCGAAGGTCTGCAAGTACATCCATCTGCCCGTGCAGTCGGGCAGCGACGTCGTGCTCGAGCGCATGCGCCGCGGCTACACGGTCGCCGACTACCACGCGATCGTCGGTCGGCTGCGCGCGGCGGTGCCCGACATCGCACTCTCGACGGACATCCTCAGCGGATTCTCCGGCGAGACCGACGACGATCACGCGCAGACGCTCGCGCTCATGCGCGAGATCCGGTTCGACAGCGCGTTCATGTTCGCCTACTCCGAGCGCGACCTGACGTTCGCCGCGAAGAAGCTGCCCGACGACGTGTCGCCCGAGACGAAGGCCCGGCGGCTCGCCGAGATCGTCGCGCTGCAGGAGCAGATCAGCGGCGAGGTGTTCGCGGCGCACGTCGGGCGGCGCGAGCGCGTCCTCGTGCACGGCCCGAGCAAGCGCGATCCGGCGCAGCTGATGGGCCGCACCGACGGCTTCAAGACCGTGATCCTGCCGGCGGGCGTCGGCGCGGTCGGCGAGCTCGTCGACGTGACGATCACGCGCGCGACGATGGCGACGCTGTTCGCGTAAACCGCGCGCCTGGCGTACGATCGGTCGATGCGGATCTGGGTGGTCATGCTGGTCGCGGCGTGCGCGCACGCGGGCGGAGGCGGCAACGCGGGGTTCTCGATCGCGTATCCGGCGAGCACGGGCAAGGTCGGCGCGAAGCTGTACGCGCAGCCGACCGCGCAGTGCCGCTACGACAACGGCCGCGACGCGCGCTGGGCGACCACCGGCGCTCACGTCGTGTCGGGCGAGCTGCCGCCGGGCGTGTCGATCGAGGACGGCGTGCTGACGGGCAAGCCGACGAAGGCCGGCTCGTACACGGCACGCATCGCGTTCTCGGGCGTGACGTGCGCGGGCAAGGC
>JAFAOG010000380.1 GCA_019237945.1 Deltaproteobacteria bacterium | reverse complement strand
CGGGCGAGCCTAGCCCGATCCTCAGTAGCGCTGCATCTGCTGGACGTACGCGTGTGCGGGAACCCACAGCGGATCGACGAACGTCTGCGCGAGGACGACGGTGATGTTGTCGGTGCCGCCGTTGTTGTTCGCGGCGCGGATCAGGTTCTCGGCGACGACCTCGAGCGAATCGCCCGAGGTCATGATCTCGCGGATCATCCAGTCGTCGACGAGGTCCGACAGGCCGTCGCAGCAGAGCAGGAAGATGTCGTTGTGCTCCGGCGGCATCGTGTTGTGCTCGATCTCGACCGAGGCATCGAGGCCGACGGCGCGGATGATCACGTTCGAGGTCGCGGGGCCGAGCGTGCCGATCAGATCGGGGCGGTCCTGATAGAGGTTGCGCAGCGAGTGGTCGCGCGTCAGCTGCTGGAGCTGGCCGTGGCGCAGGAGGTACGCGCGCGAGTCGCCGCAGTGGCAGATGTGCACGATGTTCTCTTCGAAGCGCAGACCGACCGCGGTCGTGCCCATGCCGTGGCAGGCCGGGTCGCTCAGCGAGCGCTGAAACACCGCCGCGTTGGCGGCCTTCATCGCCGCGACCAGCGAGTCCTGGCCGGGGCCGGGCACCGGCTCGCCGGTCTTCAGCGAGTGGACGATCGTGCGGATCGCGATGTCCGACGCGACCTGCCCCGACGCGTGCCCGCCCATGCCGTCGCACACGACGTACACGCCGAGGAAGTCGTCGTAGTACATCGCGTCTTCGTTCTGCGTGCGCTGCGCACCGACGTCGGTGCGGCCGACCGCGCGGAGCAAGAACCGCTCGACGGGAATCTGCCGCGGCTCGGTCATTGTCCGCTCTCCCCGCCGCTTCGCGCCGGGTCCGTCATTCGCTGACCCTCCGGTTCGGCAGCTTGTCGAGCACGTGCGCCCACGAGCGATAGCGATCGACGCGCGCCTCGCGGATCACGGCCAGGCTCTCGTTCCATGGCGCGATGTTGAGCGGGGGCAGGGTCCAGCTCGTGCGCATCGCCTCCGCGACCTCGGCGACGACATCGAGGCGCTGCTCGGCGGCGGCATCGACGATCTCGAACGTCTTGTCGAAGAACGTCTCGGGGCGATGGAGGTCGCGCAGCAGCGCCTGCGGCGTGCACTCGTTGAGGTCGTCCTTCAGCTCGTCGCTGATCTCGACCTCGCGCGGCTCGGCGATCGCGAAGCCCTTGTCGACCATCGTCGCGTCGAACATGCCGACGTCCTCTTTGACGCGGACGTCGATCACGGCCTCGAACTTCCGCAGCGTCTCCGGGTTCTCCTCGATGCGGAACAGGATGCTCGACAGCAGCTTCGGGTCGACCGCCGCGATCGCGGCCGCGCGCTTGCGGCGCACCTCGAGCATGTCGGGATCGAGCTCGGGCTCGGCCGCCTGCTTGCCTTCCTCGGCGAGCTGATCGAACGACGGCAAGCCGAACCATCGCTCGAGGTCCGCGAGTTGCCCCGCGTCGAGGATGTCCTTCACGCGCTTGTCGTCGTCGTCGGTGCTCATGCGTCTCGCATCACATCTGGCAGACGATCACGTAGGCGATCACGCCGACCGCCACGCCGGTGAGCAACGAGACGATCCAGAACATCGTCGACGCGCCTTGCACGATCGCACCGGTCACCATCGGCGCGCCCGCCGCGGCCGCGATCGGTCCACCGCGCTGCGCGACCGACACGACGCCTTCGCTCGGCTGCAGCATCACCGTCTTCTGCGGTCCGCTCTGCGGCGGGAATCCACCGCCAGGCGTGCCCTGCGGCGCCATCCCGGGCGGCATCATTCCCGGCATTCCGCCGCCCATGCCCGGCTGCTGCTGCAGCACGGGAGACACGCCGGCGACAATCGTCTTCATCGCGGGGGACGCCTGCACGAAGCCTTGCTGCTGCGGCGGCTGCATGCCGGGCGGCTGCATGCCCGGCTGCTGCATGCCGGGTTGCATTCCGGGCTGCATCCCGCCCGCGAACGGGCTCTGCTGCGCGATCATCGTCTTGGCCTGCGCGCCCGCCGCCTGATAGCCACCGCCCTGCGGCTGCGCGAGCCCGCTCTGCTGCGGCGGCGGGAAGCCCTGCGGCTGCATCGGCATGCCGCCGCCCATGGGCTGGCCCATCATCGCCTGCGGGTTCGGCGCGATCATCGTCTTCGGCACGCCGCCGCCACCGATCGCGACGCCGCCAGCGTTGAGCTCGGCGAACACCTGCTGGCAGTGCTGCATCATCTCGCCCGCGCTCTGGTAGCGCCGCGCCGGATCCTTCTCCATCGCGCGCCGCACGACCGACTGCACGGGATACGGGATCGTGTCCGGCATCGGTGGCACCGCGCCGTGCAGGTGCATCTGGATCACCGTCATCGGGTTGTCGTCGTTGTACGGGACGTTGCCGGTGAGCATCTCGAACGCGAGCACGCCGAGCGCGTACAGATCGCTGCGCGCATCGAGCGGCAGGCCGCGGCCCTGCTCGGGCGACATGTACTGCGGCGTTCCGAACACGACGCCCGCCTGCGTCTTCATGCGATCGCCCTCGAGCAGCTTGGCGACCGAGAAGTCGAGCAGCTTCACAAAGTCGGGCGAGCCCGCCATGTTCAGCAGGAACACGTTATCGGGCTTGATGTCGCGATGGATGATGCCGATCGAGTGCGCCTCGGCGAGCGACGCGCAGCACTGGATCAGGATCTTGATCACGCGGTTCGGTGCGATCGGCCCGCGCTGCAGCACGTCGCGCAGCGACTGACCGTCGAGGAACTCCATCGTCATGAACAGACGGCCCTCTTGCGTCTGTCCGAAGTCGAACATGCGGATCGTGTTCGGATGCTGCAGGCGCGAGCACGCCTTCGCCTCGTTGTAGAAGCGCTGGACCCACGTCTGGTCGCCCTGCATCTGCTGGTTGAGCATCTTCAGCGCGATGATGCGGTCGATCGACATCTGGCGCGCCTTGTAGACGACGCCCATGCCGCCTTCGCCGACGCGCTGCTGGATCTCGTAGCGGCCGTCGATGACCTTGCCGAGATACGGGTCCTGCTCGCTCACGGAGGGCTCAGCTTCACGCGCGAGTTCGACTCGAGCTGGTCGATGTTGAGGTGGACCTTCCCCAGCGTCGCCTTCTTGTCGACGCGAATGACCGTGACCTCACCACCGGCGAGCGGCGAGTCGGTCGTGCCTTGCAGCACGGCGCCCTTCCACGTCTTCTGGACGCCGTTGTCGCTGCCGACCGCGATCGTGATCAGCACGTCGCTGCCGGAGACCTTGTTCTCGACGATGCGGCCGGTCACCGGGTTCGCCTTGACGTTGCAGCGCGGGTTATCCGGGTCCGGCGCATCCGGCGCGCACGGCGGGAAATTGGAGATCTTGCACGCCTTCGCCTTCATCGTCGGCGGGTTCGGGCAGACCTTATCCCAGCACGCCTGGTTCGTCGGGTCGGGCGGATCGGGGCACTTGCCCTTGCAGCCGGGCCAGTTCGGCGGCGCGCCGGCGGCCGGGCAGAACGACTTGCACTCGTTCTTCTTGGGATCGAAGTTCGTGTCGTCGCACGGCTCGACGACCTCGGGCAGCGCGGCGAGCTTCGGCGGATCCGGAATCTCGACGGTCTTCCAGTCGACGGTCGACGAGCCAGCGCCTTCCTTGAAGTCGACGGTCAGCTTGTACTTGCCGGCATCGCCGCGACCGGGCGCGTAGACGCGGATGAAGTACTTGCCCTTCGCGTTCTCGACGGTCGCGGTGCGAATGCGCGCCCGGCTGTGCTTGCCCGCCTTCTTCGACGTGACGATCGGCGTGTTCCACTCGTCGAACACATCGAACGCGAGCTGCAACCCCGGACGCGGCGGCTGCCACTGCAGCTTGAGATCGAGGACGCCGACGATCTTGTCGGGCAGATCGACTTCCTTCCAGTCGACGCGATCGCCGCCCGGATACGTGACGATGCCATTCGCCTTGCCCTCGCCATTCTGCATCTCGATGGGCTTGGCGCCTTTGATCTTGCCATCCGGGCCCGTCGCGACGTCCTGCGGGACGTTGCGCGCGCACGAAGCGATTGCGAAGACGAGGCACACGGCCACCGCCCCCACCGATTTCCCGAGCATGCGTGTGATGTTACGTCCGATCGCGGCCCGGGTACAAGCGGCTACGGAGTCAGGACGACGGCGCCGGCCTGGTTGACCTGGTCCGGCGTCGCCGACACGGTCGCCGTGCACGCGCGCTCGTTACACGAGGCGATCGTGAACGTTCCTCCGGACAACCCGTTCACCTTGCCCTGCATGCCCGCCTTCGCACCGGTCGCGGTGCCGCGGCCGATCGTGATCGTCGTGCCTCCGCCGCTGACCGACACACCGATGATGCGAGCGGTCAGCACGGGGGCCGCCGGCTTGTCGTTCTTGGGCGGCGGCGGCGCGGTGTGGTGGGTCGAGTGCACGACGACCGTCGACGTCGGCGGCTTGTAGTTCTTCGGCGTGTCGTCGCTGATCGGCACCATCGGCAGCGCGGGCAAGAACGCGACCTCCGCCGGGAAATCGCTCTTGCCCTGGCTCGCGGTCGCCGGCTTGAACGCGGCCTTGAGCACGTAGTCCGCCGTGTCCATCCGCCCCTGCAGGTACAGATGAATCAGGTAGTGCCCGGGCGGCAGGTCGAGCAGGTTCTTCGTCTTGTTGAGCTCGTGCGCATCCGCCTCTTCGAGGTCGGACTTCGCGATCACGCGGTTGCCGGGATCGAGGACCTCCATCGCGAGGTCGAAGTCATCGTTCGTGGCGTCGCCCGGCGGCGTGATCTCGAGCCGGAGGTCGAGCTCGCCGTTCTGCGGCAGATCCGCGGCGAACCACGCGGCGCGCCGAAAATCCGGATACGACAGGTCGCCCTCGGCCTTCGCCTCGCCCTTGTCGTCCCACTTGAGCGTCTTGGCCTTCTTCCAGGGCTTGGCCTTGTCGCCCATCTTGTAGCCGTTGCCTTGCGGCACCTGCGGTCCGCCGCAAGCCGCGACGAAAAGCAGCAGGAGAGTCACCCGTCCCATGCGTTGACGATAACACGCGCGGGTGGCACATCGCGGGGGTGAAGGCCGCCCTGTTGCTGCTGCTCGTCGCCTGCAACGGCAGTGACGTCGCCGGCGGCGCGACCGACGGGCCCAAGGTCTTTGCATCGGTGTGCGCGACGTGTCATGGGCCCGCCGGTAAACCGACCGAGGCGATGGTCCAGCGCCTGGGCGTGCGCGACCTGACCGCAGCGGAGTTTCGCGCGCGCGTCACGTCCGCGCTCGTCGAGAACCAGGTTCGCACCGGCAGCAAGAACAAGCTGATGCCCGCGTTCGAGGGCGCGTTGACCGACGCGCAGATCAAGGCGGTCGCGGCGTACGTGTCGTCGGCGAAGTTCCCGAACTAGGGCGTCGACAGGAAGATCGCCGCGCCGTTCATCGTGCCGGCGGCGAGATCGTCAAAGCCGTCGCGGTTGAAGTCACCGACGCACAGCTGGAGCGACGCCGAGCTCGGCGCGAGCGTGCCGCCGTTCTGGAAGCCGGAGCTGCGCGCGAGGAAGATCGCGATGTCGCCGCTCGCGTCGCTGTTGCCGAACGCGAGATCGAGCTTGCCGTCATGATCGAAGTCACCGGCCGCGATGCCGGAGCTGAACCGGTTCGCCTGCCCGAGCTGCAGCACCTGCGGCGCCGTGAAGCCGAGCGTCGTGCCGTACGAGATCGTGACGCTGCCGTCCATGTGAACGGCGACGACGTCGCTCTTGCCATCGCGATCGAGATCGAACGCTTCCTCGTGCGCGATCGCGGATCCGGGCAGCACGACGTCCTGCGAGTAGGCGACCGTCCCCGAGCCGTTGCCGAGGTAGAGCTTCAGCGTGCTCGACGAGCGGCTCGCGGCGAGAACGTCCTGGTGGCCGTCGCCGTTGAAGTCGCCCGCGATCGCCTGGAGCATATCCTGACCGAACGCCGGCTCGTTCTGCACCTCGGTGTGCGACGGCATCTCGGTGATCACGAAGCCGCCGGGCCCCGTCGCGAGCTGCGAGTCGTACCAGGCCGACACGAGATCCTTCGTGCCGTCCTGGTTGAAGTCGGCGGCCGCGAGATAGATGTAGTAGTCGCGGCCGCTGCCCCAGTACGATTGCGTGTACTGGAGGTTGCCGGTGCCGGTCAGCAGCGAGCCGTCGAGCGGGCCCTGGCCGTCCCACGCGCGGCCTGCGACGTCGAGGATGCCGTCGCGATTGAAGTCGGCGATCACCGTCTGCCACGGCAGCGAGCTGCGGAACTGACCGCTGACCGCGAACGATCCGGTGGGCGAGCCCTTCGCGACCGTGATGTTGGCGATGCCGCCGGCGTCATCGGCTTGCGAGATCACGAGGTCGAGCGCGCCGTCGCCGTCGAGATCCGCGGTCGCGGGGAATCCGCCCGACGCCGGCAGCGCGAGCTCCTGCGCGAGCGTCAGCTTCACGCCGCCGGTGCTCGTCGCGGGCTCCTTGCGCAGCTCGATGCGGACATAGCGCGAGCCGGTGTTCGGGCCGAGCTCGAAGCGATAGTGCTGGCCCGCTTGCAGCGCGATGCGAACGCCGCGACGCAGCTTGCCGCACTCCGTCGACGGCAGGTACTGCGAGCACGCCTCGCTTGCCGGTCCGCCGCGATCGAGCAGCGAGCGGCGCGGAATGTTCGGCGTGCCGAGATACAGCTCGAACACACCCGCGGTGGCCGGCGTGTACTCGAACGCGCCAGCGTACGTGCTGTTGCCGCTGCTCGGCAGGTCGAGCAGGTAAACCTGATCGAGCGCGATCGCGGGGACCGAGCTCGCCGTGATCGGCGCGGCGGCGAGCGGGGTCGCGGTGCCGTCGGCCGCCGTGCACGCGGCCGCCTGCTCGGTCAGCTGACCGCTGGTGCACGCGGGCGGCGACTCGATGCGCGACTGCACGAACAGACGCACGTACGAGTACGAGGCCGCGGGGCCGAGCGCGAGCGTGTACGTGTGGCCCGCATCGAGCGCGTAGCTGGTGACGTGCCGGAGCGTCGAGCACTCCGTCGGCGCGATGCTCGACTGACAGCCGCTGTTGATCGGCGTTCCGTCGTCGCGCGTGATCGTCAGCGGAACGGCGGTGCTGCCGAGATACACGTCGTACGTCGCCGACTGCGCGATCGCGAGCTGGAGCGATGCGCGACCGTTCGTGAGGTGCACGCCATACGCGCGGACATCAGCAACGATCGTAGCTCCGCTCGACACCGACGTCGGAGAGCCCGCCTTCACGCACGCGCTGGGCAGCGAGCCCGGCGCTCCGATGTCACAGGTGAGCGCCTCGTCACTGCTCGACGTCGCCGACGCCGCGCAACCTACCAGGAACAGAAGAGCTGTAACGCGCATGACGATGCGCGCTGCGACCGCTATGCCATTTCGGCGATCACGAGCGGATCGTCGTCGACGTGCGACGCGACCATGTCATCGGCGCGCAGTTGCCTGAGCGCCCAGATCGCATGTGCGCGGACGACCGGCGATGGCTCGCGAAGCAGCGCGGCGAGCGCAGGAATCGCATCGCGCGAGCCGGTGTTGCCGAGGGCGATGGCGACGTTGCGCAACAGCATCTCGCGCGGAATGCGGCGCAGCGCCGTTCGCTTGACGAACTGACGCAGCTGGTTCGCGCCCTTGTGCGCGAGCGCGATCAGATCCGGAAGCGCGTGCTCCGTCGTGCGCGGGCGCAGGAGCGGATCTGGATCGTCGCCGGGGCCGGCGTTGAACGGGCAGACCTCCTGGCACACGTCGCAGCCGAACACCCACGTGCCCATCTGCGCGCGCAGCTCGCGCGGGATCACGCCCTCGTGCTCGATCGTCAGGTACGAGATGCAGCGCCGCGCGTCGAGCAGGTACGCGTCGACGAACGCGCCGGTCGGGCACGCATCGAGGCACGCGCGACACGACCCGCAGCGCGGCTTCTGCGGCGCGGCGTCGGCGGGAAGATCGACATCGACGAGCAGCTCGCCGAGCACGACGTAGCTGCCGAGGCCCGGCGCGATCAGCATCGTGTTCTTCGCGACGAAGCCGAGCCCGGCGCGCTCCGCCCACTCGCGCTCGAGGACGGGCGCCGAGTCGACGCACGGGCGCGTCGCGACGGGACGGCCGAGCTTGGCCGCGAGCGCGTTGCCGAGCGCGACGAGCTTGTCGCGCATCACGAGGTGGTAGTCCTCGCCGCGGGCGTAGCGGGCGATGCGGCCGCGCAGCGCGATCGGGGCATCGGGATCGAGCGGCGGATCGCGGCGGTCGTAGGCGAGCGCGACGACGATCAGCGACCGCGCGGAGTCGAGCAGCGTGCGGAGGTCGGCGCGCTGGGCGACGTGCTCGGGCTGCGCGAGGTACGCCATCTCGCCCGCGTGGCCGGCCGCGAGCCAGCTCGTGTACAGCTCGTGGCGGCGCGGCGGCTCGATCGGGACGATCGCGGCGCGGTGGAAGCCCAGCTCGCGCGCGAGGTCCGCGATCATGATGGGCCTCGCACGTCAGTCGTCCCGCGAGCCTTCGCGATCGTCGTCGGTCGGCTCGCCGGCAAAGTAGACGGCGTCGTACGCGACCGCGCAATCGCGCTCGCGCGGCTGCGGATACTCGACGCGCGTGCCGCGATACGTGCGCACGATGACGCGATCCTCGTCGAGCTCCTCGATGTAGTCGGGCACGATCGGCACCTTGCCGCCGCCACCGGGTGCGTCGAGCACGAGCATCGGCACGGCCATGCCGTTCATCCAGCCGCGCAGCCCCTTGTACAGCTCCTGCGCGGTCTCGACCGGCGTGCGCAGGTGATCGGTGCCGATCACGGTGTCGCCCTGGAACAGGTAGTACGGCTTGACGCGCGAGCGCAGCAGGCCGCGCATCAGCGCGCGCAGCGACGGGACGCTCGAGTTCACGCCGCGCAGGAGCACGGTCTGGTTGCCGACGGGGATGCCGGCGTCGACGAGCCGCTCGCAGCCCGCGCGCGCCTCGGGTGTCAGCTCCTTGGCGTGGTTGAAGTGCGTGTTGATGAACAGCGGGTGGTGCTTGCGCAGCGCGCTCGTCAGCTCGCCGTCGATCCGCATCGGGCAGACGACGGGCAGGCGCGTGCCGATCCGGATCGTCTCGACGTGCGGGATCGCGCGCAGCCGGCCGAGCAGATAGTCGAGGCGGCGCGTCGACAAGAGCAGCGGATCGCCGCCCGACATCAACACGTCGCGGATGCGCTTCGTCTTCGCGATGTACTCGAGGCCGGCCTCGAGGTCGGCGGTCGTCGGGGGCTCGTCTCCGCCGACGAGGCGGCGGCGATTGCAGTGCCGGCAGTAGATGCCGCACCGATCGACGACGAGGAACAGCACGCGATCGGGATACTTGTGGACGACGCTCGGCGCCGGGTTGTGCGTGTCCTCGCCGAGCGGATCGCGCAGCTCCTCGTCGCGGATGTCGGCCTCGACGGCGCGCGGGATCGCCTGCATGCGCACGGGGCAGCTCGCGTGCACCGGATCCATCAGGCTCGCGTAGTACGGCGTGATGCCGACGCGGAACAGCGATGCGCTCGCCGCGAGCCCGGCGCGCTCTTCGGGCGACAGCGTGACGGCGCGCGCGAGCTCGTCCGCGGTCGTCAGCATGTGGCCGAGCTGCCAGCGCCAGTCGTTCCACTGCGCGTCGGGGACGTCGGCGCGGCGGACCGGCTCGTGGGCGAGTGGCAGAGACGTCACCACGGGCGGCGTATAGCACGGGCGCGGGCGAGGACGTCGAGCAGGCCTTCGGTCGTCGGCAGCGCGGCGAGCTCGCCGTCGGTGACCCACCGCGCATCGGCGGCATCGGTGCCGGCCGCGAGCGTGCCGCCGACGACGCGCGCCAGGTAATCGAGGATCACGAAGTGGAAGTCCTCGCCGAAGCGCTCGATCACACACACGAACGGCCCGACCTCGACGGTCAGCCCGGTCTCCTCGCGGACCTCGCGCGCGACGGCCTGGGCGAGCGTCTCGCCGGCCTCGAGGCGCCCACCCGGTACGCTCCACAGCCCTTCGCCGGGCGGCCGACCGCGCTTCACCACGAGCACGCGCGGCCCGTCGATGATGAACGCGCCGACGCCGACGACCGGGATCATGCGCGCGCCTGCTTCGTCGGCTTCTTCTTCGCGGCCACCACGGGCTTTTTCGCCACCGGCTTCGTCGTCACCGGTTTCTTGGCCGCGAGCTTCACGAGCGCCGCGGTCGGGCACACCGGCGCGAGCAGGCAGTGCTCGTGATCGGGATTCTTCGCGGTGCACACGCGGCGGCCGTGCCAGATCAGGCGGTGCGCGAACACCGTCCACTGGTCGCGCGGCACCAGCTGCATCAGGTCCTGCTCGATCTTCACGGGGTCGGTCTCGACGGTCAGGCCGAGCCGCTGTGCGAGCCGCGCGACGTGCGTGTCGACGACGACGCCCTCGTTCTTGCCGAGCGCGGTGCCGAGCACGACGTTCGCCGTCTTGCGCGCGACGCCCGGCAGCTCGACCAGCTCGTCCATCGTCTGCGGGACCTCACCGCCATGTCGCTCGACGAGCGCCTTCGCCATCCCGATCAGCGACTTCGCCTTCATGCGAAAGAAGCCGGTGGAGTGGATCTCCTCCTCGAGCGTCGGCTGATCCGCGCGCGCGAGCGCGGCGGCGTTCGGGTACTTCGCGAACAGCTTCGGCGTGACCGTGTTGATCATCCGGTCCGTCGACTGCGCCGACAGGATCGTCGCGACGACCAGCTCGTACGCATTCCGATGGTCGAGCTCGCACGTCGCATCCGGCCAGGCTTCCGCGAGGAGGTTCGCGATCTTGCCCGCCTGCGCGGGGGTTGCTTTTGCCCCGGCGCGGCGTGGTGCCGGTGTGCTATTCCGATGGCGTCCCATGGCCGGTCGTCACGGTATCACCTTCTTCCTCGCGCTCGCGGTCGCTGCTTGCGGCTCGAACGCCAAAGAAATCAACAACGCGAAGCACTCGGTCTACGACACGGACTTCGCGATCGTCTACAACGCCGCGCTCGATGCGACGCGCTCGCTCTATTCGAACATGAACGATGCGCCGGGCCCCGGCCGCATCTCGACCGCGTGGCACGAGGTCCGCTACTCCGCGGATCAAGACGCGGACATGTCGAACCAGCGCACGCTCGCGAACGCGCAGGGCATCAACCAGCAGCTCGCGACCACGCCGGGCGCCGTGCAGACCGGCATGCCGACGCGCCTCGCCTACAAGCGCTACTACATCCGGTTCGACGTTCGCGTCGTCGGTGGTCGCCCGTGGCACGTCAAGGTGATCGGCCACGCCGCGGAGTGGTCGCCCGGCGCGGCGTATCCCGTCGAGCTGCACGGCATCGCGCGTCCGCACTGGCTGCAGGGCCGCACCGAGGCGCTCGAGGTCGGCATCTACCGCCGGATCAAGGAGTACGCGAAGTACGTCCCCGACAAGCCCGACACCGAGGTCGCCGAGGATTCGCTGCCCAAGACCGATCCGACGACGTTCAAGACCGTCCCCGCGGGCGCCGCGAAGACGCTCGCCGAGGTCTCCGACATCCTCAAGAAGCGCGATTACAACGCGCTGCGCGGCCAGCTCTCCGACGACATCGTGTGGTCGCTCGGCGGCGGGACGGGCGCGGACATCGCGATGGCGACGTGGCAGGCCGACCCCGGCAGCTTCGACGCGATGGCGGCCGCGATCGCGGGCGGCTGCACCGCCGACGGCGACAAGAAGGCCCAGTGCCCCGGCGGGGCGCCGAAGACCGGCACGTATCAGCTGACGCTCGAGGCGCGCGGCGATGCGTGGAAGGTCACTTCGTTCGTGCGCGCCGAGTAGCTGAAGCGGCTGCAGATCGCCGGCGCGGGTTAGCACTTGCTATCCGCATTCGATGTCAGCGAGTTGCAGGGCGTTTTGCGGAGGTCGCGCCGATGTTCGCGTCCCGACGAGGAAATCGTGCGGGTGTGAACAGGGTGTACGAATGCGTTCGGCGGTCTCGTTTGCACGAGTTGCGCATATTAAGCACGTTGTCAGGTTTGAACACAGGCGCGTACGGTCTCCTTCGCCATCACACGAAGTCGGGAGGGCGCCTTGTCCAAGATGCTAATGCTCGTCGGAGTGCTCGGTGCCTGTGGCCCGAGCAGCAAGCAGTATCCGGGTAACAACAACGGGGGCGGCGGCGTCGATAGCGGCAACGGAGGCAACCTGTCGATCGACGCACCCGCGTGCGCGACGTCGGTCGTCACCGCGCAGAAATCGCCGCTCGATCTGTTCGTCATGCTCGATCAATCGGGCTCGATGAGCGATTCGGTCTCCGGCGGCGGCACGAAGTGGACAGCCGTGACCGGTGCGCTCAACACCTTCCTCGGCCAGCCTGGCCTCGACGGCGTGTCCGTCGGCATCCAGTACTTCGGCTTGCCCGACGGCACCGGCTTCGGTGACTCGTGCAACGCGGCCGACTACTCGCACGCCGCGGTCGAGATCGCACCGCTGCCCGGCGTTGCCAGCTCGATCACGAGCTCGATGTCCGGCCACTCGCCGTCGACGGCAACGCCGACCTCGGCCGCACTCTCGGGCGCGATCATGCACGCGAGCTCGTGGGCGACCGGGCACGCCGGCGAGGTGACCGCCGTCATCTTCGCGACGGACGGCGACCCGAGCGAATGCGACACCAATCTGTCGAACATCAACGCGATCGCAGCCGCGGGTTTCGCGGCCAATCCGAAGATCGCGACGTTCGTCATCGGTGTCGGTAGCTCGCTATCGGCGCTCAACGGCATCGCGGCCGCCGGCGGCACGATGTCAGCGTTCCTCGTCGACACGGGCGGCAACGTCAACCAGCAGTTCCTGCAAGCGATGAACGACATCCGCCACGCCGCGCTCGGCTGCTCGTACGCGGTGCCGACCGATCCGAACGGCGGCACGGTCGACTACAACACCGTCAACATCGTCTACCAGCCGGGCAACGGCGGGGCACCGATCACGCTGCCGAACGTCGGCACGAAGGCGATGTGCCCGGCGAACGGGCAGGGCTGGTACTACGACAACCCGCAGGCGCCGACGAAGATCCTGCTGTGCGACTCGTCGTGCTCGGGCATCGAGGTCGACACGATGGGCACCGTGAACATCACGCTCGGCTGCTCGACGGTCATCCTCTAGGTCGGCTTCTCGATCACGATCAGCGCGTTCGAGTCGGGCAGATCGACGGGCAGGTCGCGCTCGTCGGTCAGCTCGATCTTGCCCGCGAGCCCGTCGCGATAACCCGGCTGCAGGTAGCTGCGCTGGGTCAGCGGCACCTCGACGACGCGCGCGCCCTCGCACCACTGCAACAGCGAGTGGACGTACGCGTTGTACGTCATGATCCCGTACAGCTCGCGCACCTCGTAGGGGAACGACGCGGGTCCCCACGTGTACGTGTAGAGAAATTCCATCGCGTCGGCGGCGGAGAGCTCGACGCGGTTTTCCGCGAGGTCCTTGTACTCCATGCGCCGGCCTTCGAACTGCGCGACGTAGAGGTCGAACGTGCTGCGCGCGTCGGGCGCGACGAACGTGATGCGGCGCGTGGCGTCGGGCGGGCGGATGCCGTCGCGGATCACGATGCGGCCGCCCGGGCGCAGCGAGGCGTAGGCGGCGCGCAGGACGCGCTCGACGGCGGCCATCGAGAACGGCGGCGTCGCGTACGAGAACACCTCGTGGAGGATCGAGCAGAAGATCACGGTATCGACGTCGTGCGCGAGCTCCGGCAGCTGCTCCGCGGCGCCGAGCACAACGCGCCAACGATGCTTGCCCGCCTTCGCGCGCGACTCGAGCGCCGCGATCACCTCGCGAGAGAGATCGACGCCGATGATCTCCGCGTCGGCGAACCGCTGCTCGAGCAGGTCGAGCACGACGCCGCCGCCCGGCCCGACCTCGACGATGCGCCCGGCCGTGACGTAGTCGAGCATGCGCTGCTTGTCGCTGCGGGCCGAGTTCATGGTCGCGAGATAGGACGCCTCGTTCGCGACGCGATCGAAGTCGTCCTTCCGCAACCCGTACAGGTCGCACAGCGCCTTGAGCATGTGATGGAACTGCGCCTGCGAGCGCTGCTCGTAGATGCCGAGCAACGTGAGCAGCGCGGCGCTCTCGTCGCTATCGGCGACGTCGATCACGACCGCGTCGGGCACGGTCGTCGAGGCGAGTCGCGTCGTGATCGCGCCGACCGGCGCGAGATCCGCGCGCCCCGCGAGCAGGTCGTGGATCGAGTGCCGCGCGAGCGCCGCCTCGACGAGGCGGATCCGGTAGCGCACCGCCGGCGCATCGCCGACGAGCCGCGCGACGAGCGGGCGCAGCTGCGCGTGCCACGGCCGCTGCGTATCGACGTCATGCGTGTGCGCTGCGCCGACCGCGACCGCGAGCAGCGCGAGCTGCGCCACCGGGGACAGCGGGCTCGTCGCTGCCTCGCAGTACCAGAGCTGGCACGTCGCGAGCGCGCGCGCGAGCGTGTCGAGTGCGAAGTCGTCGAGGTGCGCGACCGCCGCCTCGATCGCGGCCACCGGTTCGCCGCCCGCCTGCCGCCCGGCGCGCAACGAGCGCAGCCTGTCGACGAGCGCGGGTCGCGTCGGCGGCGGGGCCAGCGCGGCGAGCGCCTCGGCGGGCTCGGTGAAGCTCGCCTGCGCGGCGACGATCACGAGCTGGTCGCGCACGCGCGCGAGCTTGCCGAGCAATGCATCATCGAGCAGGCCCTCGCGCACCGCGGCCGTGTCGCACGCGTTGAGCACGTGCAGGCCATCGAGCGCGAGCGCGACGGCCCGGTGCGGCTCGACGCCGAGCACGCGCCCGAGCGACGGCGCCAGATCGCGCAGCGCCCCGACGAGCGGCGCGAACATCAGCACCGGGCCTTCGCCGCGTACGTGTTGACCGGCGAGCCCGTGCGCCTCGACCCACGCGATCGCGAGCCGCGCGAGCGGCGCCGAGAGCTCCCACGTGCGGTTCGCGCGCCGCACGATCGCGGCCGCCGCCTCGTTGTGCACCTCGAGCGCGATGCCCTGCGCCTGCCACTGTGCGCGCAGCGGCTGCGATGCGGTCTTCGCGATGTCGAGGTGCAACACTGCCGCGCGGAGCGCCGGTCCGAGTCCGGCGTCGAGCACGCGCCGCGTGATCGTCGACAGCGCGGCGAACGCGGGCTCGCTCAGCCCCGGCTCGCGCTGGAACGCGAACAGATCAGCGGTCTCGAGCCCGAGCAGCTTCTTGCCGAGCAGCCGCGACGCGATGTGATCGAGCAGCGGCCGCCCGCTCTCGCTCGGATCGTGCTCGACCTGATTCGGCGCCGGATGCGCGAGCGCCGCCACCTCCGGAAACGCCGCGATCACCTGCTGCGCGGCCGGTGACTCCGGCTGCCGCAACGTCTCGAGCGCGGCCGCCGCAAACCGCGTGTCGCCGAGCACGCACGCGACGAGCGCACGCGGGCTCAACCAGCTCGCGACCTGCGCAGCGCCGGCACGCTCGAGCGCAGGTCTCAACAGCGAGACCAGATCTTCCACTCGATCGATTCTACCCGCCGAGTGGGCGCTCCCGAGCGCGCGCTAGACGGAGAAGGACGAGCCGCAGCCGCAGGTCGACTTCACGTTCGGATTCTGGAACTTGAACCCGGCGCCCTGCAGGCCCTCGACGTAATCGACTTCCGTACCGACGAGGTACATCAGGCTCATCTCGTCGACGACGCACTTCACGCCGGCAACCTCGAACTGGCGATCGACCTCGGCCGGCTCGTCGAAGTAGAGGTCGTACGAGAAGCCGGCGCAGCCGCCGCCGACGACGCGGAGACGGAGCGCCATGTTCGACTCGATGCCCTCGGCCTCGCGGATCTCGTTGACCTTGGCGGCGGCGACCGAAGTGATGCGGAGCATCGACTCCGGACCCTGCGGGTCGAAGTCGGGGGTGGAAGACGTAGCGGTGGCCAGATCAGACATCGCCGCGACCTTACCCTCACGTGAGGGTTGGAGCAAGCGCTAACGGTGATAAGGTCGCGGGATGCCGAGCTACGACGCACTGCTCCGTGACCTGCGTGGGTCGATTCCCGAGACGGATGTGGGCGGGTTGGCGGGGGCGGTGGTGATCGACTGTCGCGAGCCGGACGAGCATGCGCAGGGCGCGATCCCCGGCGCGGTGTTCATCCCGCGCGGCTTTCTCGAGTCGCGGATCGAGAAGCACGCAGGTGATCGCGGCGCGAAGATCGTCGTGTACTGCGCGAGCGGCAACCGATCGCTGTTCGCCGTGCGGTCGCTGCAGGAGATGGGCTACACGAACGCGCGCTCGCTCGCGGGCGGCTTCTCCGGCTACAAGCGCGCCGGGCTTCCGTGGGAGGTGCCGAACGTGCTGCGCCCCGATCAGGAGCAGCGGTACTCGCGGCACGTGCTGTTGCCCGAGGTCGGGCTCGCGGGGCAGCAGAAGCTGCTCGCGGCGAAGGTCGTGTGCATCGGCGCGGGCGGGCTCGGCTCGCCGAGCGCGATGTACCTCGCGGCCGCGGGCGTCGGGACGCTCGGGCTCATCGATGACGATGTCGTCGACGCGTCGAACCTGCAGCGCCAGATCCTGCACGGCACCGATCGACTCGGCACGCCGAAGGTCGAGAGCGGCGAGCGCACGCTGAAGAACCTCAACCCCGACGTGCGCGTCGACAAGTACCGCGCGCGGCTGACCAGCGAGAACGCGGTCGATCTGCTCGGCCGCTACGACGTCATCATCGACGGCGCCGACAACTTCGCGACGCGCTACCTCGTCAACGACGTCGCGCTGCGGCTCGGCAAGCCCGTCGTGCACGCGTCGATCTTCCGCTTCGAGGGCCAGCTCACCGTGTTCCCGGCGAACGGCTCGCCTTGCTACCGCTGCCTGTATCCGCAGCCGCCTCCGCCCGAAGATGCGCCGTCGTGCGCGGAGGGCGGCGTGCTCGGCGTGCTGCCCGGCATCCTCGGCGTCTTGCAGGCGACCGAGGCGATCAAGCTGATCCTCGGCATCGGCCAGACGCTCGCGGGGCGGCTGCTCGTGTACGACGCCCTCGCGACGAAGTTCCGCGAGCTCAAGCTGCGCCGCGATCCGAAATGCCCGACGTGCGGCGACGGTGTCGACCGCGCCGCGATTCCGCTGATCGATTACGAGCAGTTCTGTACGAAGCGCTAGTCGTTCGAGACGTCGACGCTGACCGAGCCCGACGCGCTGAGCGAGCCAGCGTGCTGCATCGCGGCCGCGCCGGCGAGCGGCAGGAGCTGGTTGCCCGCGATCGCGACCGAGAAGATCAGGTCGCTGCCGTCGGCGACGACGTCGAGCTGGTCGAAGTACTGGCGCAGCGTCTTGTTCGGATCGATCTCGTCGATCTTCGACGTGATCGTCGCGACCGCGCGCGCCACGTCCGCGGGCGAGCCGAGGTGGACACCGGCATCGAGCGCGAGCGCGTCGGTGACGCTGAGCGAGAAGTAGAGCGTGCCGAGCTTCTGCGCGGTGTACGGCGAGATCGCGCCGTTGACCGTGCCGACGACCGGCGACGCATCCGACAGCATCGCCCACACCGACGCATCGGTGTTGACGTCGGCGAGCGCGTCGGTGAAGCCAGGCGTGCTCGAGACGCCGTGCTTGCCGGCCGCGACGTCGAGGACGCCCTGGCGCGTCGCGCCGGCCGGACCGATGACGAACAGCGCCGTCGAGTCGTCGACGAACGTGACGCCGAGGTGAGCGGTGCGATCGGGCGAATCGATCAGCACGACGTCCTGATCGACCGTGACGTGCGGGCCGTCCGCTTCGAGCTTCGGCATCGCCTTCTGCGTGAAGCACGACGTTGCCTTCGCGCGGTCGAGGCCGTGCACGACGACGGTGCCGGTCGGCGCATGATCGCCGCCGAGGCCGCGCAGGCCGATCGTGACGTGCGCGAGCGACGCCATCGGATCGAAGCCGCACTCGGCGGCGAACGCCTTGATCTCGGGCGAGTCGGCGAGGTCCTTGCCGACGTACTGCTGCCACAGCGCGCTGCGCTGCAGCTGCGCGAGGTTGAGCCCGATCACGGCGTCGGCATCGCCCGGCACGTACGCGAGATCCGCCTCGGCGACCGAGCGCGATGCGATCTGGCGCGGCGCGGCCGTCGGGCCGATCGCGGTCGCGTGAGCGAGGCCATGCGCGTTCGCGCCGAAGCGCAGCGCCGGAGCAGGGCGCGCGGCGGCCACCTTGGCGGCGCCGCCATCGTGATGAGACGCGAGCAGATAGATCGTGGTGCCGGCGGCCAGGGTGGCCGTCGCGGCGAGAGCGAGCTTGAGCATGGTCGATCCTTTCGGGCGCCCTCCTGGCGGGCGCGTCTTGGCATCGACATGGGGAGCGATTGCGATCACGGCGATCGCCGCGAGCACACCGGCAACGAGATCGCGTCGCGGTCGCTCGCCTCGCAGCGAACGTTCGACGAGCGAGGTCACGCCATCGGCGAGATATTTGCGGCCGCGCGACAACCGCTGCATCGCAGCGGCCTCGCTGGTGCCGAGCGCCTCGGCGACATCGCGAATCGACTGGTTCTCCCGGTAATAGAGGACCAGCACTTCGCGATACGCCTCGGGCACGCGCTCGAGCGCGTCGCGGACGAGCCGCTCGACCTGGCCACGCGCGGCCTCGTCGAACGGATTGCCCTCCGCGATCGGGTCATCGGTGTCGACGAGCTCGGCCCGCCGCCGCGCCTTGCGCGCCTTGCGAGCGAGGTTCCGCGCGATCCCGCACAGCCACGGCCGCAGCCGTCCGGGTTCGCGCAGTCCAGCGAGCTGTCGCCACGCCGCGATGAAGGTCTCCTGGGCGACGTCCTCACTGAGCACGTCGTCACCGGTGGAGCTGTACGACACCGCGCAGACGAGATCCTGGTAGCGCGCGACGAGCTGGCCAAAGGCCTCGTGCTCGCCGCGGCGGCTAGCTTCGAGCAGCTCGCCGTCGGTCTTCGCTACGCCGATCGTTCCCATGTCGGGCCTATGTACTTCGAGCCCCGACAAACCTGACAGGAAATCTGCAGGTCGTCGAAGTAGCGGTACAATCTCGCGGAATTGATCGCCGCCGGCCAGACGTTCGGCAGCTACCGCATCCTGAACAAGATCGGGACGGGCGGCATGGGCGCGGTCTATCTCGCCGAGCACCCGCTGATCGGCAAGCGCGTCGCGCTCAAGGTGATCCACCGCGAGCTCGCGGGGAACAAGGAAGTCGTCCAGCGCTTCTTCCAGGAGGCGAAGGCGGTGACGCGGATCGGTCACGAGCACATCGTCGAGATCCACGATTTCGGCGTCGCGCCGGAGGGCGACCACTTCTACATCATGGAGTACCTCGAGGGGAAAACCCTCGCGCAGGTGCTGTCCGCCGAGCGCGTCCTCGACGTCATGCGCGCGCTTCACATCGCGGCGCAGATCGCGAGCGCGCTCGCCGCCGCGCACTCGAGCGGCGTGATCCATCGCGACCTCAAGCCCGACAACGTGATGCTGATCGATCGACTCGGCGATCGCGACTTCGTCAAGCTGCTCGACTTCGGGCTCGCGAAGATGTTCGCGTCGTCGAGCGCGGTGAAGACGGCGGCCGGCGTGCTGCTCGGCACGCCGCAGTACATGTCGCCCGAGGCGTGCGAGTCGCGCAGCACGATCGACGGTCGCACCGACATCTACGCGGTCGGCATCTTGCTGTTCCAGATGTGCACGGGGCGGCTGCCGTTCGACGGCGAGTCGATGGGCGAGGTGCTCGTCAAGCAGATCTCGCAGCTGCCGCCGGCGCCGCGCGCGATCAATCCGAACATCCCGCCCGCCGTCGAGCAGCTGATCCTGCGCTGCCTCGCGAAGAACCCCGACGCGCGGTTCGCGACGATGAACCAGCTGCGCGAGGCGCTGCTCGATCCCGAGGCGTATCTGCACAAGTCGCCGCCGATCGCGCCGGCGCGGTCGCTGGCGCCCGGCGAGGCCGGCGTCTCGGCGCGCGACGTGCTCGCGTACGCGGCGCAGCAGAAGACGCGGATGGGAACCGGTAACGAGCTGCCGCTGCCGGCGCCCGCACCGACGCTGCCCGGCCAGAGCACCGCCGTGACGATGATCGCGGACACGACGCGCCGCACCGGCGGTCAGGCCGTGCCCGACATGGTGCAGCCCGCGCAGCCGAAGATGAACACCATGCGGATCGCGACGCCGCTCGGCTACTCGTCGCGTCCGCCGCGCAAGGTGTGGCCGATCGTGCTCGTCGCGGGCCTGCTGCTCGGGCTCGGCGGCGGCGTGGTCGCGGTCGCGTTGGTCGGGCGCAACTCGTCGAAGGCGGCCGCCGATACGGGATCGGCCGCGGCGGCGAATGGTGCCGGCAGCGCGCCGGGAAGTGCGATCGCCGTGACGCCGGCGCGTCCCGATGCGGCGAGCGCGGTCACGCCGGGCGCAGGCAGCGCGATCGCGGTGACACCCGCGCGCCCCGATGCCGCGATCGCGGTCACGCCGATCGTCGACGCCGCGCCGGCGATGGCCTCGGTCGTGATCGATTCGACGCCGCAGGGCGCCGAGGTCGTCGGGCCCGACAAGAAGCCGCTCGGCAAGACGCCGGTGAAGCTGTCGCTGCCGATCTCCGACATGCCGCTCGAGTACGAGCTGTCGCTCGCCGGCTACCGCAAGAAGACGCACCCGGTCGTCGTGTCGGGGAACACCGTGATCAACGTGCCGCTCGAGAAGGCGGCCGTCGTGCGACCGCCCGGCGGTGGCGGGCACACGCACAAGGGCTCCTCGCACGGCGACGACAACGGCCTCGAGCGCCCCGAGTAGTCGACGCCACCGGCCGCCGCTTGCGGTAAGCTGTTCGCATGCTGCTCGCGGTGATTGCCGGCCTCGTCGCGCTCGTCGTGACCGGTCTGCTGTCGGCGCGGGCCGCCGCCGCCGAGACCCGGCGCGTCGCCCGGAAGGCCGTCGAGGAGGCGCGTGCGCAAGCCGCCGCCGAGATCAAGGCGGCCGAGCTCGAAGCAGCCGCGCACAAGAAGGCGATGGAGACCGCGGCGCGCGCCGAGGCGCTCGAGGCGGGGCAGGTGGCCGACCGCGAGCTCGCGGAGGCCGAGGCCAAGGCGAACCGCCGCGAGGACGCGCTGCGCGAGCGCGAGGCCGATGTCGACGCGGTCGTCGATGCGACCGAGGCGCGCGAGGCGGCACTCGACAGCGTGCACCGCGATCTGCAGAGCAAGCGCGATCGCACGAACGGCATCGGTCAGGATATCGACCGCAAGCAGGCCGCATTTCGCACCGAGCTCGAGAGCCGCGCTGGCATCAAGGCCGTCGAGCTGATCAAGCAGCTCGAGCACGGCTGGCTCGAGGCCGCACGCGCCCGCGCCGCCGCCCTCGTGCGCAACGCCGAGCAGGCGACGACCGATCCCGCGCACGATCGCGAGGCACGCCGCGTGATGGAGATCGCGGCCGCGCGCTGCTCGATGCACTTCTTGACCGAGCGCGACCTGCGCACGCTGCGCGTCGGTCCCGAGCTCGTCAGCGTGCTGCTCGACAACAACGCCGCGCTGCACGGCGCGCTCGAGAGGATCGCCGGCGTCCAGCTGCAGATCAACGACGACAAAGATGCGATCCGGCTCGAGGGGCTCGACGGCGTCGGACGCGAGGTCGTGCGGCGCGCGATGCACCGCATGCAGAAGAAGCCCGAGACGATCGACGACGCGCGCAAGTCTCCCGAGGAGTGGGCGACGAAGGTCCGCGACGTGCTCCAGCAGGAGATCCGCGCGCTCGGCAAGAAGGCGTTCCAGCAGCTCGGCATCCAGAAGGCGCATCCCGAGATCGTCGACCTCGTCGGCGCGCTCAACTACCGCACGAGCTACACGCAGAACCAGTGGCTGCACGCGGTCGAGGCGAGCTTCCTCGCCGGCATGATGGCGGCCGAGCTCGGGCTCGACGAGAAGCTCGCGCGCCGCGCCACGCTGATGCACGACATCGGCAAGGCGCTGACCCACAAGATCGAGGGCAGCCACGCCGTGATCGGCGCCGAGATCGCGCGCCGCGTCGGCGAGAGCGAGATCGTCGCGAACGCGATCGGCAGCCACCACGCCGACGAGCCGCCGAACAGCGTCTACGCGTACCTGACCGCCGCGAGCGACGCGATGAGCGGTGCCCGGCCGGGCGCGCGTCGCGAGCAGACCGAAGGCTTCTCGACCAAGCTCGACGATCTCGAGCGCATCGGCATGGATCGCCGCGGCGTCGACTACGCGCATGCGGTCCATGGCGGCCGCGAGCTGCGCGTCTACGTGCGCGAGCGCGATGTCGATGATGTCGGCGTCGTCGAGATGTCGACCGAGATCGCGAACCAGATCGCCGACGAGATGACGTTCCCGGGGCAGATCAAGGTCACCGTGATCCGCGCATTCGAAGCGACGTCGACGGCAAATTGAGGAGAGCACCCGAAGGGTGCGGGGTGTTGGGGTTGGGTGGGCTTGCGTCACGGGCTGAGCGAAGCGAAGACGCGGGACGAGCTGCGCGGCCGCGCACGCCGTGCGGCTGGGGCGCGGATCGCCGCCGTAATTCGCCGGGAGTGCGCGTGCGCCCGAGGGCATGCGTGATGCACGCGCACGCCCACACCATGGCGAATCAACAGGGCAACGGGCAGAACGGCCGCAACCAGCATCGCGACGACGACGACCGGCGTCATGGCGAGCGCGACGCCGAGTACCGCGGCATGGGCCAGAGCGGCTACGGCTCCGGGCGCGACGCCGACGATCCGTCGATCGGCACGAACACGCGCAACCAGGGCTGGAGCGGTGCGCACGGCGACCGCGGCACCGATGATCGCTGGACCGGGCGCGGCGCGCGCAGCTGGGGCGGCGAGCGCGAGGGCGAGCGCGACTACGGGCGCGGCCGCTGGGAAGAAGGCCGCATCGGCTACTCGCAGGGCTACTCGTATCGCGACGGCGATCGCCCGAGCTTCGAGCGCGGCATGCACGACTACGATCGCGGCTACCGTCGCGGCCCGAGCGGCGGCGGCTACGAGGATCACTCCGGCGACGGCACGCGCGAGCAGATGGCGTACGGGCCTCAGGGCTACGGCGGCGAGGGCCGGTCTGGCTACGGCCACGATCGCCACGCGAACACGCGCGACCAGAGCGGCTATCGCCAGCACCAGACCGGCTTCGGCGGCGCGCAGGGCCTCGACCTGCGGCAGGGCTCGCATCGCGGCAAGGGACCGAAGGGGTTCGCGATGAGCGACGACCGCGTGCGCGAGCGCGTCTGCGAGGCGCTGCACGAAGATCACGACATCGACGCGAGCGACATCGACGTCAGCGTGTCGAACGGCGAGGTCACGCTGATGGGCACCGTCGAGGATCGGCAGACCAAGCGTATGGCCGAGGACTGTGTCCTCCAGTGCGCGGGCGTGCGCGACGTCCACAACCAGCTACGCGTTCGTCGCTAGTTACGCTGGCCCGCCGGATGCAATTTCTCGTCGACGTCATGCTCGACGAGGACGACGATCCGAAAAAGCCGCATCCGGTCCGTGATTCGCGCAAGCGCGAGGGAGTCGCGGAGCGCATGGAGTCTCGCAAGGACGAGGGACGCGACGGCCACCGTCACGTGATCGTTCGCTGCTGACCCCCGGCGTTCACTGCGTATCGATGATCAGCATCGGCGGCGCGAGTCCGCTGCGGTTGTCGTAGATCACCGCATCGATCGACGCGGTTTCGACCTCGAGATAGACGTTCGTGCCCGCGACGCCGAGCCGCTTCGGCAGCGGCCACACGACGGTCGCGCCGAGCTGGACGGAGCCCTGCGACGGTGCGATCGCGGCGGGGTTGGCCTTCGCCGGCTCCGCGACCGTCAGATCCGTCGACGAGAACGCGACGGATTCATAGACGCTGCCCGAGCTGTCGCTGTTGGAGTTCGGGTTCATGCTCGCCGTCAGCTGCAGGTGCACCGCGGTCACGGTGCGGCCGGCGATCGCCGTGTCGATGTGGAACCGCAGGAACGTGTCCCACGGGTGCCCGCCGTCGTCGGCATCGACGCGGACCGCATTCGCGCCCGCGGACGTCGCGCACGCGGCCGGATCGGGAGGCGCCGCGACCGGGTTGATGCACGCCGCGATGTTCGCGACATAGAGGAACTGGGTCTGCGCATCGGGTGGCGCGTCGGGCGCGGCATCGACGGCGGCATCGCGCGCAATCGGCGCGTCCGGGCCGGACGAGGCGGTGCAGATGCTCCCGGCCGCGGACGTCACGCAGCTCTGGCCGGACGGGCATGCAGGCGCGGCAGGGTCGCAGCGGACCCCGTCCGGAACCTTCGGGCCGTAGCAACCCGCGATGAGCAGCGCCGCCACCGCACGCATCTCCGCATTCTAGCAAGGTTTTATGAATCTCGCTGAATCTTACGTAAAGGTGAGGTTCGGGATTGACACTGTGGGTGTACGGGACCATAGTCGCCTCAGCATCGAGGAACCTTACCTTAACGTAAGGGTTCGCCATGGACGACGGAACCAATCAGAAAGACAAGCTCCTGCGTGTAGGAGAGCTCGCGAAGGCGGTCGGCAAGACCGTCCGGGCGATGCACCTGTACGAGGAGCTCGGTCTGCTCGAGCCGCGCGCCCGCTCCGAGGGTGGCTTCCGGCTCTACGGTCCCGAAGCCGTCGATCGCATCCACTGGATCGTCAAGCTGCAGGCGATCGGCTTCACGCTCGCCGAGATCCAGGGCTTCGTGAAGGACTTCCGCGAGGCGCACTCCGCGCCCGAGGCGAGCGCTCGCGTTCGCGCGCTGTTCCAGGACAAGCAGCAGCAGATCCGCGAGCAGATCACGCAGCTCCAGGTGATCGAGAACGATCTGTCCGAAGCGCTCCAGTATCTCGACTCGTGTCAGCCGTGCTCCACCGAGCATGCGCCGAGCGAGTGCGCTGCGTGCGACCACCACGGCCATCAGAAGGGCGAAGCGCCGCTTCTGTTCGCTGGCCTCTCGAAGAAGACCCCGGCCGCCGAGGCTGACAAGCCGTTCGACGTGCCGGTCTCCGTGCTGTACCGCGAAGGAAACAACTGATGAGTCTCAAGCTGCCCCTCTTCATGGACAACCACTCGACGACGCCGGTCGACCCGCGCGTCCTCGAGACGATGATCCCGTTCTTCACGCAGCAGTTCGGCAACGCTGCGAGTCGTAACCACGTGTTCGGCTGGCAGGCCGAGGCGGCGGTCGAGCACGCGCGCACGCAAGTCGCGGCGCTGATCGGCGGCGACGGCAAGGAGATCGTGTGGACCAGCGGCGCGACCGAGGCGAACAACCTCGCGATCAAGGGCGCGGCGAGCTTCTACAAGAAGCAGGGTAACCACGTCATCACCGTCGAGACCGAGCACAAGAGCGTGCTCGACACGTGCAAGCGCCTCGAGCGCGAGGGCTACGAGGTCACCTATCTGCGCCCGCAGAAGGACGGCATCGTCACGCCCGAGATGGTGACCGCGGCGATGACCGACAAGACGGTCCTCGTCAGCATCATGCTCGCGAACAACGAGATCGGTGTCGTCCAGGACGTCAACGCGATCGGCGCCGCGATCAAGGCGAAGAACAGCAAGTGCCTGTTCCACATCGACGCCGTGCAGGGCGCCGGCAAGGTCCCGTTCGACGTCAACGCATCGAAGGCCGACCTCGTCGCGCTCTCCGCGCACAAGATGTACGGCCCCAAGGGCGTCGGTGCGCTGTGGGTGCGCCGCAAGCCACGCGTCCGCATCGATCCGATCATCGACGGCGGCGGTCACGAGCGCGGCATGCGCTCCGGCACGCTCGCGGTGCCGCTGATCGTCGGCTTCGGCAAGGCGGCCGAGCTCGCGAAGGAAGAGATGGGCGCCGAGGCGATCCGGCTCGCGGCGCTGCGCGACCGGCTGTATCGCGGCCTGTCGAAGCTGCCCGAGACGTACGTCAACGGCACGATGGACCCGGCGCACCGGCTGCCCGGCAACCTCAACATCTCGTTCGCGTTCGTCGAGGGCGAGTCGCTGCTGATGGCGCTCAAGGATGTCGCGGTGTCGTCGGGCTCGGCGTGCACCTCGGCGTCCCTCGAGCCGAGCTACGTGCTGCGTGCCCTCGGCACCGGCGACGAGCTCGCCCACTCGTCGATTCGCTTCGGCATCGGTCGCTTCAATACCGAGGAGGAGGTCGACTACGTGATCGACCTCGTCGTGAAGTCCGTCGAGAAGCTGCGCTCGCTGTCACCGCTCTGGGAGATGCATCAGGAAGGCATCGACCTCAATTCCATCCAGTGGACCCCGCACTGAGGACATCGTCATGGCGTATTCAGACAAAGTCATCGATCACTACGAGAACCCCCGCAACGTCGGCACCTTCGGCAAGGAGGAGGACGACGTCGGCACCGGCCTCGTCGGCGCGCCCGCCTGCGGCGACGTCACGCGTCTCCAGATCAAGGTCAAGGACGGCCGCATCGAGGATGCGAAGTTCAAGACGTTCGGCTGCGGCTCGGCGATCGCGTCGAGCTCGCTCGCGACCGAGATGATCAAGGGCATGACGCTCGATCAGGCGGCCGAGATCAAGAACACCCAGATCGTCGAGGAGCTCAACCTCCCGCCGGTCAAGATCCACTGCTCGGTCCTCGCCGAGGACGCCATCAAGGCGGCGATCGAGGACTACAAGAAGAAGCACCAGAGGTAACGATGATGTCCACCGCGGCTGCACAGACCGACGCGAAGACTCCGCCGATCAACCCGCGCGAGATCGAGATCACCGAGGCCGCGGCCCAGGAGATCGCGAAGCAGCGCGACAAGCGCGGCACGCCCGGCGCGATGATCCGGATCGGCGTGCGCGGCGGCGGCTGCACGGGCTTCACCTACGTGTTCGAGTGGGCCGACCAGACCCGCCCGACCGACAAGGTGTTCTCGGCGCACGGCGTGTCGATCGTCGTCGACCCGAAGAGCCTCGTCTATCTCGGCGGCACGCAGCTCGACTTCGTGCGCGGGATGATGGGCCACGGGTTCAAGTTCAACAACCCGAATGCGAAGGGCTCCTGTGGCTGTGGAGAGAGCGTCCAGTTCTGACGCTTTCGGGCTGCTCGGTTTGCCGGCGCAGTTCGATCTCGATCCGCAGGTGATCGAGCGCGCGTTCTACGATCGCAGCAAGGACCTGCATCCCGACCGGTTCGCGAATGCGCCGGCCGCGGAGCGCGTCGTTGCACTATCGCAGTCGCGCGCGCTCAACGACGCCTACAAGACGCTCAAGAACCCGGTCAAGCGCGCCGAGTATCTGCTCGCCCAGGCCGGCGTCACGATCGGCCCGAACGAGAAGCTCGATCCGGCGTTCCTGATGGAGATCCTCGAGCTGCGCGAGGAGCTCGCCGAGGCGCGCGTCGCGAACAAGCTGCCCGAGGTATCGCGCCTGCAGCGCACGATGGCCGAGCGGCGCAAGGCCGCGGTCGCCAAGCTGCAGCCGCTGTTCGATCACCACGACCTGCCCGCGATCAAGGACCAGCTGATCCTGCTGCGCTACCTCGACCGCTACCTCGAGGAGTGCGACGCCGCACTCGACGAAGAAGACTGATTATGTTGATGCAGATCGCCGAGCCAGGCCAATCCACGATCAAGGAGGCCTGCAAGCAGCGCGTCGTCGGGATCGACCTCGGCACGACGAACAGCCTCGTCGCGCACGTCGCCGACGCATCGCCCACCGTGCTCGGCGAGGATCCGATTGTCCCGTCGGTCGTCTACTACGGCGGCCACGTCGAGGTCGGCCGCGCCGCCGCGGCCCACGCGCTCGAGGAGCCGCGCCAGACGCTCGCGTCCGTGAAGCGCCTGATCGGCCGCGGGCTGCGCGATGTCGAGGGCGTGCGCGCGATGCTGCCGTACGAGCTCGAGGGCGACGACCGCGCCGTCAAGATCAAGCTCGCCGGTCGCGCCGTCTCGCCGGTCGAAGTGTCGGCCGAGATCCTCAAGGAGCTGAAGGCGAGGGCAGAGCGCGAGCTCGGCGGCCCGATCGAAGGCGTCGTGATCACGGTGCCCGCCTACTTCGACGACGCCCAGCGCCAGGCGACGCGCGACGCGGGCCGCCTCGCCGGCCTCGAGGTGATGCGCCTCATGGCCGAGCCGACGGCCGCCGCGGTCGCCTACGGCCTCGACAAGGGCAGCAAGGGCACCTACGCCGTGTTCGATCTCGGCGGCGGCACGTTCGACGTGTCGATCCTCAAGCTCGTCGAGGGCGTGTTCGAGGTGAAGGCGACGGGCGGTGACTCCGCGCTCGGCGGCGACGATCTCGATCGCGCGATCGCGCGCGTGAAGTTCCCGGCGCTTGTCGGCTCGGGCGACCCGCGTGACATGGCCCGCGCCGTCGGCCTCGCGCGCCAGCTCAAGGAGGCGCTCACCGAGCACGATCCGGCGACCGCGTCGAACGGCGCCGATGAGATCACGCTGACGCGCGCCGAGCTCCGCGACATCGCCCAGCCACTGCTCGACCGCTGCGGCAAGGCCTGCCGCCGCGTGCTCAAGGACGCCGAGCTGAGCCGCGACGATCTCGACGGCGTGATCCTCGTCGGTGGCTCGACGCGCTCGCCGATCGTGCGCGACTACGTGCGCGAGGTCTTCGGCAAGGAGCCGCTGTGCGACCTCGATCCGGATCAGGTCGTCGCGCTCGGCGCCGCGGTGCAGGCCGACGTGCTCGCGGGCGGCCAGCAGAAGGTCGTGCTGCTCGATGTCGTGCCGCTGTCGCTCGGCATCGAGATGATGGGCGGCGTCGTCGAGAAACTGATCCATCGCAACACGACGATCCCGGCCGGCGCGGCCCAGACGTTCACCACGTACGCCGACAACCAGACCGGCTTCGACGTCCATGTCCTGCAGGGCGAGCGCGAGACGGTCGAGGCGTGCCGCTCGCTCGCGCGGTTCACGCTCAAGGGCGTGCCGCCGATGATCGCCGGCATGGGGCGCGTCGAGATCACGTTCCTCGTCGATGCCGATGGCCTGTTGCGCGTCACCGCGAAGGAATTGACGACCGGTCACGAGGCGTCGATCGAGGTGAAGCCGAGCTACGGCCTCACCGACGAAGAAGTCGAGCGCATGCTGATCGAATCGTTCGAGCACGCCGAGGACGACCTCGCGGCGCGCAACCTTCGCATCGAGCGCGTCGAGGCCGAGCGCATCCTCGCCGCGACGAAGCAGGCGTTCGTCACCGACGCCGCGCTGCTGACCGCGGACGTCCGCGCCGCCGGCGAGGCCGCGATGCGCGCGCTCGAGACCGCGATGGCCGGCAACGACTACCTCAAGATCCGCGGCGCGATCGAGGCGCTCGACCTCGCGACCAAGCCGTTCGCCCAGCTCCGCATGAACCGCGCGATCGATGCCGAGCTCCGCGGCCGCACGCTCGACGAGGTCGAAGCCGACGTCGCCCACGGCGATGCCGCGCGCCACGCCCAGCACGCCGGCACGCAGAGGAGCGAGTGATGCCGAAGCTGACGTTCATCAACCCGCACGGCAAGAAGTCGCTGCCGCTGACCGTCGAGGCCAAGCCGGGCGAGACGATCCTCGATGCCGCCGAGGAATGCGGCGCGCGCGTCGGCCACGCCTGCGGCGGCAACCTCGCGTGCTCGACCTGCCACGTCTACGTCCAGCAGGGCTACGACTCGCTCCCCGAGATCCACGACAAGGAGAACGACATCATGGACAAGGCGTTCGATGTCCGTGCCGAGTCGCGCCTGGGCTGCCAGTGCAAGCTGGGTGACGAGGACGTCGTCGTCGAGATCAGCGAGGAGTCGCTCCGCGCGTGGCTCGACGAGAACCCGGAAGCCCGCAAGAAGGAAGCAGTCGCGGCCGGTTCGCGTTAGGCTCGCGACCCTGTGCTCGAAGCAGAGCTTCTCTGGGCGCTCGGGACGCTGGGCGGCCTCGTCATCGTCGCCGCGCTCGTCAACTGGCTGCACCCCGCGCATCGCTCACGCCTGCGCCGCGTGATCACCCTCTTCGTCCTCTACGGCATCGCGCTCGGGGCCGGCTACGCCTTCCGCGCCGGCGGCAACGAAGCCTGGGCGAACGGCTGTTTCATCGCGGCGGTCCTCCTGCGCGCGTTCTCCCTCGTCACGCTGCTCGCGCTGCTCGTCTTCTCGATCCTGCTACCGGTCCTCGGCATCAACCTGCCGATGATCGCGAGCGACCTGCTCGTCGGCTTCGGCTACATCATCTCGACCCTGATCATCCTCGAGCACCGCGGCCTCAACCCGACCTCCGCGGTCGTCTCGGGCGCGGTCGTCTCCGCCGTCCTCGCGATCTCGCTCCAGTCGACCCTCGGCAACATCCTCGGCGGCATCGCACTCCAGCTCGACGGCTCGATCCACGAGGGCGACTGGGTCCAGCTCGAGAACGGCAAGCAGGGCAAGGTCCGCGCGATCCGCTGGCGCCACACGATCGTCGAGACGCGCGACTGGTCGACGATCGTCGTCCCCAACGCCTCGCTCCTCGCGAACAACATCACGATCCTCGGCAAGCGCGACGGCGCCCCCGCCCCGCAGCGCATGTGGGTCTGGTTCAACGTCGACTTCCGCTTCCCGCCGACCCGCGTGATCGACGTCGTCACCGAGGCGCTCCTCGACCAGCCGATCGAGAACGTCGCCGCCGACCCGAAGCCGAGCGTCGTCTGCATGGACTTCTCGCACGACGGCCGCGAGTCGGTCGCCTCCTACGCCGTGCGCTACTGGTTGATCGATCTCGCCACCGACGATCCGACGAGCTCGCGCGTCCGCGCCCGCATCTACACCGCCCTGCGCCGCGCCAACATCCCGCTCGCCGTCCCCGCCCACACCGCGTTCGTCGAGCTCAAGGACGAGGCCCGCACCCACAAGCGCGAGGTCCGCCAGGTCGATGAACGCCTCGCCGCGCTCGCGACGGTCCATCTCTTCCAGTCGTTCAAGCCCGACGAGCTCCGCACGCTCGCCGAGGGCATGTCCCACATGATCTACACGCGAGGCGAACGCATCACGCGCCAGGGCGCGGTCGCCCACTGGCTCTACGTGATGACCGCCGGCACCGCCGACATCCGCATCACGAACCACGACGGCGAGCACGCCACCGTCGCCAGCATCAAGGCCCCCGACTTCTTCGGCGAGATGGGCTTGATGACGGGTGAGCCCCGCACCGCGGACGTCGTCGCCACGACCGACGTCGACTGCTTCCGTCTCGGCAAGGAGACGTTCCAGCAGGTCCTGCTCAACCGCCCCGACATCGTGGACGAGCTGTCGCAGAAGCTCGCCTCGCGCCGCGTTCAACTCATGGCCATCCGCGAAGGGCTCGACGAGGCGAGCATGAGATCAAGAGAAGCCAGCGAACGGGACCGCATCATCAGCGGCATCAAGACGTTCTTCGGCCTCTAGCCGCAGTCACTGCTATCGACACCCGGCTGGCATCCAGATCCCTTTTGCGAGCACGGATAGTTGACCGGCGGCATGCCGCCGGCAACGACTCTGAGATCAGTGGTCAGCGTACGGATGGTCTGCGAATTCACCTCGAGCTTCTTCTTCGCTTTGACGTTTCGCTTCATGGATCTCCTGGTCGGGGGTTCGTGAATCGGTTAATCGGGACTGCGCGCGGTCGACGTACCTCCGGGTCGTTGTGTCGACGCCAGCTCTCTAGCAGTCCAGACCGCCGGAGATGCAACCGGACTTGCCGCAACTGCACGGCCAACCGACGGCGGTCCTGCCGCCGGCAACGTTGCTGAGGTCTTCGGTGAGGACGCGGACGGTCTGCGTCTGCACGTCGAGCTTCTTCTTCGTCTTGGTGGTGATGTCTCGCTTCATCGGGAAACTCCTCTTGTCGGAATTGCGTGATTCGTTAAACGGTGGGGACGCAGGCGTTAGACCTGATGCAGCCGGAGGCCGCGCCC
>JAFAOG010000372.1 GCA_019237945.1 Deltaproteobacteria bacterium | reverse complement strand
GATCGACTACCTGCGCGCGAAGGGTCTCGCGAAGGCGGCCAAGAAGGCCGGCCGCGAGGCGACCGAAGGCCTGGTGACGAGCTACATCCACGCCGGCGGCCGCATCGGCGTGCTCGTCGAGATCAACTGCGAGACCGACTTCGTCGCGCGCAACGAGGACTTCGTCGCGTTCACGCGTGACGTCGCGATGCAGATCGCGGCGATGGCTCCGCAGTACGTTCGCAAGGAAGAGATTCCGGCCGACGCGATCGAGAAGGAGAAGGCTGTCCTCGTCGCGAAGTCGAAGGAAGACCCGAAGAACGCGAACAAGCCCGAGCAGGTGCTCGCGAAGATCACCGAGGGTCAGGTCACGAAGTGGATGAAGGAGATCTGTCTCCTCGACCAGTCGTTCGTGAAGAACCCCGACAAGACGATCGAGCAGCTCCAGCAGGACCTCATCGCGCGCATCGGCGAGAACATCAAGATCCGCCGCTTCGTTCGCTTCGAGCTCGGCGAGGGCCTCGAGAAGAAGAAGGACGACTTCGCGGCCGAGGTCGCGAAGCAGGCCGGCCTGGCCTGATTCTCGTTCGAGCGACTGCTCGACAAGCCGTGGCGACTCCGGTTGCCACGGCTTTTTTCATGTAAGCCGCCGAACGCGCACATCGCGTGAAAGGCGTGATTCGTGCAAACGCGCGCGCGCATGAAAATCTTGGTGGCGACGGTGTTGTTGTTTGGTTGTAGTGCGATCCAGGTCGATGACGGCGGGCCCGCTGACATCGCAGGCGAGGGCGGGAAGCAGGATGGCGGGCCGGGCATCGACGTGCAGAAGCGCATCGAGCCGGGCACGCAGGACGCGGTCCTCTCGATCGCGGATCCGCGCCTCGGCTACGTGTTCTATGCGGCCGAGGACAGCGACGTGACCCTCGAGGTCACGCACGGCGGCACCGACATGGGCCTCGACACGCTGCTCAAGCTCTATGGCCCGCGCCTGCAGAACGGGCAGTACATCAAGACGTTCGCGACCGACGAGGACTCGGGCTACGGCAAGCTGTCGCGCATCAAGAAGTTCCACATCCCGGTCACCGGCTTCTACCTCGTCGAGCTCACGTTCGGCGCCGCCGCGACGCCCAGCGACAATGCGCACGCGCGGCTCGCGTTCTCGTGCGACGGCACGTGCACGACCGTCGACCCGATCGTCCCGATCGACGAAGGCCTCAAGTGGTACCGCCGCTCCGCGGAGCGCATCGGTCTCCAGCTGCAGAGCTTCCAGCTCGCGTCGGAGAAGCTGACCGCGAAGGCGGCGAGCGTGCAGGGCGACTGGGGCGTGATCCTCGACGTCGACGAGACGACGCTCAACAACTCGCAGTACCAGCAGTCGCGCCTCGACCTCGGCGTCGGCTTCTCGCCGGGCACGTGGACCGCGTGGGTGACGTCGAAGCAGGCGACCGCGGTGCCGGGCGTGCTCGCGTACACGCAGCTCGCGAAGCAGCTCGGCGGTCGCGTCGTGTTCATCACGAACCGCAAGGCGGGCGTCGAGTGCGCGGCGACCGAGGACAACCTCCACGCGCTCGGCTTCGACTACGACGCGATCCTCTGCCAGACCGGTCCGAGCGACAAGAACCCGCGCTTCCAGTCGGTCGAGAACGGCACGGCCGTCGCAGGCCTCCCGGCGCTGCAGGTGCTCGCGTTCGTCGGCGACAACATCACCGACTTCCCCGCGCTGAACCAGACGATCCGCACGCAGGGCGCGGGCGCGTACGCGTCGTTCGGCGAGGATTACTTCTTGATCCCGAACTCGATGTACGGCTCGTTCGACGCGAACACCGACGCGAACCCGATGTAACGTTCCCGCGTGATCGGGACCGAGATCGGGCGCTACCGCATCACCTCGCTGCTCGGCGAGGGCGGTATGGGCTCGGTCTACCTCGCGGTGCAGCCGGCGATCGGCAGCCGCGTCGCGATCAAGGTCCTGTCCGCAGAGTGCGCGCGCTCGCCGGAGCTGCTCGAACGGTTCTTCGGCGAGGCGAAGGCGGTCAATCTGATCCGGCACGAGAACATCGTGTCGGTGCTCGATCTGTCGACGCTGCCCGACGGGCGCCCGTTCATCGTGATGGAGTTCGTCGAGGGCCTGACGCTCGGCGCGGTCATTCGCCGCGGCGGCGCTCCGCTCGGCGGCGTGATGCAGGTGATGGGCGAGGTGCTGTCGGCGCTCGGTGCGGCGCACGCGATCGGCATCGTCCATCGCGACCTCAAGCCCGACAACGTGCTCGTCACCGGCGAGGGCCACGCGAAGGTCCTCGACTTCGGCATCGCGAAGCTCGCACCGGGCCTTCACGATCAATCGTCGCGCACGAAGACGGGCGCGCTGCTCGGCACGCCGTCGTACATGGCGCCCGAGCAGATCAGCGGCGCCGGCCACGTCGACGCGCGCGCCGATATCTACGCTGCGGGCGTGCTGCTGTTCGAGGCGGTCACGGGCCGGGTGCCGTTCTCGGGCGCGACGATCTTCGACGTCATGCGCGCGCAGGTCGAGCAGGCGCCGCCGCCGCCGCGATCGCTGCGCCCCGATCTGCCGCCGTCGCTCGAGGACGTGATCCTGACCGCGCTCGCGAAGGATCCGGCGCGCCGGTTCCAGAGCGCGCAGGCGATGGCGCAGGCGCTCGTGCACGCGTCGACGACGCTGCCTCCCGACCAGTGGCGCCCGCTGTCGACGCGCGGCGCGCCGCGGATCTCCGCGTCGGGCACGGGACCGCCCACGCCGCAGCTGACGCCCGCGTCGCCGTCCGCGATCGCGCCGCCGACCGTGCCGTCGGCGATGCCGACCGAGGCGCGCACCCGGCGCACGGGCTTGATCGTTGCCGCGCTCGCGCTCGTGGCGGTCGCGGTCGGCGTGACGCTCGTCGTCGTCGGGCGCCGCGGCGCGAAGGACGAGGGGCCCGGCTCGGCCGCGGTGGCGGTCGTGGCGCCGCCGTCAGCCGATGCGGCGGTCGTGGCGGGCGATGCGCCTGTCGTCGTCGCGTCGCCGCCGGATGCTGCGGTCATCGCGTCGGCGGCGGTCGTCGATGCCGCGCTGCCCGCGCACGCGCCGCCGTTCGATGCCGCGACCTCGCGCGTCGCGCACGCGCCGCCGCCTGCCGATGCCGCCGTCGTCACGGCCCCCGTCGACGCTGACGACCACGGCGTCCACATCGGCAGCAACGTGCAGGTCGGTCCGGGCGTCGTGATCGGCGGCGGCTCCGGCCCGGTCGCTCCGATCCCGGCGCAGCGGTTCACGCTCAAGGCCACGTACGATCCGCGTCACTTCAACGCGAAGGCGTTCGCGCCGCAGGCCCTCGAGCTCGCGCGCAAGATCTATCCCGACGCCGGCTTCACTCGCTACGACATCTATTACGTCTTCCCCGACGGCCACGCGGACCTGACGTCCGCGCACGACGACTCGAGCTACCTGTTCCGCTCGCCGTCGCACTCGGCGCGCCCGCCCGGCGTCCCCGCGAACGAGGAGGTCGACATCAAGTGCTATGTCGAGGTGACGGTGCATCCGCACGAGATCGAGGTCGCCGCGCGCGGGCTCTCGCCGATCGACACCAACTGCAAGTGGCCGCTCCGCCCGCTTCCCACCTGTGATCTCGCGGGGGTGTGGAAGCAAGCGCACGCCGCGGGCGCCGCGCTCGATACGGTCGCCAAGATCGCGTTCCTCTCCGACGGAAAGTGGTTCTTCGACAACGAGGGAAACGACCAGGGCATCGTGTCGTCGTTCGCGGACCGCTGCCCCTGACCGTGCTAAACACGGCCGGCCATGAGCCAGCAGGGCAAGCCCCAGACCGCGATCACCCCCACGCGCGCCGACAACTACCAGGACTGGTACCAGGAAGTCATCAAGGCGGCCGACCTCGCCGAGAACAGCGACGTCCGCGGCTGCATGGTGATCAAGCCGTGGGGCTACGCGCTCTGGGAGAACATCCAGCGCGTTCTCGACGGCATGTTCAAGGAGACGGGACACGTCAACGCGTACTTCCCGCTCTTCATCCCGGTCTCGTTCCTCGAGAAGGAAGCCGCGCACGTCGAGGGCTTCGCGAAGGAGTGCGCCGTCGTCACGCACCATCGCCTCGAGCTTCGCGATGGCAAGCTCGTTCCGACCGGCGAGCTCGAGGAGCCGCTCGTCGTGCGCCCGACCTCCGAGACGATCATCGGCGCGTCGTTCGCGAAGTGGGTGCAGAGCTATCGCGACCTCCCGCTCCTGATCAACCAGTGGGCGAACGTCGTGCGCTGGGAGATGCGCACGCGCCTGTTCCTGCGCACGGCGGAGTTCCTCTGGCAGGAAGGGCACACCGCGCACGCGACGCAGCAGCAAGCGGTCGACGAGACGATGAAGATGCTCGGCGTCTACGCCGAGTTCGCCGAGAACTACATGGCGATGCCCGTAATCCAGGGCGAGAAGACGGCGGGCGAGCGCTTCCCGGGCGCCGTCTCGACGTACTGCATCGAGGCGATGATGCAGGACCGCAAGGCGCTGCAGGCCGGCACCTCGCACTTCCTCGGCCAGAACTTCGCGAAGGCCTCGGGCATCCAGTTCACCGACGAGAACAACCAGCTCTCGCACGCCTGGACGACCTCGTGGGGCGTCTCCACACGCCTCGTCGGCGGCATGATCATGTCGCACGCCGACGACGACGGCATGATCTGCCCGCCGCGCCTCGCGCCCCAGCACGCCGTGATCCTGCCGGTCGCGCAGAAGCCCGAGGACCGCGCGCGCGTGCTCGAGTACTGCCGCGCGCTCCAGAAGGAGCTCAAAGCCCAGTGGTTCGCGGGCGCGCCCGTGCGCGTCGAGCTCGACGACCGCGACCTCGGCGGCGGCGTGAAATCGTGGCAGTGGATCAAGAAGGGCGTCCCGCTCCGCCTCGAGATTGGCCCGCGCGACATCGACAAGGACTCGATCTTCATGGGTCGCCGCGACAAGGGCCCCAAGGAAAAAACCAGCATCGCGCGCGGCGAGCTCGTCTCGACGATCGCAACCCTCCTGCAATCGATCCAGGACGGCCTCTACCAGCGCGCGCTCGCATTCCGCACCGAGCACACGCGCGAGATCAACACGAAGGACGACTTCTACGCATTCTTTGCGGACCCGCCGAAGAAGAAGCCGAACGACCCGACGCCGATCCACGCGGGCTTTGCGCTCGCGCACTTCAACGGCGACCCCGCCCTCGAAGCCAAGATCAAGGACGACCTCAAGGTCACCGTCCGCTGCATCCCGCTCGACGCCAAGCTCGGCGGCGGCCCTGGCACGTGCCCGTTCACGGGCGAGCCGTCGAAGCAGCGCGTCGTGTGGGCCAAGTCGTACTGACGGGCGCATACTTCGCTCATGAACTGCCCGCGCGACAACACGCCCCTGCGCCAGGCCGGCTACACGCACGCGTGCGATGCCTGCGGCGGCGCCTGGGTCGTCGACGAGGTTCTCGTCCCGCTGCTCGAGGAACGCGCGAATGCGCTGATCGAGCTCGAGTGGAAGCCGAGACACGCCGACGAGATCCGCGCGTGCCCGGCCTGCGCGTCGCCCATGCAGACGGTCGCCCTCGGCTCCGTCGCGCTCGACCGCTGCCCGCCGCATGGCGTGTGGTTCGACGCGGGCGAGCTCGCGGCCGCGCTCAAGGAAGCAAAGCACTTCCGCGCCGAGCCGGCGCACCCTGCGAAGACGCACGAGAGCCTGCTCCACAAGCTGGGCAAGCTGCTCTCGGTCGACTGACGCGCGACTAGAGCGTGGCCTTCGGCAGCGCGTGCCGGCGGGCGCGCGCGAGCAGCCACGGTGTGGCGCCGAGCGTCGTCGTGTCGGGACCGCCCGTGATCACGAGAACGTCCTCGACGAGCGCGACCGTCGCACCGTCGCGGCGCAGGACCGCGAGCGCGCGCGTGCCGGCGCGCCAGCTCTGGGCCGCGAACACGGCATCGAACAGGAACACGACGAACGAGAACTCCATCATCGTGACGAAGTCCTCGCTTGCCCAGCCGTAGACGGCGAGCGCGGCCGCGATCACACCGGCGACGATCACGCGCGTGCGATAGAGGCGCGCGATGTAGTGCGCGCCGACCGGCGGGAACGCGTGCTGCGTCCAGTCGCGGACCGGAGCGCGGTTGTGCATGCCGATCGCGAGCCCGAGCATCAGCGCGATCGCGGTGACGAACGGAATCAAGTAGACGAGCTCGGTGGCGTCGGAGTGGTACATCGGGCTCCTAGAGCGTAGCGCGCGGCAGCGCGTGCTGGCGCGCTCGATCGACGAGGCGCGGCGAGGTCCGCAGGACGGCGCGGTGCTTGCCGACCTCGACGGCGACCTCGTCGAATCGGACGTTGGCAGTCGCGCCGTCGTAGCGGAGCAGCACGCGCACGCGCCCGGCCGCGATGTAGGTCGCGACGGCGTGGCCGAATATCAGGATGCCGAACAGGCACGCGCCCTCGGCGTACGGCACGAGCTGCGCGTTATGCAGTGCGACGCCGGTCGCCGCGCCAAGCAGTACGATCGTGGCGAGCGCACGGCGACGCGCCGCGCGGGCGAGATACTCGGCGGCGGCCAGCGCGAAGACGGCGGGCGTGCTCTGAGCGCGGGTGCTGCCGCGCTTCGTCATGTGGGTGAGGTACAGGCCACACGCGATCAGTGCGAGCGCGACGGCGACCAAAGGATCGCTGTCGGTGCGGGGGCGAACCTCGATAACGTCGTGGCCCGACAAGTGCTTCCAGCACGACCGCGGCGGCATCGGTTCGACGCTCGTATCGAGCTCGATCGTGTCGGCCGGGCTCTCGTTCCCGGCGAGGTCGAGGGCCGTGACCTCGAGCCGCACGTGCCCGGGCGCGAGCTGAATGAGCGGCTCGCAAACCGATAGCTGATCGGGTGTCGTGTAGTAGTCGACGGCTCCCCGCGCATCGAGGAAGTGCAGGTGGACGACCGCGGTGTCGCCACTCGTAGCCGCGGCGACGTGAAGGCGCGTGACGTAGGCGCGCCCATCCGGGTCCGTATCGGGGCCGGCAAGTCCGATCGACGCGGCGGCGACCGAGGGTTTGATCGGTGGCTCGTGGTCGGGGCCGGAGCCGGTCGTGAATCGCACGGCCTCGACGACGAAGTCGCTGCGCGGCGCGAGGTCGTAGGGCTTGATCACATACCCGCGCGAATCGGACGGCAGGCGCCAGAACAGGGTGTTCGTCGGGATGTCGATGTCGCTCGCGCGCGGCAGGACGCGCCTGTCGGTACAGTTGCAGACCGGATCGCGCTTCGCGAGCGCGGGAGCCGTGAGCGCGACGAGCAGCAGCAGCGCGTGCTTCACAGGCGGGCCCTCGGCAGCGCGTGCTGGCGCGCGCGGTCGACGAGCCATCGCGAGGCGCGCAGCGTGTGGCGGTCGCAGTCGGCGGTCACCTCGATCTGATCGAGGCGCACGGAGGCGGCGGCGTTCGGGCGGGCGAGCAGGCGCAGCGTGCGGATCGCGTCGATCAGGCGCATCACGGCGACGAACGCGATCACGATCAGCGCGGGCGAGACGAAGAAGCCGAGCACGAGGACGCCGAGGTCGGCGATCGTCGAGGCGTAGGCGGCGGCGGCGATCAGCGCGCCGAGGATCAGCAGCGCGCGCACCCGGACCGCGCGGGCGAGATGCTCGGCGGCCGGCAGCGCGAGTGGCTCGACGGGCGCGGCGGCACGGGCGCGGGCGCGGCGGCGGGCGACGACAAGCAGGATGACGACGGCGAGCAGCGCGAGCACGAACGGCGCGGCGAGGAACAGCGCGAGCGGACCGGCGCCGTCGTGAACGTGCTCGTGGCGGCGCTGCACGATGACGTCGATCCCCGTCGTGCTCTGCCCTCCGTCGGCGGCGACCGCGACGACGTAGACGCGGACGGTCCCGACCGGCGCGAGCAGATCGGGGTGTACGAGCTCGAGGTGATCCGGAGTGGTCGTGACGCCCGGCTCGGAGTTGATGAGCACGCGCACCTGCGTCGTCGACGGGTCGAACGAGGCGTCGAGTCGAAGGAGCTCGACGTCGTAGAGACCGGTGGACGTGCGCTGCGCGCCGATCTCGACGTAGGCGCTGCGCACCCGCGGCGCGGGTGGCGCCGGAACGTGCGGCATGAAGGCGAGCGCCGGTGCGCCGAGTGCCACCAGCAGCGCGAGCGCGAGCCACAGCCGTCCCACCCGGGGAGTATAGCTGGTAGAGTCGCCGCGCCATGGCGGAGTCTCGCAAACCCAACTACAAGCGCGTTCTGTTGAAGATTTCCGGCGAGGCGCTGATGGGCAACTCGGGGTACGGAATCAACACCGAGGTGCTGCGCGTGATCGCGAGCGAGATCGCGGATACCGCGAAGCTCGGGGTCGAGCTGGCCGTCGTGGTCGGCGGCGGCAACATCTTCCGCGGGGTCAGCGAGAGCGCAAAGGGGATGGACCGCGCGAGCGCGGATTATGTCGGCATGCTGGCAACCGTGATGAACGCGGTCAGCTTGCAGGAAGCGATCGAGAAGCACGGCGTGGTCACGCGCGTGCAGAGCGCGATTCCGATGAGCCAGCTCGCGGAGCCGTACATCCGGCGGCGCGCGATTCGCCACCTCGAGAAGGGGCGCGTCGTGATCTTCGGCGCGGGTACCGGCAATCCGTTCTTCACGACCGACACGGCGGCGGCGCTTCGCGCGATGGAGATCAACGCCGACGTGCTGCTCAAGGCGACGAAGGTCGACGGCATCTACGACAAGGATCCGAAGAAGTTCAAGGATGCGAAGCGGTACGAGACGGTCACGTTCACCGACGCGCTCAAGCAGGACCTGCACGTGATGGACGCGACCGCGTTCGCGCTGTGCCGGGACAACGAGCTGGGGATCATCGTGTTCGACATGACGAACCGTGGCAACATCCAGCGGGTCGTGTGCGGCGAGCATGTCGGGACGACCGTCGTGAAGGACAACCTGCAGACCAAGTTCGCGAACTAGAGGAACCATGATCAACGACATCACGAAGGATGCCGAAGGCGGCATGACGAAGGCGGTCGAGTCGTTCAAGCGCGACCTCCAGAAGATCCGGACCGGGCGTGCGAACACGTCGATGCTCGACGGGATCAAGGTCGACTACTACGGCACGCCGACGCCGGTGAACCAGGTGGCGACGGTGCAGGTGGTCGATGCGCGTCTCATCACGGTGAAGCCGTGGGAGAAGAACATGATCGCGGTCATCGACAAGGCGATCCGTGCGAGCGACCTCGGCATCAACCCGGTCGCCGATAGCGAGCTCGTTCGGTTGCCGATTCCGCCGCTGACGCAGGAGCGCCGCAAGGAGCTCGCGAAGAGCGTCGGCAAGCAGACGGAAGAGGCGAAGGTCGCGGTGCGCAGCGCGCGCCGTGACGCGATGGAGATGGTGAAGGAGGCGGAGAAGGGGAAGGAGATCACCGAGGACGACCGCAAGAAGGGCGAGAAGTCGATCCAGGACCTGACCGACAAGTACATCGGTCAGATCGAGCAGATCGCGAAGGACAAAGAGAAAGAGATCATGGAGCTCTAAAGTGGCGCGGCGAACGATCAAGCTGTGGCAGCTGATCCTCGCCGGCCCATTTCTGTTGTGGGTGGGATGGCACGAGTACAGCCGGCTCGACGAGCTCGAGAAGAGCGGCGGTACGATCTACGTCGACCGGTTGACGCACCTGTTGTACGAGACCGGCGGCAAGCACGCGGTGCTCGTGATCTGGTGCGGCTTCGGCGTGTTCTACATCTGGGCGCTGAAGAAGTATGTCGACATGCAGCGCGAGTATCGCGAGCGCATGGCGGCCCTCGAGGACAAGCCCGGCGTGCCGATCGCGAAGGAGCCGCCGCGGCGTCGCGAGCCAGCGCCGCGCATCGACGACGATCCGTTCCGCGCACCGCCCCGGCCTGCTCCCGTCATCGTCGTGCGGCCGCCGACCGCGCCGGCCGAGGTGCCGATGGCTGCGGGAAATGCCGACGACAGCCCGAAGATCCTGCGCTGACGCAGTTTCCGGTATGATTATCCGGCATGTCCGGAATCCCGGCCGGGGCCGGGTCGCTGCTCGGGAAGCGACTCGGCAAGTACGAGATCCTGGCGCTGCTCGCTCTGGGCGGGACCGCCGAGATCTACCTGGCGCGCATCGCCGGAGCGGCGGGGTTCGAGAAGTTCGTCGTCGTGAAGTGTCTACACGACCACCTCGCGGACGACACCGATTTCGTCAAGATGTTCCTCGACGAGGCGCGGCTCGGCGCGATGCTCGATCACTCCAACGTCGTCCAGACGTTCGAGCTCGGCGAGCACGAGAACCGCTACTACATGGTGATGGAGTTCCTCGCGGGCCTGTCGCTCGCGATGGTGTCGCGGCGCGCGCAGGAGCGGTTGCCTGGCGGGATCATCGCGCCGCCGCTGACGCTCAACATTGCGGCACAAGCGTGTGCGGGTCTTCACTACGCGCACGAGCGCAACGCGAACGGCAAGCCGCTCAACCTCGTGCATCGCGATATCTCGCCGCAGAACCTCGTGATCTCGTTCGAGGGCGTCGTGAAGGTCGTTGACTTCGGCATTGCAAGAGCCGAGCTGCGCGACACGAAGACGAAGGCCGGCACGATCAAGGGCAAGTTCGCGTACATGTCGCCCGAGCAGTGCGTCGCGGCGAACGTCGATCGTCGCACCGACGTGTTCGCGCTCGGCGTGATCGTGTGGGAGATGTTGACAGGCAAGCGGCTGTTCAAGCGCAACTCGCCGTACGAGACGTATCAGGCGGTCATCGAGTGCAATGTGCCGCCGCCCTCATCGTTAAATGTCCAGCTCGATCCGGCGATCGATCAGATCGTGCTCAAGGCGACCGCGAAGGACAAGGAAGCGCGTTACGCGACCGCCGAGGCGTTCGGCGACGCGATGCAGGGCTACCTCCATCATCGCGGCAAGGGATCGGGGCCCGGCGAGATCGGCCGGTTCTTCGACCAGTACTTCGAGCAGGAGATCAACGAGCACGGCGACCGCATGCGCGAGCTGATCGAGGGCCGCGCGGACTCGGTCGACCTCGGCTGGGGTGAGGACGAGGAGAAGCCGAAGGAGACGGTCGATCTCGGCGGCAAGAGCGTCGAGCTGTCGCTGTCGAGCGTCGACATCGAGGAGATCCGCCCGAGCAGCGACTCGCTCGATCAGCTCGTCGATGATCTTCCGGGGGACGACGAAGGGATGCCCGCCGAGAAGACGCGCATCGAGAGCAATCCGCTCGAGCTGCTCGAGCAGATGAACAAGGCGGCGGCGAGGCCAGCGCCGGGGAGCGACCCGAAGACGCCCGTGCCGACGGGCACTGCCACCGGCGGAGGTCCCGCGCCGCTGCCCGCGCCGCCGACCGGTCCGCACGCGCCCGTCACCGCAACTCCGCCGGGCGGTCGGCCAACCGCGACGCCTCCCGGCGGACGCCCCGTCGTCGGCGCCGTGCAATCGGGCCGGTTCCCCGACCTCGCGAACCTGCCGACGCAGATCGCGGATCCGACACCACCGCCGGGTGCCACGCCGCCGCCCGCGGGCCGCCCCGCGCCCGAGCTCGCGCCGACCGCGATGGGCGCGCCGATCAACCCGATGGGCCAGTCGACGGTGCTCATCGATCCGCAGCCGCCCGTCGTCGGGCCGGGCCATCCGCACGGGCAGCCGATCGTGCCGCCCGCCGGTCCGCAGAGCTCGACGCAGTACGCGGTGCGTCCGTCGGGTCTGCAGGCCGCGCAGCAGATGCCGCAGCTGTCGCCGCAGGCCGCGAGCGCGCTGCCGACGGATTATCCGGTTGTCTCCGGCCGCCCGTTCTCGTCGGACCTCGCGCCATCGGTGCCGCCGGCCGGGCAGCGCTCGTACACGCCGCACTCGGGCGCGCAGCAGGCGATGAGCACGATGTCGCCGGTCGGAGAGCACTATCCGCAGCAGGACTGGGCCGCCGCGGCCGCGCAACCGGCGAAGGCGCTCGCGCCGTGGCAGCTCGCGGTGCTGTTCATCGCCGTCGTCGGCGGCGCGCTGCTGCTGACTATCGTGATCGCGAAGATCGTGCACTGACCCCGGGCGGGTACCGGCACGCACTCGCGGTGCGCTCGATGATCCGGAACCCGGCGCGCTCGTACAGATCCGCTTTCTCGGTCAGCACGACGACACGCTCGACGCTCGTCGCCTTCGCCGCCGCATGCAACAGCGCGCTCGCGAGCCCGCGTCCGCGATACGCCGGCAGCGTCGCGACATCTTGATAGCGCCCGATCGTGCCGAGCTCGACGAGGCCCAGGCTCGCGACGAGCTGCGCGCCATCGAACGCGCCGACCCACGTCGCCAGCCCGCGCGCGACGAGCGATCGCTGCCACGCCGCGCGGCGCAGCAAGAACTGGCGATACGACTCGTCGTGACGATCGGCGAGCGCCCATGGAAGCGTGTCGGTGATCTCGTCCGCGGCGAGCGTGCGAACGGGCAGCGGCGCTTCGGTGTTTGCGATCGCCTCGGCCGTCATCACGAGCGCGCGCTCGATCGTGAAGCCTGCGGCGACCAGCTCACTCTCGGCGCCTGCATCGCCCGTGATCCCGTCCCACCACAGCGTGACGTGCGCGAGGCCGGGCAGGTGCTCGGCAAACCGCCGCGTCCAGTAGTTGACCTCGCCGACCTGGGGCGCCGCCGGGAGCACCAACATGTTGCCGTAGAAGTAGCCCGGGTCATCCGGCGTCTCGACGACGAGATAATCGCCGCGATCGGTGACGCGGCCGCGCGTGTTCGCGAGCGCGAGCTCGGTCGTCAGCGCGAGACTTCGGATCCGCAACTCAGTTACGGACGAGGCCGAGCAACTTCGACATCGTCTTCTCGTCGGCAGGCGGGAAGTCGTAGTCGAGGAACTCGCGCGAGGTGACCCAGCGCAGGTCGGCCACCGCCGCAGGATACGGGCGCGCCTCCGCGGGCAGCTTGCACGAGTACATCGTCAAGTGGACCTGGTAGGTCGTGTAGTCGTGCTGGTGCTCGCCGAGCTTCGCCCCGACCTCGACGTCGACGCCGATGCGGCCCTTGACCTCGCGCTTGAGGCACGACGTCTCGCTCTCGCTCGGCTCCACGCGCCCGCCGGGGAACTCCCACAGCAGCGGCAGAACGGCATTCGCATTGCGCTGGGTGATCAGGTAGCGCCCGTCGTGCTCGATCACGGCGGCCACGACGCGAATCACCTCTTTGCCCATGCGCCCGCGATTATCGATGGTTTAGGCCCGATTGCAACGCGAATCGGGACGTGTATGCTCCGCGCCCGATGGCGATTCGCTTCGTCGAGATCAAGGCAGCCGAGAACGCGGACGCCCTCAACACCGAGTGGGTGATCCTGGCCAACGACGGCAAAGCGCCGTTCAACACGCGTGGTTGCGGGATGACGGTCGGGCGCAAAGGCTCGAACAAGAAATCCCTGCTCGGCATCATCGATCCGGGGTTCGTGCTCGCGCCCGGCGAGAAGATGCGGATG
>JAFAOG010000313.1 GCA_019237945.1 Deltaproteobacteria bacterium | reverse complement strand
GCCGCTGGCGCCCGCGGATCGCCGGGCCAAGCGCATGGAGATGGCGCGGTTGGCGGCCGAGCGCCTCGGCGACACGCGCCTCGCGATCGAGATCTACAACACGATCCTCGGCGAGACGGCCGACCACGGCGAGACGCTCGCCGCGCTCGCCGCGCTGTACGACCGCGAGAAGCGCTACCTCGCGTATGCCGAGATCCTGCATCGCCAGCGCGCGGCGCTGAAGGGCAAGGAAGCGATCGCGCTGCTCGAGAAGCTCGGGCAGGTCTACAGCGATCGGCTCGGCGCGCCGCAGCAGGCCGCCGCGGCGTGGAAAGAGGTACTCGACATCGAGCCGAACCACGCGAAGGCGCTGCGCACGCTGCGCGAGCTGTACGCGATGGCCGGCGACTTCGCGGGCCTCGAGCAGCTGTACGCCAAGCTCGGCCAGGAAGACGAGCTCGTCGAGGCGTTGCTCGCGATCGCGGACCGACTCGACGCGAAGGCGGCGCGGTTGCCGCTCGTCCAGCGCGCGGCCGAGCTCGCGCAGAAGCGGGCGGATGCGGCGGGTGGGGCGCCCGCGGCCGTCGAGAAGGCGCGCCAGGTGTGGGAGCGCGTGCTCGCCGTCGAGCCGATGCACGTCGGAGCGGCCGCCGCGCTCGCGCCGATCTACACGAAGCAGGAGAAGTGGGCGCGCCTGCTCAGCGTGCTCGAGATCGAGCTGTCGGCGGCGAAGGAGCCGGCGGATCGGCTCGCCAAGATCGCGCAGATTCGCAAGCTGTGCGAGGAGAAGCTCGCGAGCAAGACGCTCGCGTTCCAGTGGGCGGTGCGCGCGTTCGAGCTCGAGCCGACCAGCGCGCAGCTCTATCAGGACGTCATGCGCCTCGCGCGCGAGCCCGAGGAGTGGCGTGATCTCGCGGCGGCGTTCGAGCGCGCGCTGACGAACCCACTGCCGGCGCCGCTGCAGCTCGAGCTCAATCGCCAGCTGTCGAAGATCGCGGCGAAGCGGCTCGGCGATCCCGAGCGCGCCCGCAGCTACCTGCGCCAGGTGCTCGTGCTGCAGCCCGAGGACAAGGAAGCGGAGGCGCAGCTCGAGGACCTCGCGGGGCAGGTCGCGGACTGGCAGGAGCTGCTCGCGTCGTATCGCCGGCGCGCCGCGCGCGAGCGCGATGCCTCGACGAAGGCCGGCCTGCTGATGGAGATCGCGGGCCTGCAAGAGCAGAAGCTGATGGACCTCGACGGCGCCGCGGCGACGTATCACGAGGCACTCGCGGCGGTGCCCGGTCACGCCCGTGCGCTGCGCGCGCTCGCTCGCGTCGAGGAGGCGCGTGGCGACTGGGAATCGCTGAGCGACGTGCTCGCGCAGGAGCTCGCGCAGACGCCCGACGGCCAGCCGCGCTTTGATTTGCTCATGCGGCTCGGCAACCTCGAGGACCAGAGCCTCGATCGGCCGCAGAAGGCGCTCGGCTACTACCGCGATGCGCTCGGTGTCGTGGCGGTCGGCGGCGGCGTGCGCCCGCAGGCCGTCGAGGCGGTCGCGCGGATCGTGCTCGCGCCGACGACGGCGGCGAAGCTCGATGCCAAGGAGCGCGTCGCGGCGGCGCGCCAGGTGCTGCCGCATCTCGAGCGCGCGAAGCAGACCGCGCAGCAGGCAGCGGCGCTCGAGGTCGTTCGCGCGAGCGACGATGCGAACGCGCACGAGAAGATCGAGATCGATCGCAAGCTGATGCGCCTCTACCACACCGACCTCGGCGATCCGGGCGCGGCGTGGAACGCGGGCCTGCGCGTGATGACCGCCGATCCGGCGGACCTCGATACGCGCGGTGCGCTCGCGGCGCTCTCCGGCCAGCTCGGCCGCGACGGCGAATGGGCCCGGCAGCTCGCCGCCGGTCTCGCGACGCTGAAGAGCAAGGGTGGCTCGCCGCCGGAGATCCGTTCGATCGCGACCGAGCTCGCGCACGTCGCGGGCGAGCGCCTCGCCGACAAGGTCACGGCGGAGCGCGCCTGGATCACCGTGCTCGAGGTCGACGGCGATGCGGGCGATGCGTTCGACGCGCTCGCGGCGATGTACCGCGGCGACGCGCGGTGGACCGATCTGCGCGCGCTGCTCGAACGCCGCGCCGAGGTCACGCTCGACCAGCAGGCGAAGCTCGCGGCGCTGCTGCAGCTCGCGAAGCTCGAGGAGGAGATGCTCGGCGACACCGTGCGCGCGACCGCCGCGTATCGCCGCGTGCTCGAGCTCGATGCCGCGAGCACCGATGCGTTCACCGCGCTCGATCGGATCTACAGCGACGGCAAGCAGTGGGCCGAGCTCGAGGCGCTGCTCGCGAAGCGCGCCGATCACGTCGACAGCGCGCCGACGCAAGTCACGCTCGCGTATCGCCGCGCCGAGCTGTGGGCGCACGAGCTGAAGGACCCGAGCCGCGCGATCGATCTCGCCGAGGACGTCCTCGGCAAGCACCGCAGCCACGCCGATGCGCGGGAGCTGCTCGAGGAGCTGCTGAGCGATCCGAAGGCGTCCGCCGTGCAGATGCGCGTCGCGCGCGTGCTCGAGCCGCTCTACGAGGACGACAAGCTGTGGAAGGACCTCGCGGGCGTGCTGCGCGTGCAGCGCTCCCTTGTCGAGGGAACCGAGGCCGTCGAGCTGCTCGCGCGGATCGCGGCGCTCGAGGAGACGGAGCTCGGCGGCGCGCGCAACGCGTTCGATGCGTGGCTCGAGGTGCTCCGGCTCGAGCCGCCCCACGAGCGTGCGCGCATCGAGCTCGCGCGGCTCGCGCAGTGGCTGCAGCGGTGGCCCGAGGCGACCGCGGCGTTCGAGGCCGCCGTCGAGGCGACGCCCGATACCGACGCGACGACCCGCGCCGCGCTGCTCGGCGAGCTCGCGACGTACTACGACATGCAGGTCGGCGACGCGCCGCACGCGATCGCGGCCTATCGCCGGCTGCTCGATGCGGATCCGACGTCGCCGTCGACGATCCGCCGCGCCGGCGCCTCGCTCGCGCGTCTCTACGAGGAACAGCAGAGCTGGCCCGAGCTGCGCGCGATCATGCGCAAGCAGTCGGAGTGGGCCGAGGACGCCGGCGAGCGTCGCGCACTGCTCGCGCGGGTCGCCCAGCTCGAAGAAGAGCGGCTCGGCGACCGCGAGGCCGCGATCGCGACGTGGCGTGACGTGCTGACCGATCAGCCGAGCGATGCCGGCGCGCTCCACGCCCTCGAGCGGCTGTTCCACGGCGCCTCGCGCTGGCGCGACCTGATCGACATCCTGCGCCGCAAGATCGACATCGCGTCGAACGAGGACGACATCCCGCTGCTGTCGCGGGTCGCCGAGATCCACGAGCGCGAGCTGCACGAGCCCGACGAGGCGATCGCGGCGTGGCTCGAGGTGCTCGACCGCGACGCCGAGCACGCACGTGCGCTCGCCGAGCTCGCTCGCCTGTACGGGGCGGCGGGTCGCCACGCCGATCTGCTCGATGTGCGCGAGCGGCAGGCCGCGCTCGCCCAGGGCGCAGATCAGATCGCGCTCCACGTCGAGATCGCGAAGCTGTACAGCGGACCGCTGAGCCGCCCGAGCGACGCGCTCGATCGGTGGGCCTTCATTCTCCAGCAGGAGCCGCAGCACGGGGAGGCGCTCGCATCCGTCGAGGGGGCGCTCGCCGATCTCGATCTGCGCGTCAGCGCCGCCGATATCCTGCGCCCGATCTACGCCGCGACCGCGCAGGACGAGCGGCTCGCTCAGCTCTCGCTCCGCCAGTCCGAGTGGACCGACGATCAGCAGACGAAGCTGCGTGCGCTCGCCGAGGTCGTCTCGCTGCGCGAGCACCGGCTCGCCGACAAGGCCGGCGCGTTCGAGGCTCAGCTGCTCGCGCTCCGCAATGCGCCGGGCTCGGTGCAGATGGCGCAGGTCGTCGCCGACACCGAGCGGCTCGCCGGCGAGCTCGGCCGCGAGGCCGATCTGATCGACGCGTATCGCGCGGTCGCGCCCGACGTCTACGACGCCGAGATCCAGCGCCGCCTCTATCTCGACATCGCCGACCTCGCGCGCGCGATCCGCCGCGACGTCGAGCTGGCGCGCGAGTACTACCAGAAGGTGCTCGAGAGCCAGCCGGAGGACCGGCGTGCGCTCGCCGCGCTCGAATCGATCTACCGCGAGACGAACGACGACATCCGCCTCACCGAGATCCTGCTGCGCCAGTCCGAGCTCTCCGGCACCGATGTCGACGATCGCGTCGGTGCGCTCGTCGAGGCGGCCGCGATCTACAAGTCGCTCGGCAAGCCCGACGAGGCGATCACGACGTGGGAGCAGGTCCTCGCGCTGGCGCCGGAGCGCGGCGACGCGATCTACGCGCTCGAGGAGCTGTACAGCGGGCAGGGCAGGTGGCACGACGTCGTCGATCTGTACGAGCGCCGGCTCGGCTTCGTCACGTCGATGGACGAGGCGGTCGCGCTGCGTGTCCAGCTCGGCGAGCTGCACGAGAAGCAGCTGCGCGATGTCGAGGCTGCGATCGACAACTATGCGGCCGCGCTCGGCGGCAACCTCAAGCAACCGCTGGCGCTTGCCGCGCTCGAGCGACTGCTCAACGATCCCGATGCGCGCGCGCAGGCGGCCGAGGTGCTCGAGCCGATCTACGTCGGTCAGCATCGCTGGCACGATCTGATCCGCGTCCACGAGGCAAAGCTCGAGAGCGCTGCCGATCCGACCGAGCGCCTGCGCATCACGCGGTTCGTCGCGCGGCTCTATGAAGAGCAGCTCGAGGACTTCGAGAGCGCGTGCAAGTGGTACGCGAAGGTGTTCCGCGAGGCGCCCGACGACCAGGGCGTGCGCGATCAGCTGCAGCGGCTCGCGTCGATCGTCGGCAACTGGGACTTCGTCGCGCAGACGTACCAGCAGTATCTCGACGACGAGAGCGGCGAGTCGCCCGACGTTCGCGAGGTCGCGATCGCGGCCGCTGCGATCTACGACCGCCGGCTCAACAACGTCGAGGCCGCGTACACCGCATATCGCCGCGCACTCGCGATCGACGTCGAGGACACGCATCCCGACGCGCGCGAGCTCGTGCGCAGGCTCGAAGACTTGCTCGGCCGCGCCCAGCGCTGGAACGAGCTCGTCACGATCTACGACGACGTGATCGCCCGCGGCGACGACGATCTGCGCCGCGAAGCGCTGGTCAAGCGCGCCCGGCTGATCGAGACCGGCCTCAACGATCCGCAGCGCGCGATCGAGGGCTGGCGCGAGGTCGTGCTCGTCGTCGAGAGCGGCGGCTCGCCGCAGATCGAGCAGACGTATCGCGAGGCGGTCGGCGAGCTCGAGCGGCTCTATCGCAGCCGCGGCCAGTGGCACGAGCTCGTCGATCTGATCGAGGCGCGCATGGCGCGGTCGTCGGATGCGCGCGAGCAGGCGGAGCTGCGCCTCAAGCTCGCCGACGTCTACGAGACCAACCTCCAGGACATCACGGCGGCGCTCGATCAGTACGACGAGGTCATCAAGGGCGGCGTGCTGTGGGAGCGCGCCGTCGCGGCGCTCGAGCGACTCGTCGTGCACGACGAGCATCGCGAGCGGATCACCGAGCTCCTCGAGCCGGTGTATCGCGAGCAGGACTGGTGGCAGAAGCTCGTCGTCATCCTCGACGCGAAGCTCGAGTACATCCAGGACCCGCCGACCCAGGTCGAGACGCTGCACGAGATCGCCTCGATCCACGAGGACCGCGGCGGTGCGATCGACCTCGCGCTGGCCGCGCTGGCCCGCGCCTGGCGGATCGACGTCTCCGACGACGCCGCGCTGACGAAGCTGCTCTCGCTCGCCGGCAAGCTCGACGCGTGGAACGAGGCGGTGCTGACCGTCGAGGAAGGCGCCTCGAACGCGCCGAACAGCGAGCTCGCGGCCGGCCTGTGGGCGCGCGCGGCCGAGATTCACGAGGCGCAGCGCAACGACCTCAAGCGTGCGATCGATGCGTGGCGCAAGGTCGACGAGGCGCGCACCGATGATCTCGTCGCGCTGGCCGCGCTCGATCGCCTGCTCGCGCTCGAGGGCCGCGTGCCCGAGCTCGTCAAGGTCGTCGAGCGGCGCGCGGATCTCACGGAAGACGCCGGCGTGCGCCTCGTGCTGCTCCATCGCGTCGCCGCGCTCTACGAGGAGGTCCTCGAGGACAAGCCGAACGCGATCACCGCGTACAAGAACGTGCTCGGCGTCGACGACACCGACCTCGCGGCGCTCGACGCGCTCGAGCGGCTCTATCGCGACACCGACAACGCGCGCGAGATGGCGGTCACCCTCGAGCGCAAGATCGAGCTGACGACCGAGGTCCCGCTGCGCCAGGCGCTCCGCCACTCGGCCGCGCAGGTCTACGAGCACCACCTCGAGGACGTCTATCGCGCGATCGAGCACTACACCGCGGTGCTCGACGACGATCCGAACGATGCCGCCGCGCTCGCCGAGCTCGATCGCATCTACGAGAAGCAGAAGATGTGGCCGGAGCTGCTCGATGTCATCGACAAGCGCGCGCTGCTCGCGACCGAGACGCGCGACCGCGCCGACCTCGCGTACCGCGCGGCGCATCTCGTCGAGACCGAGATGAGCGACGCCGATGCCGCGATCCCGCGCTATGGCGCCGTGCTCGGCGTGCTGCCGTCGCACGATCGCGCACGCGCCGCGCTCGAAGCGCTGATGGCGCACGACGACCACGCGATGGCCGTGTCGCCGCTGCTCGAGCGCGTCTACAAGGCCGACCGCGATGCGCCGGGCCTGATCCGCGTCTACGAGCGCCGTCTCGCGCTCGCCGATCGCGAGCCGGCCGATCGCCGCGCCGACTGGGAAGCGCTCGCGAACGTCCGCGAGCAGATGTCGAATCAGCCCGCGCAGGCGTTCGTCGTGTGGGGCCGCGCGCTCGCCGACACGCCCGATGACGCCGAGCTGCTCGTCCCGCTGATGCGGCTCGCGGAGTCGCAGAATCTGTGGCGCGAGCTCGCCGCGCTGCTCGACGAGCGGTTCGCGGAGTCCGCCGATGCGCTGCCGCCCGACGTCGAGCAGACGTACGCGATGCGCCTCGGCCAGATCGCCGAGGACCGGCTCTCGGATCTCGAGCGCGCCGCGAAGGCGTACGACCGCGCATCGCAAGGTCCGGAGGCGCGTCCCGCGCTGGCCTCGCTCGAGCGCGTGCAGGCGCGCGCCGGCAAGTGGGCCGACCTCGCCGCCACGCTGCGCCGTCAGGCGGAAGCGGCCGACGACGATGCCCAGGCCGCCGAGTTCCGGTTCCGCGAAGGCGACCTCCAGGAGACCACGCTGCACGCGCCGGCCGCCGCGGTTGCCGCGTATCGCGAGGTGTTGCAGCTCGTCGCGACGCACGTGCAGGCGCGCAGCGCGCTCGAGCGGATGCTCGCCTCCGCGCCGGAGCAGCGCAGCGAGATCATCGAGATCCTCGAGCCGCTGCTCGAGCAGGACAGCGACGCCTCGCGCCTGGTCACGATCCTCGAGGCCAAGCTCGGCGTGATCGACGATCCGCTCGACCGCGCGCAGATCCTCGGCCGGCTCGTCGAGCTCTACGAGGGCAAGCTCAACAACGGCGCCAAGGCGCTCGACGCCGCGTTGCGCTGGCTCTCGCTGGATCCGGCGAGCGAGCAGGCGCTCGCGGAGACCGAACGCCTCGCCGATCGTCTCGGCCAGTGGCGCGAGACCGCCGCGCGCGTCGATTCGATCGTCCACTCGCCCGATGCGCTCGAGCGCGACCGCGACGTGCAGGTCGGCCTGCTCGTGTTCCTCGGCAGCATCCTGCGCCAGCGCCTCGGTCACAACGACGACGCGATCACGGTCTATCGGCAGGCGATCCAGCTCGCGCCCGATTCGCTCGAGCCGCTCGATCCATTGATCGCGATCCTGCGCCAGAAGGGCGATTCGACCGCGCTCGCGGATGCGCTGCGCCAGCGCGGCCGCATCGTCGAGGAGCTGCCCGAGAAGCGCGCGGCGTATGCCGAGGTCGCCGAGCTGTGCGAGCGCATGGGCGATCGCCCGGGCGCGATCGACGCCTGGCGCCACATCACCGACGAGGACGATACCGATCGCGCCGCGTTCGATCAGCTCGCACGCCTGTATCGCTTCACCGGCGACAAGTCCGCGCTCGTCGACACGCTCGGCCGCGCGGCCCGACTCGCGACGTCGCCGGCGGACGAGAAGCCGCTGCGCGTCGAGATCGCGCAGCTCGAAGCGGATGGTCCGCGCGGCGTCGCCGCGTGGCAGTCGGTCGTCGACCTCGATCCCGACGACCTGTCCGCGCTCGGCCAGCTCGAGGCCGCGCATGCGAAGGCGAACGACTGGATCGCGGTCGCCGACATCCAGACGCGCCGCCTCGACCTCGCGAAGACGAAGTCGGAGAAGCTCTCGATCCACTCCGAGATGGCCGAGCTCGCCGAGAAGCGGCGCGGCTCCGCAGATGATGCAATCGCGGCCTGGTACGCCGCGCTCGACGTCGATCCGTCGTACCTGCGTGCGTTCGACGAGCTCGAGCGGCTGCTCGGGGCGGCGAACCGCGGCCACGATCTCGTCGAGCTGCTCGAGAAGCGCGCCGAGCTCCACGCGGTGCAAGGCGATGGCCCGGCGGAGATCCAGGCGCTCGCCCGCGCCGCCGATGTCTGGGAAGGTCAGCTCGACAACCCCGACGCCGCTGGCGAGATCCTCGAGAAGATCCTCCAGCGCGAGCCCGGCTCCGTCGCCGCTTTGACGCGGCTCTCGAAGATCTACGAGCGCTCGGGCGACTGGGACAAGTGCAAGGCGACGCTCGAGCAAGCGCTGCGCCTGTCGCCGCAGGGCCGCGATGCCGCCGACCTGTTCTTCCGGCTCGGCGAGGTCGCGCGCGTCGGCGATCACGACGACTCGACCGCGATCCAGCACTACCAGCAGGTGCTGCGTCACGATCCGGCGCACGCGTCCGCGATCGCCGCGCTCGAGAAGCTCGCCCGCGACCGCCGCGACAACGCGTTGCTCGCCGACATGCTGTCGCGCCGCGTCGCCGCCACCACCGACGGCGAACGGCTCTCGCTGCTCGTCGAGATCGCGGAGCTCGAGCGCAAGGCCGGTCGCACCGACGCCGCGCTCGCCGCGCTCGCCCAGGCGCAGAAGGCTGCGCCGACCGATGTCCGCGTGCTCGGCCCGCTCGCCGACCTGTACTTCGCCGCTGGCCGCCTCGACGAAGCGGCACCGATCTACGACAAGCTCGCGGAGGACGCGAAGGCGCAACGTCGCATGAAGGACGTCGCGCGGTTCCGCCAGCGTCAGGGCGGCATCCTCGAAGCACGCGGCGATCGCCCCGGCGCGCTCGCGGCGTACGAGGAGGCCCTGCGCGTCAACCCGACCGACGTCGTCACGATGACCGGCCTCGGCCGCATGTACTTCGCGGCCGGCGACTGGGAGAAGGCGCGCAAGATCTACCAGTCGCTCGTGCTCCAGAACATCGACGCCGACGCCGGCGTCACCAAGGGCGACGTCTACTGGGCGCTCGGCAAGATCCACATCGAGCTCGGCCAGCCTCCGAAGGCGAAGTCGATGTTCCAGCGCGGCCTCGAGCTCGAGCCGCAGAATCAAAAGCTCAAAGACGCGCTCGCGAGCCTGTAGTAGCGTGACGTAGCGATGAGCTACGACCTCTACTTCCGGGCGACGAAGCCGCTCGACCTCGTGGAAGTACGCGCGTTCTTCGAGGAGCGCGGCTACAAGGTCAGCGAGACGCAGGCGTTCTTCGAGAACGAGTCGACGGGCGTGTACTTCGGGTTCGAGCTCGGATCGACGGTCTCGTTCAACATCAACTACTACCGCCCGCACGTGTTCGGCCTCGAGGCGGCGACCGAGCTGACCTCGTTCATCGAGCGCTTCGGCCTCGAGATCGAGGACCCGCAGATGCACGGCATGGGCAAGGGGCCGTACACCGCCGATGGCTTCTTGCGCGGCTGGAACGCCGGCAACGAGTTCGCGCACAGCGCGATCGCGAGCAACGAGGGCGTCGAGCGGCCGCTCGCGCTGCCGGCCGTGCGCAACGCCGCCGTGTGGCGCTGGAACTACGCGAAGGACGCGATCGTCGACGAGCTCGAGGCGAACCTCGGCGACGTCCCGCCGTGCTTCGTGCCGACGGTGATGATGGTCGTCCCCGAGGGCGGCAGCGACGTGAAGACGATCGTCGTGTGGGACGTGCAGATGGCGATCGCGATCCCCGAGGTCGACCTCGTCGTCACGCACGACGACCGCGGTCTGTGGGCGGCCGACCGCGCCGCGGTACTGGCGGCGGTCACGATCGACACGACGTGGGAAGCGGATCGCGTGCTCGCGAGCGGCCGCGTGCTCGGGCTGCGCGCGTGCCTGATCGACGAGCTCGACGAGCTGGCGCACAAGCGCGTGCGCACGCTGATGAAGCCGTTCAAGGCGACGCGGGTTGCCGCCGATCAGGTGCTCGACGCCGAGCTGGTCAACAAGGCGTTCAGCTAGCGTCCGCAGAGCGCGAACGCGCGCGCTGCCGCCGTGTGGACCTGCCGCTCGTCGGAGTGGGCGAGCTCGCGCAACCGCGGGCGTGCGGCCGCCGGGCACGCCTTGCCCATCAGACCGAGGCCGGTCGCGGCGGCGGCGACGATCTCCGGATACGCGCTGTCGTCGAGCGCCGCGATCAGCGAGTCGCCCGCGCCGGGCGGGGCGAGGCGGCCTACCGCGTACGCCGCGTTCTGCGCGAGGGCGAGTGCTTCCTCGCTGTCGAGTGCGGCGCCGCGCCAGGCGTCGAGCTTGCGCACGAGCCGCACCGCGAGCTGCGGATCGCCGAGCTGCGCCGCGAGGTCGATCGCGTGCTGGCGCAGCTCGACCGGCAGCTTGCCGTCGTCCCACACGTGCGCGAGCAGGTCGGCGACCCCGACGGCCTTGCACTCGACGAGCGCGGCGAGCGCATCGCTGCGCGTCGGCAGATCCGATTCGCGCGCGACCGACTGGCCGAGCGCCTTCGCAGGACCGGGGCGCTGGCAGCGCGAGCCGAGCGTCTGCGCGGCGCGCCGGCGGACCTCGGGCCACGTATCGGAGAGCAGCGAGGTCTGCAGCACCTTGTCGATCTCGTCGGGGCCTTCGGCCGCATGCCACGGCCCGGCGGGGCCGCCCGTCGCGGTCGCGAGCGCACCGAGCGCGGCGAGCCGGACTCCCGGATCGCGATCGCGCGCGAAGATCACGAGCGTCGGCAACGCCTCCGGCCGCGGGTTTGTCGCGATCGCGAGCGCGGTGACCTGGGCGAGTGCGGCGCGCTCTGCGCCGTCGGGCAGGCCGTCGAGCAGGCGCGCGATCGTGCGCAGTGCGTCGGCATCGCCGAGCGTCGCGAGCCCGTCGACGATCCGGTAGCGCCGCTCGTAGTCGCCGGCGGCGGGCAGGGCGGCCGTCAGCGCGGCGAGGGCGGGCGCTCGCTCGTCGGGCGTCATGCGCGCACGACGCGTCACCGCGCGCCACAGATCGCCGGCGGCCGGAGCGTTCGCCTGGGCCTGGGCGGCGGGCACGAGCGTCGCGACGGGGAGCGAGGACAGCTCGAGGATCGTCGCGTGGCGCAGCTCGCGCGGCCCGACGCCCGCCATCTCGACGAGCTGCGGCGGCGCGGACGCGAGCGCGTGCACGGCCGCGATCCGCAGCGACACGTCGACGTGATCCGACGCCGCGAGGTCGTGGAGCTCCGCCGACTGGCCGAGCGTGCCAAGCGCCGCGATCGCCGCCGGCATGTCGGCATGATCGACCCAGCCCTGCGCGACCGCCCTCGCGAGCGGTGCGCCCGCGGCGGCATCGTGGATCGTCAGCAGCGCATGGACGAGCCGGCCGCGCGCGGCATCGTCCGCCGCATGGGCGAGCTCGCCCTCGATCGCAGACACGCCCGCCGCGCCGCGCCGCGCGAGCTCCTGCTCGGCGCCGAGCAACCCGTCGCTGCCCGCCGCGACCACCTTCGCGAGCGCCGCTTCGCCACCGCCGGTGCGCTCGCCCTCCGCATAGACGGCGAGCTCGGCGATCGCGGTCGTGCCCTTCGGCGGCCCGTACGTCGACTCGATCACCGCCGTCACGCAGCCCGCGACCGGCGCCGGCAGATCCGCGACGAGCGGCTCCTTGGAGTCCGGCAGCTCGACGTGCCACGCGCCGCTGCTCGAGACGATCGCCACGCGATGCAATCGGTTGCCCGCGCCCGCGACGATGCGCAGCTGCGCCGCCTTCGCGGTCGCCGCGCGCGGCTCGAACGTGAAGAACTGCCCGGTGCCGTCGCTGTTCGCGAGCTCCTCGTGCCACGCGGTCGCCGCGCTGCCGTCGGTCAGCTCGGTCGGGATGCTGAGCGCACCGGCATCGGTCGCGCCCGGCTGCGTCGACGCGACGCGCGCCTGATAGACAATCGGCGCCGGCGCCGCCGCCGGATCCGGGTGGGCCGCGATCACGGGCGCGCTGTCGGCGACATCGGTCGGCAGCGCCGACAGCCGCCGGAACTTCGCGCCGTCCCACAGCTCGGCGAACAGCAGCGCTGGCTTGCCGTCGCAGCGCCGATACCCCTGACGCGTCTGGAACCGCACGAGCCCGTACGGCATCGCCGCGATATCGACGCCGTAGTCCGCATCCGCGCCCACGCCGCCGATCGGCTCACGCGCGCGCTCCTTCCACGCCCCGCCGGTCTTCTCGACGATGATCGCGGTATCCGCGGTCGCGACGACGACCGTCGGCACGCCGCGCGCGACGGCCGCCGACAGCCTCGGCCGCACGACGGCGCCGAGCTGCAGCGTCTGCATCCCGATCGTCAGCGCGCCGCTCGCATCGATCGCGATCTTCTCGGTGCCCGCGCCGAGGTCAGCCGTCAGCGTCGCGCCGGGGGCGGCGACCGCCGGCGACGCGGCGAGCAGGATCACGAGCGGCCAGGCACGCATCGCAGGGAACCTAGCATCGGACACACGTGCCCGCCGCCAGTTGCGCTAGTCCTCGCGACGCAGCAGCGAGGTCAGCGCGTCGAGCGCGATCGGTTTGACCAGGTGATGGTCGAAGCCGGCCTCGGCGGCGCGCTGCTTGTCAGAGTCCTGGCCATAGCCGGTCATCGCGATCAGCCGCAGCTTCTCCGGGCCGAGGCGTTCTCGCAGGCGGCGCGCGAGCTCGTAGCCGTCCATCACGGGCAGGCCGATGTCGAGCACGGCGACCTCGGGGACGAACGTCTCGATCGCCTCGAGCGCGCCCGGGCCGTCGTGCGCGACGACCGGCTCGTGGCCGAGCTCGCTCAGATACTCGCGGAGCATGTGCGCCGAGTCGATG
>JAFAOG010000096.1 GCA_019237945.1 Deltaproteobacteria bacterium | reverse complement strand
AAGCTCCGGCTCGGCGAGCTGGCACACGTCCTCGATCACCTGCAGCACGGCAAGCGTAGCGACGTCGTCGTCGATCACGAGCTGTCCGACGATGCGGCGATCGTGCGCGCGATGCCGGGGCGCGACCTCGTGCTCACCGCGGATGTGATCGCACCGCTCGTCGACGATCCGGCCGCGTTCGGCGCGATCGCGGCGACCAACTCGATGTCGGATGTGTGGGCGATGGGCGGCGAGGCGCGGTTCGCGCTCAACCTCGTGTTCTTCCCCGACGACGTGCTGCCGCTCGAGATCCTCGACGAGATCCTCGCCGGTGGGGCGCGCGCGTGCGCCGCGGCGGGCGTGGTCGTCGTCGGCGGTCACACCGTGCGCGATCCGGAGCCGAAGTTCGGGCTCAGCGTCACCGGCGATGTCGGGCCGGGCGAATTGTGGAGCAACCGCACCGCGCACGCAGGCCAGGCGCTCGTGCTGACGAAGGCGATCGGCACCGGCGTGATCGGGCAGGCGATCAAGAAGGGCGTCGCGTCGGCGGAGGCCACGCGCGCCGCGATCGAATCGATGACGACGCTCAACCAGCAGGCCGCGCGGATCGGCCATCGCCATCAGGTCACGTCGGCGACCGACGTCACCGGCTTCGGCCTGCTGGGGCACCTCCGCAACATCGTGCGCGGCTCGCAGGTCGGCGCGCGCATCGAGCTCGCCGCGATCCCGCTGCTGCCGAGCGCGCTCGAGCACATGCGCGCGAAGCTGTGCCCGGGCGGCAGCAAGGCGAACCGCGCGAACATCGCGGCCGATACGCGGTGGGCGGACGGCACGCCACTCGCCGTCGAGCCCGAGATGGAGGGAGGCGGCCTTCGCCCGACGCCCGGGGGCGACGAGTCCGAGCGCGAGCTGCTCGCATCGCTCGCGTGTGATGCGCAGACGAGCGGCGGCCTCCTCTTGTGCACGCGCGCGCCGGATGCGCTCGTCCAGGAGCTGCGCGATGCCGGCCTGCCGGCGGCGATCATCGGCGAGCTCGGTGGCCCGCCGTCGATCACGCTTGCCTAGCCCAGGAACGGCTCGTGGCAGACGGCCTCGACGTTGTGGCCGTCGGGGTCGCGCACGAACGCACCGTAGTAGTGCTCGTGGTAGTGCGGGCGGTCGCCGGGCGCGCCGTTGTCGGTGCCGCCCGCCGCGATCGCGGCCTCGTAGAACGCGCGGACCTGCGCGCGGCCGGCCGCCTTGAACGCGACGTGGATCGCATCCTTGGGCGCGCCCTTGCCGATCCAGAAGTCCGGCTTGCCGCGGCCAAAGCCGGCGTTCTGTTGCCACGTCATGACGAGCGTGTAACCGAGCGGCGCGAGCGCCTTCGTGTAGAACGCAACGCTCTTTTCGAAATCCGAGACGGCAATGCCGATGTGATCGATCATGGCGGGCAGGGATATACCGCGTTACTCTCGCGCCGTGCGTGGTGGACTTGCCCTTGTGGCTTTGGTGATCGCTCCCGCGACGGCGCACGCCGGGCGGACGTTCTACGGGTGGCTGTACGGGACCGAGGTGATGCCGGAGCGCGGCGCCGAGATCCAGACGTGGATCTCCGAGGAAAACGACGTCACCCCCGAGAACCACGTGCGCGAGACGAGCTGGTGGATCGGGCCGGCGATCGGGATCACCGATCAGCTCGAGCTCGTGCTGCCGGTGCAGGTGACGTGGGAGCGGGCCGGCGACAAGAGCACGCCGCCGATGGCGAAGACGACGCTCGATAATTACGGCGTCGAGCTGCGCTATCGCCTCGTCACGCAGGATCCCGTCGATGCGCCGCCGTTCGCACCGCTCGTGCGCGTCGCGATCAAGCGCGACATCACGCATCCGAATGCGCTGCAGCCCGAGGCGGACTTCGTCGCGAGCTACCAGGACGGCATCTTCCACGGCCTCGTCGACCTCGGGACGGTCGTCAACGTGTCGAGCGACAAGACGCACGTCGAGTTTCACCCGGGTGCCGGCGTCAGCATCGAGGTCGTCGAGTCGCTGCGGCTGGGCGCCGAGGTGATCGCCTCGTTGACGCCCGATGACGGCTACGGAAACTGGATCTCGGCCGGTCCGAACATGGCGTGGAGCCACGGGCGGTCGTGGATCTCGGCGTCGTTCGGCATCGGCATCAAGGACATCAAGGACACCGGGCGGCTGCAGTGGGGCATCGCGTTCTAGCGATCATCGCGGCGCTCGCCGGCGTGGCCCATGCGGACGGCCGCGTCGTCGGCAAGGTCACGGTGACCGAGTCCGACGGCAAGCCGGTGACCGCCGACGTGATCGTCTACGTCGTGGGCCCGACCGAGACCGCCGACCCGGCCTACACGCCGAAGGTCGAGCAGAAGAACCGCAAGTTCGTGCCTGACCTCGTGGCGGTGACGGCAGGCTGCAGCGTCGCGTTTCCGAACGGCGATGCGTTCCTGCACAACGTCTTTTCGACGAGCCCCGAGCGCCAGTTCGACCTCGGCTCGTTCCGCAAGGGCGAGACCAAGTCGAAGGACTTCAAGCAACCGGGCGTCGTCGACGTCTACTGCAACATCCACCCCGAGATGGCGGCGACGATCCTCGTGCTGCCGAACCGGCTATTCACGCACATCAAGCCCGATGGCACGTTCGCGATCGATCACGTCCCGAACGGCACGTGGACCGTATTCGCGTACACGCGCCGCGCGCTCAAGCCGGTTGCCGCGCGCGTCACCGTCGGAGCGGGCGATGCGCCGGTGTCACTGACCGTCGTGCGCGGCAGCGAACCCGAGCACCTCAACAAGTACGGCGAGAAGTATCACGACGCCGGCGCGACCTATCGCTAGCCGCGGAGATAGCGGATCACCGAGGCGTCGAGCTGCGAGCTGACGAGCCGGATCACGCTCTCGATCTGATCGACCGGCAGCTTGAGGCGCTCGGCGAGTCGCTTGTGCGTCGCGGCGACCAGCGCGGCGCGCGCGCGGTTGAGCCAGCGAGCGGCAGTCGCGCGATGCACGCCGTAGACCGCGCCGACGGCATCGATCGACATGTCGTCGACGATCTGCTGGCGCAACAGAGTCCGGTCCTCGGCGGTGAGGTCCTCGATCGCCTCGCGCAGCGCGACCGCGAACTCGGCGCGGTACTCGGCCTTCATCGCGGCGAGCGCCGGATCGATGCCGCTCGTCAGCAGGCGATCGAGCGAGCGATCGATCGGCACGTCACGCGCGCGCTTCTTCTTGTGCCGGATCAGCTCGCGCGTCGCCGTGATCCGGACCCAGCCGCGCAGCGGGCCCTTGCCCCGATAGCCCTCGATGCCGGGCGGCTTGCCGTCCTTCGGCACGAGCAGCTGGACGCGCAGCAGCTGCTTGACCTCGTCGACGAGATCCTTCGTCGCGTTCGTCGCGGCGCCCGCGGCGTCGACCTCGGTGAGCACGGCGTTGAACGCGGCGTGCGCGGTCGCTTCCTGGGCGGCGCACATCGCGGCGAGCGCGAGATCAGCGGCGGGCGCGGCGGCGATCGCGGTCGCGAGGTCGCTGCTGCTGCCGGCGAGGCGCGGGCCGACGAACGCGGTGAGCTTCGTCTCGTCGAGCGCGATCGTCGGCCATGCATCGCGCGCGGATGCGACGAGCCCTTCCCACGCGGCGGCGACGGCGGGCCGCGAACCGGCGGCGAGGCCACTGGCGGCGCTCAGCACTTCGACGCGGTCCACGTGCGTATCGTGTCACAATGGCTGCGCGGGATGGAGTGCCTCGACGCGAACACGGTCCAGGACCTGATGGCGGGCGCGCTCGACAGCGGGCCTCGCCAGGACGTGCTCGCGCACATCGACACCTGCGAGGACTGCCGCGAGCTGCTCAGCGTGATGGGGCGCGATACGGAGAGGAACCGCGTCGCCGATACGCTGCGCGGCGTCGGGGCGAAGTCGACGAAGGACCTCGCGCTCGACGAGACCGCGATGCCCGAGACCGTCGGCACGGGGCCGGCCGCCGATCACGACGATGCGCTCGCCGCGACGATGGCACCGACCGATCTCTACGTGCCACCGGCGCGGATCGGTGGCAAGGCGCCGTCGGCGGGCGGCACGCTCGGCCGGTTCCTGCTGGAGGAGAAGCTCGGCGCCGGCGCGATGGGCGTCGTGTGGCGCGCGCACGATCCGAAGCTCGGCCGCGATGTCGCGCTCAAGCTGCTGCGCCACGCCGACGAGTCGCTGACCGAACGGCTCGTGCGCGAGGCGCGATCGATGGCGCAGGTGAGCCATCCGAACGTCGTCACCGTGTTCGAGGTCGGCGAGGCGGCCGGGCAGTCGTTCATCGCGATGGAGCTCGTCGTCGGCAAGAGCCTGCGGCAGTGGCAGGCGAGCGAGAAGCGCAGCGTGCCCGAGATCGTCGAGCATTATCTCGCCGCCGCGGCCGGCCTCGCCGCCGCTCACGCGCGCGGCATCATCCATCGCGACTTCAAGCCCGACAACGTGCTCGTCGGCAGCGACGGTCGCGTGCGCGTCACCGACTTCGGCCTCGCCGCCGCGAAACCTGGCGAGAGCGGCAAGCTCGCTCCGCACGCGATCGCCGACGTCAACCTGACGACCTCGGGCTCCGTGCTCGGCACGCCGGCGTACATGGCGCCCGAGCAGTTCGTCGGGGGCAACGTCGATCCGCGCACCGATCAGTTCAACTTCTGCGTCGCGCTCTACGAGGCGCTCTACGGCGAGCGGCCGTTCGAGGGACGCACGTTCGAGGAGCTCGGCGACAACGTCAGCGGCGGCAAGGTCAAGCCGCCGCCCGCCGGCACGCGCGTCTCCGGCACGCTGCGCGCGCTCGTCCTCAAGGGCATGTCGGTCGCGCCCGGCGATCGCTTCCCGAACATGGATGCGCTGATCGTCGAGCTCGGCCGCGATCGCGCGAAGCCGTGGCGCCGCACCGCCGTCGTCTCCGCCGTGCTCGCCGGTGTGCTCGCGATCGGCCTCGTCGCCGACTTCGAGGTGCGCGAGCGACTCGGCGGGCAAATTCGCCAGTCGTTCGAGCTCACCGGCAACCAGCTCGCGAACGCGACCGAGCGCCTGCGCAAGGACTTCGAGCTCGTCGCGCGCGCCGCGAACCACGAGCCGGCGCTCCGCGAGGTCACCTCGCACCACGATCAGGCGGACTTCGGCCTCGGCACGCCCGAAGCCGACCTGCAGGACCTCGAACGTCTCCACAACTCGCTCGCGCAGGTCGAGTGGATCAAGCTCGGCGGCGACGTCGCGGTCGGTGACTACAAGGGCCGCCTCTTGTACACGAGCGCCGCGCCGCAGACGTGGAACACCGACCTGAGCGTGCTCCCCGACGTCAAGCGCGCGCTCGCGGCAGGCGGCGGCGATGCGATCACGCTGATCCCGTACGGCAACCGCGAGCTAACCGCGACCGGCATGCTCGGCCCGCGCCACGACGGCCTCGTGATCATCGCGCAGCGCACGGTGTCGCTCGGCGAGAGCACGGGCAGCGAGGCGCGCGCGCTGTTCTTCGACATCAAGGACGGAAAGCAATTCCTCGACGAGCTCCAGCTCGACAAGGACGCTGCGGTCGCGCTCGTCGCCCCCGATGGCACGTCGATCGGCGGCATGCCGGCCGCGCTGATCGATGCGGCACCGGCGAACCAGGGCGTGGCGAACGTGCAGGTCGGCGGCGACGAATATGAAGTGCAGATGCGCATGCTGCCCGACCTCGGTGGCAAGTCGATCGGCCGCGTCGTGATGGCGCGTCCGATCAAGGGCGTGCTGTCGCTGTTCCCGGGCGCGCGCATCGTGTTCGCGGCGGCGATGCTGCTGTCGCTGGCGCTCGCGGCATTCTCGGCGTGGCGCGCGCGCCAGATGACCGGGGCTCGCACCGCATGAGGCTGCGCGACCTCGCGCGCTACTTCCTCTACCTCGGGACGTTCGGCTTTGGCGGGCCGATCGCACTCGCCGGGTACATGCAGCGCGATCTCGTCGAGCAGCGCGGCTGGATCACGGCGGAGGAGTACAAGCGCGGGCTCGCGCTCGCGCAGCTGGCGCCCGGACCGCTCGCCGCGCAGCTCGCGATCTATCTCGGCTGGGTGCGCCATCGCATCCTCGGCGCGACGGTCGTCGCGGCCGCGTTCGTGCTGCCATCGTTCCTGATGGTGCTCGGGCTCGCGATCGCCTACGTCGAGCTCGGCGGGCTGCCGTGGATGCAGGGCCTCTTCTACGGCATCGGCGCGGCGGTGATCGCGATCATCGCGCGCAGCGCGTGGAAGCTCGTCAAGCTGAGCGTCGGCAAGGATCCGGTGCTGTGGGCGGTGTTCGCGGCGTCGGCAGTGACGACCGGCGTCACCGAGCGAGAGGTGATCTGGCTGTTCCTCGCGAGCGGCGTGTGCGTGATGGGCGCGCGTCGCGTGCTGCCGGCCGCCGGGTTCGCACCGTGGCTGTTCACCGGTCTTGGCGCCACCGCGTCGTTCGGCACCGTCGCGACGCTCGCGCTGTTCTTCGCGCAGGCCGGCGCGGTCGTGTTCGGATCGGGTCTCGCGATCGTGCCGTTCCTGCACGGCGGCGTCGTCGTCGAGCATCACTGGCTCACCGAGCGCCAGTTCCTCGATGCGGTCGCGGTCGCGATGATCACGCCGGGCCCCGTCGTCATCACCGTCGCGTTCATCGGCTATCTCGTCGCGGGCACGGTCGGCGCGTGCGCGGCCGCGCTGGGCGTGTTCCTGCCTTGCTACCTGTTCGTCATCATCCCCGCGCCGTACTTCACGCGGATCGCGGACAACCGGAGCGTCAAGGCGTTCGTCGACGGCGTGACTGCCGCGGCAACGGGCGCGATCGCCGGAGCGGCCTTCGTGCTCGGCCGGCGCGCGATCATCGACGGGCAGACCGCCGCGATCCTCGGCGCGACGCTGCTCGTGATGTGGCGGGTCAAAAAGGTACCCGAGCCACTCGTGATCGCGGCCGCCGGCGCGATCGGTCTACTCGTGCGGTAATGTCGCCGCATGATCGATCGACGCGAGCTGCTTTCCGGCGGCGCGGCTGCCGCCATGCTTCTCACCTCCGACGCGATCGCCGCGCCCGCCGCGAAGGCGCCGACGCCCGCGGCGCGCAAGCCGGGCTCGCACGAACCGGTGCCGCTGCCGTTCGACCCCGCGAAGCTGCACGGGCTGTCGGCGGCGATGTTGACGTCGCACCACGACAACAACTACGTCGGCGCGGTCAAGAATCTCAACAAGGTGGAGACCGACCTCGAGGGGCTCACGAAGGACGCTCCGGGCTATCAGGTGTTCGGCCTGCGCGAGCGCCAGCTGACGTACACGAACTCGAAGATCCTGCACGAGCTGTACTTCGGCAACCTCGGCGGTGACGGCAAGGTCGCGGGTGGCGTCGACAAGCGGCTCGCGGCGGCGTTCGGCTCGGCGGCGCGCTGGGAGGAGCAGTTTCGCGCAGCGGCGATGGCGCTCGGCGGCGGAAGCGGGTGGGTCGTGCTCGACGCGAGCTACTCGACGGGTGGGCTCGACATCTACGCGACGAGCGGCCACTCGCAGTCGCTCGCGTTCGGTCAGCCGCTGCTCGTGCTCGACATGTTCGAGCATGCGTACGCGATCGATTTCGGCGCGGCCCACGCGAAATACATCGACGCGTTCTTCGCGAACGTGAAGTGGGACGAGGTCGACCGCCGCCTCGCGCAGGCGGATCGGGTCATCGCGTCCCTTCGAGTGTGAACGATCGATTCCGGTCGCGCCACAAGCGACGGAAATCACGCACGGCATATCGCTTGCGTGATCGTGCTGCGTGAGGCCGGGAACGATCGTCGCTGATCGCTACGAGATCATCTCGCTGCTCGGGCGCGGTGGAATGGGCGCGGTCTATCGCGTACGCCATCTCACGCTCGGCAAGCACGTCGCGTTGAAGATCTTGCGCACCGGTGCGTCAGACTTCGAGGCGCGGTTCCAGCGCGAGGCGAGGGCACTGGCGCGGCTCGATCACCCGAACTGCGTGCGCGTGCTCGATTACGGCCGCTCGCAGGAGCACCAGTTCATCGCGATGGAGCTGTGTGCCGGCGAGACGCTCGGCAGCGCGCTCAAGACCGGAGCCCTGTCGGTCGTGCGGGCGCTCCACATCGCGCGCGGACTGCTTGCGGCACTCGGCCACGCGCACGCGCATGGGATCCTGCACCGCGATGTGAAGCCGGAGAACGTGCTGCTGGTCGGCGCGCGCCCGGTGCTGATCGACTTCGGGCTCGCCGTGCTCGAAGACGAAGCGGCGCTGACCGGCGCCGGCATGTGTCTCGGCTCGCCGAGCTACATCGCACCGGAGCGGCTGCTCGGCCGCGGCAGCGATGCGCGCACCGATCTCTACGCGGTCGGCGTGATCCTCTACGAGATGCTGGCGGGCACGCGCCCGTACGCGGGCGATTCGCCGGAGCAGACGATGCAGCTCGCGCTGACGAGGCCGCCGCGCCCGCTGCGCGCGCTGCGCCGCGATATCCCGCGCGAGCTCGAGGCGGTGGTGACGCGCGCGCTCGCGAAGGAGCCTGCGCGCCGGTTCGCGACGGCCGACGAGATGGCGCACGCGCTCGCCGATGTCCCCGTGCTCGACGACCTGCGCACGCTGGCGCTCGAGCGGCTCGACGAGGTGTCGACGGCCGCGATCGTCACGTTCCGCGAGCCGGCCTGGTGGCGGCGCGCCTGGAGCTGGCTGCGCTACGGCGGGTGGCGGTGGGCGCGACACGAATGTCGTGGCCTGCCGGAGCGGGTGTCATCCAGCACAGGCTAACCGCGCAGGATCGCATCGAGCGACGTGGCTCGCGGCGTGGTTATGGGGGGCGTCATGAGGATCTCTGCCCTCGCGGCCCTGGCCGCCGCCTCCGCCCTCGTCGCCGATACTCCCGCCGCGCGGGCCTGCGGCTGTCTGTCGTCCCCGATGCCGCCGCCCGTGCCGCCCGTCGGCGAGGTCAGCTACACGGTCAACCAGCAGGCCGAGCAGATCATCTTCGAGGCGGAACCGGGCTGGGTGACCGCGCACGTGATGATTCGCTACGCGGGCGACCCGGCGTCGTTCGCGTGGCTCGTGCCGGTGCCCGAGGTGCCGGAGCTCGCGATCGATCCGCCGACCGCGTTCGGCCTCCTCGACGGCTACACCGCGCCGACGATCAACGTCTCGACGGAGGACATCTGCCCGCAGTCGCAGTGGGCGTGCCAGTACCACGCGCCGCTCTACTGCGGACCCGGCGGTGCGGACTACGGCGTGGGTCTCGCCGACGCGGGCTTCGCGAGCTCCGACGCGCCGGTCGCCCCGGGTGGCTCGGGCGTCACCGTGATCAGCACGCAGACGGTTGGCGATTACCAGACGGTGGTCTTCCGCGCGACCGAGGCGAACCTCGCAACGCAGTGGCTGCGCGACAACGGCTTCATCGTCAACAACACGACCTCGATCTACATGGAGAGCTACGTCTCCGCCGGCATGGTGTTCGTCGCCGCGAAGCTCGTGCCGGGCGCGGGCGTGAGCTCGATCAAGCCGCTGCGGATGAAGTACCGCGCCGCGAACCCGACGGTGCCGCTGATCCTGACCGCGGTCGCGGCGCAGCCGAACCTCACCGTCACGTCGTTCATCTACAGCAACACGCCGTATCGCCCGCTCGGTCACCCGGTCGTGCAGATCGATCCGAAGCGCCTCGCGAAGGACACGCTCGGCCGCCTCAACTATCCGCAGGTGCTGTCGCGCATGATCGACGAGGCCGGCGGCGACGCGTTCGTGTACGAGTACCGCGGCGGCGCGCAGCTCGCGTTCACGCAGAACTACTGCTGCAGCAGCGGCTTCGACACCTGCGGCATCGGCTTCGACAACCAGTGCGAGTGCCCGGGCACCGAGTTCGACGCGCGCGACTGCTCGCAGATCGACGGCCTCAACGAGGGTGCGCAGCTCGTCACCCAGCTCGGCCAGAAGTACCAGTGGCTGACGCGCATCACGACGCGCGTGTCTCCCGAGGAGATGACGTTCGACCCCGCGTTCGAGCCCGATCCCACCGGCTCGTACATGGGCAACCTGACGCTCTCGCACCAGCAGGCGAGCCTGCAGCGCTGCGGCGCGGCCGTGCGCGACCAGGCGAAGCTCGCCGCGATCAATGCGGCCCAGGCGTGCGCCGCGACGTACTGCGGCCCGCACGGCCAGTGCGTCGTGTCGGGCAGCGGCCCGGCGTGCGCGTGCGAGGAGGGCTTCGTCGCGATGCAGTACACCGATCTCGACTCCCAGCAGTCGGTGACGTGCGTGCCGGCCACGCCGCCCGTCGACCTGAGAGCCGGCGGTGCGCAGATCCCGGATGCGTGCGCGACGACGAGCTGCGGCAACGGCACGTGCGTCGATCGCAACGGCATCGCGACGTGCGTGTGTAACGCAAACACCGCCGCCGCTCCGCGCATCGCCGGCTCGACGCCGTTCTGCTCGATCATCGAGTCGCCGACCGGCGGCCCGGGCGCGCAGGACTACTCCGGCCCGCTGCGCGCGCTCGCCGTGTGCGCGCCGCGCTATCCGAGCTGCGGTCCCGGCGGCTGGCTCTCGCCGCAGGCCGTGCAGTATCCGGGGGTCGACTGCGGAGACGCGACGCCACCGGCGGCCCTCACGCGCGAGCCCGAGAAGCCGACCTGCGGCTGGTTCTCCGGTTGCGGCTGCCAGGGCACGCCCGACGGTGCTCCGCTCGGCGCGCTCGGCGCGGCGTGGCTCGTCGGCATCGTGCTGTTGCGGAGGCGCCGCGCATGAGGGCGTTCGCGCTGCTCGCCCTCGCGGCCTGCGGATCGCAGGCGCACGAGTCGCCGCCGCCTGCGCCGGCAGCGGTGGTCGTCGCGCACGAAGCGCGGCTGCCGCGCGCGCCCGGGGCGATGAGCCCGTCGCTTGTCGCGATCACCGGCAAGGCATCCGGAGATCAGCTCGCCGATGTCGACAGCTGCTCGACGTGTCACCCCGACGTCGCCGCGCAATGGAACGCGAGCGCGCACTCGTTCGCGTCGTTCGGCAACCCGATCTATCGCTACGTCGTCGAGCGCGTGCGCAACGAGCTCGGCGCGCCGGCGTCGCGTCACTGCGGCGGCTGCCACGACATGCCGCTGATGGTCGACGGCCTGATGACGAACAACCAGCCGATCCCATCCGCCGATCTGCGCGCGCACTCCGGCGTCACCTGCCGGCTGTGCCACGGCATCCAGAGCACGACGAACGACGGCAACGGCTCCTACACGCTCTCCGCCGCGCCGCTCGACGCGCCGGATCTCAAAGACTCCGCCTCGATCGCGCGCCACCGGCAGCAGGTCGCACCGAAGCTCGGCGCCGAGCTGTGCGTCGGCTGTCATCGCGGCTTTTTGTCGCCCGACATGGGCTTGCCCGCGCACCTCTCCGGCATCGACGAGCCCGGCCTGTGGCGCGCGTCGGCGTACACCGGCAACGGCATGGCGCGCGTCGACAAGGTCGACAAGAAGACGTGCATCGATTGCCACATGGCGCGCGAGGACGCATCGCACGACGAGCTCGGCGCCAAATCCGGCCGCGTCGCGTCGCACCGCTTCGTCGGCGGCCACACCTGGATGGCCTCGATGCGCGGCGACGCCGAGCAACTGCGCCGCACGCAGGCGAACCTCGAGGGCGCGGCGTCGATCGCGATCGAGCCGTGGGCGCCCAACGCCGTCGACGTCGTCGTGCGCAACCTGCTCGTCGGCCACCGCTTCCCGGGCGGCGTGCTCGACATGCAGGACACGTGGATCGAGGTCGAGCTGTTCGACGCCCGCGGCCGCCGCCTCGCCTCGAGCGGCCTCGCCCACGAGACGAACGCCGCCGACACCGAAGCGCACGTCCTCCGCACGCTCGTCGTCGACGCCAGCGGGCGCGTGCTCGACGAGCACGAGATGGCGCACATGCGCGCGCAGGTTGCGACCCAGACGCTCGCGCCGCGCGAGGCGCAGGCGATCCGCTACGAATTCACGCCACCGAAGAGCGCCGCGCTTCCATTGCGCGTCACCGCACGGCTGCGCCACCGGTCGCGTCCGCTCGCCTCGCAGCTCGCCGCCTGCGCCGCTGCCCACACGCTCGCCGGCTCGCAGTTCCTCTCGGGCGCCCGCGGCGCGCGCGACGTCACGCTCGATCCGTGCAAGCCGCAGCCGATCACGCTCGTCGCCTCGACGACGCGCGTTCTCGACGGCACGCCATCCCCGTGGTCGCAGCAGTACGAGCACGGCATGGCGCTCGCGTCGGTGATCGTCACCCGCCAGGACGAAGCCCGCCGCACGCTCGAGGCCGCGCTCGCCGCCGCGCCCGACGACCGCGCCCGCGCGATGACGGAGGTCCAGCTCGGCTGGGTCGACGCCAAGCAAGGTCGCGCCGACTCCGCGCTCGCCCGCGTCGAACGAGCCCGCACGCTGCTCGGCGCCTCGCCGCCGGTCCTCGACGCGCTGCTCGCCGACGCCTACCTCCGCCTCAACCGCTACGCTGACGCGCGCGAGCCCGCCCGCCGCTGCACCGCGAGCGCGCCGCAGAACACGGCCGCCTGGTCCGTCTACGCCCGCATCCTCGTCGCGCTCGGCGATCACGAGGCCGCGCTCGCCGCCGCCACCAAGGGCCTCGAGCTCGCGCCGCGCGATCCGGATCTCCTGCGCTCGCAGGCGACCGCGCTCGCCGCGCTCCACGATCCGCGCGCGACCGAAGCCGAGGCCGCGTTCACACGCTTCCGCGCGCCCGACACGTGGGCGACGCTGCGCATCTCGTGCGCCAAGCAGGACGCGCGCTGCGCCCGCGAGCGCAACCCGGTCCCGACGCTGACGCTCCGCTGAGCTCGCGGCCGCGGCTAGAACTCGCTGGCGCTGTCGGTGAAGCCGCTGATCGCCGTCAGCTCGCCGCGGTCGAAGAACAGCCGCTCGCACCCATCGCACCAGTCGAACTCGACATCGCCCGCGCCGCGCAGCGCCGCCATGTCCTTGTCGCACTCGTAGCAGTGCGCGGTGCCCTGGCGATGCTGGTGCGTCGCGACCTCGCCGCCTTCGATCACGTGCGACAGCCCGAGCGCCTCGATCATCTCCGACTCACCTTTGTCGAGCACGACGCCGCCGCACTTCGTGCACCGATCGACCATCACCGCGTGCTGGATGTTCACCTCGACCATCTCGGTCGCGCAGGCTGGGCATTTCATGCCCGCACGATACCGGTGATCTCGGCGTCGCTGAAGCCGTACTCGGCGAGGACTTCGCGCGTGTGCTGGCCCAGGCGCGGCGGCGCCGTCGGGTTCGCGGGCACGCCGACCGGCGTCCGGACCTGAAGTACGCGGCCGACACCATCGCCACCGTCGATCTCGAAGAACACGCCGCGCGCCGAGTGCAGCGGATGAAGCGGCAGCTCGGCCAGCTCGTGAACGATCTCGACGCAGCAGTCGTGCTTCGCGAGCAGCGCGTTCCACTCGTCGGCCGTCTTCGTCGCGAAGATCTCGGCGAGCGCGGCGCGCACCTTCGCCTGATCGCCGACGAGCTCGCCGACGTTGGCGGGCCGGCCGAGCGCCTGGTTCAGCGCGATCCAGAACTTCGGCTCGAGCGCGCCGACCGCGAGGTAGCGATCGTCGGAGGTGCGGTAGACGCCGTAGCAGGCGACGCCGCCGTTGAGCGTCTCCGTGCCGCGCGTCGGGCGGGCGCCGCAGTCGAGGTTGCCGAGCTCGGCGGCGAGCAGCGCGAGGGCGCCTTCGGTCATCGAGATGTCGAGATGCGCGCCTTCGCCCGTGCGATCGCGGCCGACGAGCGCGCCCAGGATCGCGGTCGCGCCCCACAGTGCGCCGCCGGCGAGGTCGGCGATCTGGACGCCCGGCATCTGCGGCGCGGCGCCGGCGGGGCCGGTCATCGCGAGGACGCCCGCGAGCGCGATGTAGTTGAGGTCGTGGCCCGCGCGCTCGACGTACGGACCGGTCTGGCCGTAGCCGCTGATCGAGCACAGCACGATGCGCGGGTTCACGGCGCGCAGCTGCGCGTAGCCGACGCCGAGCTTGTCCATCACGCCCGGGCGGAACGACTCGACGACGACGTCGGCCTTCGCGACCAGCTTGAGGAACGCGTCGCGGCCGGCAGGCGCCTTGAGGTCGAGCGCGAGCGAGCGCTTGCCGCGGTTGACCGCGAGGAAGCGTCCGCTGATGCCGCCCTTCGCGGGCGGGATGGCGCGCAGGTAATCACCGACGCGCGGGTCCTCGACCTTCACGACGTCGGCGCCCATATCGGCGAGCACCATCGTCAGAAACGGCCCCGGGAGGAGCCGTGACAGGTCGAGGACCTTGATACCGCGGAGCGGCGCGGTCACTTGGGGCGGGCGATCTCGAACAGCTGCTGGAGCTTCATCGCCAGCATCGGGTCACCGGAGACGCGGAGCTTGCCCTGGAAGTAGAGCTGCATGCCGGCGTTCGGGTCCGAGAGCATCGTCTTGAAGTCGTCGGAGGCGACCTCGACGGTGCACTGGGCCTTGCCCGAGTCGCCGCGGGTGCAGGTCGGGG
>JAFAOG010000504.1 GCA_019237945.1 Deltaproteobacteria bacterium | reverse complement strand
CGTGCCCGAACGGCGCCGCAAATCTGTTCACCGCCGCGAAGCTCGCGCACCTGCACAACCTGCCGCAGGGCCAGCCGGAGAAGCTCCACCGCACGCACGCGATGGTCTCCGCGATGGACGCCGCCGGCTTCGGCGCGTGGACCAACCATTACGAGTGCGAGGCCGCCTGTCCTAAGGAGATCCCGCGGGACGTGATGGCCGAGATGAACCGCGAGTACGCGAAGGCCGCGTTCATCCATCGCGACCGCGTCGAGAAGTCCGACGGCGCGGGCTGAGCGCTAGCGACCGCCCGGGCGTGTCGCGGACGGCTTCATCGCCGACCACCGCGCGAGCGTTGCTGCATCGACCGACGGCTGGCCGGCAGCGAGGAAGTCCTCGAGGTGCGGCAGCGAGTCGACGCCCCAGAAGGGCTCTCCGTCAACGATCATCGTAGGAACCCCGAACACGCCGTCCGCGATCGCCTGCTCGGTCTGCGCGCGCAAACGTACCTTCGCCTCGGGCGTGGCCGCCTCCGCGATCACGTCGCGATCGAGGCCGGCGTCGCGCGCGAGCTCCGCGATCACGGCGGGCGACTCGATGTTGCGGCCTTCGGTCCACACCGCGGCGTAGATGCGATCGATCAGCGCGCGCTGCGTGGCGGCGGGCATCGGCAGCGACGAGACGCGCAGCGCGAGCAGCGGGTTGAACGGATGCGCGGGCGGCGCCTCGAGCGGCACGCCGAGCGCGCGCGCCTTGCGAACGAGGTCGAAGTAGAGGTAGCGGCGCTTCGCCGGGATCTCGGCGGGCCCCTTGGTGCCGTGGTGATCGAGCAGGCCCGCGAACAGCACGGGGACCGGCGTCACGTCGCGGCCGTGGCGGTCGGCGATCGCGTGGATCTGCGTCCAGGCGATGTACGCGTACGGCGACAGGAAGTCGAAGTGGAACCGGATCGCGCTCACGGGCAGAGCATACAGAACTAGTCGACGCGTGCGACGGTGCCCGGGCCCGCGACCTCGTCGATCGCGTGGAGCAGCAGCTGCAGCGAGTCGCTCGCGCGGAGGTTCGCGCGGAGGCCGGTGCCGGCGGCGATCCAGTACGCGCGGCGGCGGTACGGATACGTCGGCTCGCGTGCGATCACGGCGACGCGGGTCGCACCCGCCTTGCGCGCGTCGAGCAGCACGCCCTTGGCCTGCGCGAGCGTCGTGTCGGGATGGAGGTGGAGCGCGATCACGTCGCTCTTGCCGCGCAGCTCGCGGAGCACGTCGATGCGCAGCTGGTTCGGACCGTACGCGTGACCGCCGACGATGATGTCGCCGCGCGGCGATAGCTCGGCCTCGGGCAGCTCGGGATCGTCCTCGGAGGCGGCGCCCGCGAGCGGCCAGTTGTCGGGATCGGCGGCGCGCTCGGTGTCGACAATCGTCTCGGCGCTCGCGCGGTCGATCTCTTCCCATTGCAACACGGCGGCGTGCCAGCCCGGATCGGCGCCCTCGCCCTGACACGGCTGGCACTCGAGGATCGCATTGCGCGTGCGCTCGACGCCGTGGCGATACGCGAGCGAGCGGATCACCTCGCCCTGCTGCTCGGGCACGACGTGCTTGCAGTCCGCCGCGAGCGGACCGCCACACAGGCGCAGCAGATACGCGTCGGCATCCTCGCCGGGTTTCGGCACGAGCTCGGGCGCCTTCAGGTCGCGTACGACGAGCAGCTTGTCTTCCTCGACCGGCGGCGCGAGCAGCGTCGGCCACACGGTGAGCGCGAGCGAATCGATCTGCGCACGCAGCGGCTTGCCCGCCTGGGCGCGCACCGGACCGAGCGCCAGCACGACGAGCCGCAGCTCGGCCTCGTGCGCGACCGAGCGGTCCATGCCGGGACGCAGCTGGCGGATCGTCGCCGCGAGCTCGCCGTACGCATCCGCGGTGCGGCCCTTGGCGACGAAGCCATCGACCGCCGCGAGCAGCGCCTTGTGGTTGTAGTCGGCGGTGCCCGTCGCGTGCGCGTCGATCTTGTCCTGACCGCACGCGGCCAGAGCGAGAAGGACGGCGAGCGCACGCATGGCAGTCACTGTACGAGCCAGATAGCAACTCGGATGCCTGGCTCACGCCATGATCACGCGCATTGCCGCTTCGATGCAATTTGTGAGATCTCGCGCGTCCAGCTGCGTTCCCAGCGCCACCAGGCGGCCCCCCGGCAGATCGGGCGGGCGTGCCGGCAGCGGCTCGCTCGACACCCGCAATCCGACACGATGGAACGCGTGCCAGGTCGTGCCGTCGCTCGCAATCCCCTTGATCCGAACGTAGTTGGGCGGCAGCTCGGCGAGCTGGTCCTCGAGCTCCTCGAGGTCGAGCGGACCCGGAATCTCGACCCACAGGCTGTCGACTCCATGTGCATGGGTGTCGGCATGGCGACAGTGCTCGTCGTGGACGTGCTCGGGCCCTGACGGTGCGTGCTCGAGCGACGGGTCGGCCAGCGTCTCCTCGAGCCAGGCGGCGTGCTCGTCCGTCGTGCCCGTGCGGATCAGCGCACGCGGTGCGAGCTCCCGCGCGGCCGCGATCGTCGCCTCGACATCGCCGAGCGGGCCCTTCGTCACGAGCAGCACGTCGGCGTACGCGACCTGCGCGGCCACCGCGGCCGACACCGGCAGCGATGCGCGAAAGTTCGTCGCGTCGACGAGCGTCACCACCGCCGCCAGCCGCACGCGCGACGCCACCGGCTCGCGGCGCAGCGCCCACGCGATCGGCAGCGGCTCGGCGACGCCCGTCGTCTCGAGCACGATCGCCTCCATGCCCGCGTTCGCATCGACGAGGTCGATCAGCGTCTTGTCGAGCTCGTCGCCGAGCACGCAGCACACGCAGCCGCCGGGCAGCTCGATCTGGCGCGTCGACGCATCGCCGAGCAGCGCGCCGTCGATGCCGACCTCGCCGAGCTCGTTGACGACAACGCCGAGCTTGCCCGTCGCGCCGCGCTCGGCCCGCCGCTCGAGCAGCCGGTTGACGAGCGTGGTCTTGCCCGCGCCGAGAAAGCCGGTCACGAGAACGAGCGGGACGCGCACGTCGCAAGCATAGCGCCTCGGTAACGCTAGCGCTCGACGACGACGACCTTGCGCTTGCCCGCGGGTGTCAGCGGGATGTGATCGACGATCTCGATCGCGAACGGCGCGCCCGGCAGGTAGCGGGCGGCGTGCGCGCGCAGGATCGACTCCTCGCGCTCGGGCAGTGCGCGGCCTTCGTAGGGCACGATCTTGAAGATCACGCTGCGGTCGCGGCGCTGCACGACCTGGAACGACTTCGCGACGTGGCCGATTGTCGAGAACAGGATGTTGAACACGAGGCCGCCGACCGCGTTGCCCTCGCCGTCGTACATCGTCTCCGTGATCCGGCCCTGCACCGGCCCGATCTTCACCAGGCCCTTGCCGCAGGCGCAGCGGTCATCGGTGCGCGCGACCGCGAGGTCACCGTTGACGTAGCGGATCATCGGGCACGCGAGGTTGTGCAGATCGGTGATCACGACCTCGCCGGTCTCGCCGGGCCGCGCCGCGCGCGTCGTGCCGTCGGGGTTGCGCACGATCAGCTCGACGATCAGGTTCTCCATCGACGTGTGGAGGCCGTCGTGGGCGTCGCACTCCGAGGCCATCAGCATCACCTCGCGACAGCCGTACGTATCGAACGCGGGGCCGAACGCGCGCGTGATCTCGGCGCGGTCGTGCGCGAGCAGGCCCTCGGCGCCGGTGAGCACGGGGACCGTGTCCCAGTCGCGCAGGCCGCGGTCGTTGACGAAGCGGGCGAGCGCGCCGGCGCCGCTGGCGTACGCGATGATCACCTGCGGGCGAAAGCGGCGGAGCTCGTCGACGACGGCGCCGAGCGCCTCGGGACCGCGCGGCGTGCAATCGATGTAGCGATCGCGCTTGAACACGCGGTCGGCGGAGATCTTCGTGCGCTTCCACCAGGTCGACGTCGCGGCCGGGACGAAGCCCCAGTAGTGGAACGCGCGCATGCCGATGCGGTAGCCGCCCCAGCCGTAGCCGCGCCAGCGCGTCGCGTCGCGCCAGTGGCGAGACTCGGCGTTGTAGAGCACCTCGACCGGATCGCCGGAGCTGCCGCTCGTCGTCTTGCGGATCACGCCGGCGGGCGGCGCGCTCGCGGTGCGCTCGAGCATCGACGCGCGTAACGCGGGCCGGTCGAGCAGCGGCAGCTTCGCCAGGTCGGCGACCGAGTGGATGTCTTCAGGGCGCAGGCCGCGCTCGTCGAGCATGC
>JAFAOG010000457.1 GCA_019237945.1 Deltaproteobacteria bacterium | reverse complement strand
ACCGCCTACGCCAACAACTGCAAGAAGCCCGACGACGACGACTTCGCCGCGCGCAAGCTCTGCCTCGAAGGCCAGAGCGACTCGGTGTCGCTGCTCGTCGATCCGAAGGCCGCGAAGTCGCTGACCGGCGCCGAGCTCGGCGTCATGCTGCCGGACCCCGGCGGCTGCGTGCGCGCGCCGCGCGTGATCGGACCGCCGCTGCCGAAGGATCCGGCGCTGCGCGCACGCGAGCAGGAGCTGCGGATGTTCATGATCGTGCTGCGCGGCCGCGTGATGGCGGGCGATGACGTCGATCCCGACGTGCTCGCGAAGGCGCGCGCGGCCGCGGAGTCGGTCGAGCATTCCGAGAACCCGTCTGTTCGCGCCGACGCGATCGGCGTGCTGGCGATGATCGCGGCCGCCGACGCGCGCACGAACCGCGACCCCGACGCCATGAGCAAGGTGCTCGCGCTGATGAAGCAGGCCTCCGAGGTCGCGGAGGCCGCCGGTCAGGACCGCACGCGCGTACAGCTGCAGCTCGGCATGCTCGAGATGACGGTGTTCATGCCGGGCTACTGGTCGGAGCTCGACGATCTCGTCCAGCGCGGCGAGTCCGGGGTCGAGCACACGAAGGATCCGATCGCCGAGCTCGCGTTCGCCGGCGCGAAGACGGAGATCGCGGACAAGCGCGGCCGGTGGAGCGAGGCGATCGACGGCTACGACGAGGTCCGCAAGCAATGGCTCGCGCGCGGCGCCGTCGATATCTACGCGCGCTTCACGATCGCGTACGCGTCCGCGCTGCTCAACCGACACGTGCCCGGCGATGTCGATCGCGCGCTCGCGTCGCTCGACGAAGCCGCGACGAAGGATCTCGGGACGAACACGATGCGCAGCGTGAAGTTCCTCCGGGACGCGGTCGCGGAGGCGGTCGGCAAGGCAGATGACGCCGCGTTCCAGAAGCTCGGCTACACGCGCGACGCCGGTGCACCCGATGGCGGCACGCTCGTCGCGACGGTCTCCGGCCTCGAGCTGCCGACGCCCGACGACCGGACTCCGCCTGCCGCGCGCCACGCGATCCCGGAAGTGCGTGTGACGCACAACGGCCAGACGTGGCGCGTCGCGATCGGCGCCGATGGCGTGTTCACGCTCGCGAACGTGCCGCCGGGTGTCGCCAGCGTCGAGGCGTTCGTCAACTCGGCCGCGGGCGACCTGCAGATGATCCGCCGCGACGCCACGATCACCGCGCACCAGACGACGAAGGTCGACCTGCCCTACGGACACGCCGGGACCCTCACGACGAACTTCCCTGGCGGCGGCGAACCGCGCCCGCACTGGGGCATCGCGATCGCGCTCCCGAAAGGCAAGCCGCCGGCGAACGGCGTCGAGCTCCAGGAGCGCATCGCGAAGACGCCGTGGTGGTCGGTGACCACCGTCCACACCACCAAGAAGAACGGAGCGATCCAGCTCGAGGCGACGCTCGGCACGTTCGGCGAGGCGGTCGTATGCCCGATACCCGGCGGCTTCAACAACGGGTCCGATCCGTCGTTGTTTCTCGGCACGACGAACACGCCGCTACAGTGTCAGTAGGATATCGTCGCGCGCATGGCTGGCACCGACGTCCTGGTCTGGCTCGACATGGAGATGACCGGCCTCGAGCCGGAGCGTGACCGCATCATCGAGGTCGCGACGATCCTCACCGACGGCAACCTCGTCGAGATCGCGACCGGCCCGGAGCTCGTGATCCATCAGACCGACGAGGTGCTCGCCGCGATGGACGACTGGAACACGAAGCATCACGGCGCCTCGGGCCTGACCGCGCGTGTGAAGGAATCGACGGTCAGCGAGACCGACGCCGAGGCGCAGACGATCGCGTTCATCAACGCGCACGTCGCCGCGAAGGATCGCCCGGTGCTCGCCGGCAACTCGATCCATCAGGACAAGCGGTTCATCAACCGCTACATGCCCGCGCTCGACAAGCGGCTGCACTACCGGATGGTCGACGTATCGACGATCAAGGAGCTCGGCCGGCGCTGGTTTCCCGAGATCACGGCGAAGCTGCCGGCGAAGAAAGAGGGCCACCGCGCGCTCGACGACATCCGCGAGTCGATCGACGAGCTGCGCTGGTACCGGCAACACCTGTTCATCCAGCCACCTGCGCGCCCGGCACCGTAAGGCCACCGCGAAGTAGCTCCGGAGCGCGTGACGTCGCGAGGCGGCTTGCTACGATGCCGCTCGCGTGAAGAACACCCTCGTGATGATCATGGCGGGCGGCAAGGGCTCACGCCTCGGCCCGCTGACGATCCACCGCAGTAAACCGGGCGTGCCGTTCGCCGGGCGCTACCGGATCATCGACTTCGTCCTCTCGAACTTCATCAACTCGGGCTATCGCAAGATCTATGTACTGACCCAGTACATGTCGTCGAGCCTGATCAAGCACCTGAACCGCAACTGGCGGCTCAGCGGCTTCGGCGAGTACATCGAGGTCGTGCCCGCGCAGATGCGGCTCGGCGAATTCTGGTACCGCGGCACCGCCGACGCCGTGTTCCAGAACCTCAACCTCGTGCGTGACGCGCGCGCCGATCACGTCGCGGTGTTCGGCGGCGATCACGTCTACAAGATGGACGTCGGCCAGATGGAAGCCGCGCACCGCGAGTCCAACGCGGACCTCACCGTCGCCGCGTTCCCGGTGCCCGTCGACGAGGCGAGCGCATTCGGGATCATCGACGTCGACGATCGCGGCCGCATCGTCGGCTTCGTCGAGAAGCCGAAGAACCCGCCCGAGATGCCCGGCCGGCCCGGCTGGTCGCTCGTCTCGATGGGTAACTACATGTTCAAACGCGAGGTGCTCGAGCGCGTGCTCGTCGAGGACGGCGCGAGCGAATCGAGCCGGCACGACTTCGGCCGCGACATCATCCCGCGTCTCGTCAGCGAGGGCGCGCGCGTCAACGTCTACGACTTCGCGCAGAACCACATCCCCGGCGAGCCCGAGGGCGCCGAGCCGTACTGGCGGGACGTCGGCACGCTCGAATCGTACTTCGACGCGAACATGGACCTGCGCGCGCGCCTGCCCGCGCTCGACCTCTACAACCGGCAGTGGCGCATCCGCAGCGCGCAGCGCGACTACCCGCCGGCTCGCTTCGTCAAGTCGGCGGTCGATGCGCCGGCCGCGACTGTCGACGACAGCCTCGTGTGCGAGGGCTCGATCATCTCGTCGGCGACCGCGTTCGAGAGCGTGGTCGGCTACGACTGCTTCGTGCACTCCGGCGCGCGGATCGCCGAGTCGATCGTCCTGAGCGGCTGCGACATCGGCCACGACGCACGGCTGTGCCGCGTGATCCTCGACAAGAACTGCAAGATCGAGCCGGGCTGCGTGATCGGCGAGGATCCCGAGGCCGACGCGAAGCGGTTCCCGTTCGTCACGGAGAGCGGCCTCGTCGTGCTACCGAAGGGCACGATCGTCCCCGCGAAGGGCCCCGTCGTGCTCGCGAACGACGTCGCCGAGCTGCTCGAGAACGATCCCGAGCTCGGCGAGAAGCTGCATCCCGGCACGTTCGTCGTCTCGATGCAGAGCCGGCACAGCTACGATTCGGCGGGCCCGCGGTTCCGGAAGTTCGCCGGCCTCGAAACCTGATGCGCGTCGTTCACGTCTCGTCCGAGATTGCTCCTTTCGCCCAGTCCGGCGGCCTCGCCGATGTGCTCGCCGGTCTGCCTCCCGCGCTCGCCGACATGCACGGCCTCGACGTCGCCGTCGTCGCGCCGCTGTACCGCGGCGTGGACACGAAGCTCGCGGCCGCCGGCATCGCGCTCGATTCGGGCGCGCCGATCACCGTCAGCGTCGGGCCGCACCACATGGCAGGTGCGCTGCGCCGCGCGCGCCTGGGCGGCGTGATGCTCGGCTTC
>JAFAOG010000145.1 GCA_019237945.1 Deltaproteobacteria bacterium | reverse complement strand
CCATCTGCAGCGCGGTGATGCCGTTGGCGGTACCGGCGACCTTGAAGTCCATGTCGCCCAGGTGGTCTTCGACGCCGGCGATGTCGGAGAGCACGACGTAGTCATCGCCCTCCTTGATCAGACCCATCGCGATACCCGCGACAGGGTTCTTCGTGGGCACGCCGGCGTCCATCAGTGCCAAACTACCGCCGCACACCGACGCCATCGACGACGAGCCGTTCGACTCGAGGATGTCGCTGACGACGCGGATCGTGTACGGGAAGTCCTCGTACTCGGGCACGATCGACTCGACCGAGCGCTCGGCGAGGAAGCCGTGACCGACCTCGCGGCGCGACTGGCCGCGCAGGGGCTTCACCTCGCCCGTCGAGAACGGCGGGAAGTTGTAGTCCATGTAGAACGTGCGCTTCTGGTCGCCGAGGAGCGTATCGAGCTTCTTCTCGTCGTACTTCGTGCCGAGCGTCACCGCGACGAGCGCCTGGGTCTCGCCACGCGTGAACAGCGCCGAGCCGTGCGCGCGCGGAAGCACGCCGGTCTCGACGGAGATGTGACGGATCTCGTCGGGCTTGCGGCCGTCGATGCGCGTGCGCGTCGACAGCGTGTGACCGCGCGCCCACTTCTTCTGCAGCTTGCCGAACGCCGCATCGACGTCCTTGCCCTTGCCGAACCACGGCTGGCCCTCGGCCGTCAGCGCCTGCATCACCTCGGTGCGCAGCGTCGACACGCCGTTGCTGCGCTTCTTCTTGTCCTTGATCTGCATCGCCTCGGCGAGGCGGTCGTACGCCATCTCCTTGACGCGCGCGGCGAGGCTCTCGTCGGCCACCGGCTTGGTGAACGGACGCTTCTCCTTGCCGTTCGAGGCGCGCAGGCGCTCCTGCAGCTCGATCAGCGGCTGCACGGCCTGGTGCGCGAACAGCAGCGCGTCGATCACGACGTCCTCCTGCAGCTCGTGCATCTCGCCCTCGACCATCATGATCGCGTCCTTGCTGGCCGCGACGATGATGTCCATGTCGCTCTTCTCGCGCTCGGCGAACGTCGGGTTCGCCACGAACTGGCCGTCGATGCGACCGACGCGAACGCCGGCGAGCGGGCCATCCCACACGAGGTCAGAGAGGTGGAGCGCGCAGCTGGCGCCCGTCATCGCGAGCACGTCGGCCGCGTTGTCGCGGTCGAACGAGATCACGTTCGCGATGATCTGCGTGTCGATGAACCAGCCCTTGGGGAACAGCGGGCGCACCGGACGATCCATCAGGCGAGCGACGAGGATCTCCGCGTTGGTCGAGCGACCCTCGCGACGGAAGAAGCTGCCCGGGATCTTGCCCGACGAGTAGAACTTCTCCTGGTACTCGCAGGTCAGGGGCATGAAGTCGATGTCGCGCGGCTGCTGGCTGCCAGCGGCCGTCACGAGCACCATGGTGTCGCCGCAACGGATGACGACCGATCCACCGGCCTGCTTCGCCCACTTGCCGGTCTCGACGATGATTTCCTTGCCGCCCACGACGGCGGTCTCACGCACAAATGCCATTTTCAACGGACCTTTCGAAAGTCACGTCGCTGGCTCGTGGTGGCCTGAACCCTCGGTCCAATCCCTCTCGCCAAAGAGGGGCTCGACTGAACGATCAGAACCAACCTGTTCGAAATCCGGCGACGCTACGGGTTGTTACCGGGCGGGTTATTACACACCCGCTCCCGAAAACCAAGCGCCGCAGCGCGCCGGTGCGCTCGCAATTAGCGGCGCAGGCCGAGCGTATCGATCAGCTTCTTGTAGCGATCGAGGTTCTTGCGCTTGAGGTAATCGAGCAGCGCGCGGCGCTGGCCGACCATCTTCAGGAGACCACGACGGCTGTGGTGGTCCTTGTGGTTGTTCTTGAGGTGCTCCGTCAGGTGCGAGATCCGCTCCGAGAGGAGCGCGACCTGGACTTCCGGGGAGCCGGTGTCGCCTTGGTGCTGCGCGAACTTACCGATGGTCTCTTGCTTGCGAACGGGCGAAACAGACATTGCTAACTCCAGTCGCCGACGGCCGCGCCCCACATGGAACGAGTGCCGTGGTCAGGGCGGAGTTTTGGGGTATTTGCCGCCCGGGGTCAAGGCTTGAAGACGCGGTCGTAGATGACGCGAACTCGCTCGTTGCGCGTCTCGACGTGGCCGACCGCGACCAGCCCACCGTTCTCGTCAAGCATCTGGAATCGTTCGTAGATTTCCGGCGAGATCGCGAACGCCTCCGGCGGTAGCTGAACGCCCGAGCGCACCCGGTGCTCGAGCTCGGCCGGCACGGTGACGCGCGGCAGCCGGGTCGCCTCCGTCATCGCGACCAGCCGCGGGTGATCGAGGCGATCGAGATCGTGGGCCTGCGCGAGCGTGAACACGCCCGAGCGCGTGCGGCGCAATTCTGTCATGTGCGCGCCGCAGCCGACGTCGGTGCCGAGGTCGGCGACGAGCGAGCGTACGTACGTACCCTTGCTGCAGGCGATCGCGATCCTCGCGCGCGGTGGATCCCACGCGAGCAGCGTGAGCTCGGTGATCCGGATGCGGCGTGGCTCGCGCTCGACCTCCTCGCCGGCGCGCGCGAGGTGATAGAGGCGGCGGCCCTCGCGCTTGATCGCCGAGTACATCGGCGGCACCTGATCCTGCTCGCCCATGCGCGACGCGAGGGCGGCCTCGAAGCGCTCGCGCGTCACGTCCGGCGTCGTCGTCTTCGTGATCGTGCCGGTGCGATCGAGCGTGTCGGTCTCGACGCCGAGCAGCAGGTCGGCCTCGTACGCCTTGTCATCGGAGAGCAAGTACTGCGCGAGCTTGGTCGCCTCGTCGAGGCAGATCGGCAGCACGCCGGTCGCGATCGGATCGAGCGTGCCGCCGTGACCCGCGCGCTGCGCGCCAAGGCGCTTCTTGACCTGATCGACGGCGACGGCGGAGGACATGCCCGCCGGCTTGTCGAGAACGAGGACGCCGTTCACGGGCCGCGAACCTTACTGGATGTGCGTGATCCAGTCGACCAGCGTCGCCTGCGCGGTCGTGTCGATCACTTCCGAGCCGAGCTGCGGCATGTGCTTGGAGCTCGTCGGGTCCGCGCTGAACCGGTCGATCAGGATCGAGTGCGTCGGATCATCGGTGACGATGCGCTTGGTCAGCCCATCGATCGCGATCGATGCATCGTGATCGACGGCGGTCTGGTAGACGGGCGTGGCCGAGAGCGACCCGAGCGAGCCGACCGCGAGCCGCAGCGTCATGTTGATGTTCTGATCGGTGAACACCTTGCTCTGCGGGTTGTGGCAGTGGCCGCAGTTCGCGTGCAGATAGCCGATCGCGGCGGTCGCGCTGCCGGTGCCGGGGAGCGGATAGTGCGGCGCGCTCGCGCCGGGCGGGTTCTGCGTCAGCTTGCCACCGGTGACGAGGTCGTCGATCGCGATGTCGCCGGTCGCCGCCGCGTGGTCGAGCTGGATCGCGCCGAAGCCGAGCACGCGCGAGCTGATGCCCTCGTGGCAGAGCTTGCACTGGAAGCGCGCCGGGATGTCGTGCTGCGTGCCGTTGACGTTCATGTCGCCGAACGGCTGCGCGGTCGTGTCGTCGTTCGGGGCGTTCCACTCGTACGACAGGTAGAACCAGTCGCTCTGCGTACCCATCGCCTGACGCCAGATGAAGCGCGTCTCGATACGCGGCCCGCCGTTCTCCGCCGTGAACTCCTTCCAGATCTTCGTGCCGACGGGGAACACCCAGTGGTCCGGATCGGTCGTGTCGATCTGCGCGCCGGCCGGCAGCTGGATCCAGCGCCGCTTCGTCGCCGCGTCGCTCCACAGCGCGAAGCTCGGCGTGTACGCGGAGATGCCGGCGTTGATCTGCGTGCACGCGCGATCGACGCACAGGCCGGTGTCGTAGAGCGTCGGCGGGTTGTTCGGATCGGCGTCGGGCGTCAGCGTGCTGTCGCGCGGCATGTCGATCGCGACGTCGCCGGTGACCGCGCTATCGGGCTTCGTCGAATGACCACCACCGCACGCCGCGACCGCGAAGAGCACAGACCACCGCATCGGCCGATCGTAACCTAGGAAGCGGCGTCAGGCGGCGGATTCGTCGTCGTCGGGCGCTTGTTGAAGGCCGCTTCGAGCGCGCGCACGACTTTCTCTTTCGTCGAAACCAGGTCGCTGTTGATGTGGCAGCCGCCCGCACCTGGGTGCCCGCCGCCGCCGAGCGTCATGCACACGCGGCCGACGTCGATCTTCTCGCTGCGCGACCGCATCGACACGCGCACGCCGCCGCCCTTCGCCGTCGTCAGCAGCACGCCGACCTGCACGCCCTCGACGTTGCGCGCCCAGTTGACCATGCCCTCGATGTCTTCCCAGCTCGCGCGCGCGCCCTCGACCATGTCGGTCGTGACGCTGAGCACGCCGGCGCGGCCCGCGCAGTGCAGCTCGAGCGTCGACAGCACCGAGCCGAGCAGCCGCAGCTTGCCGGGGCTCGGGCGCTCCTCGAGCGAGCCCGCGATCGAGCTCGGCACGACGCCGGCGCCGACCAGCTCGCTGCCGACGCGCAGCGCCTCCGCGTTCGTGTTCGCGTGGCGAAAGCCGCCGGTATCGCTGATCAGCGACACGTAGAGCGGCACGGCGGCCTCGCTCGTCACCGGCCAGCCCTCGTGCTCCGCGATGCGATGGACGAGCACGCCGACCGCGGCGGCCGTCGGATCCCAGACCGCGATGTCGCCGAACGGCTTGCCGCTCGCGTGATGATCGAGCGTGATCAGCGTGCCGCACACTTCGGGCGGCGGCAGCGCATCGCCGAGCAGCGACACGTCGGCGCAGTCGACGACGATCGTGCAGTCGAATCGCTCGTCGAAGCCGATCGTGTGGACGACCGTCGACACGAGCGGCAGCCACTTGTAGCGGCGCGCGATCGGATCGACGGAGTAGATCACGGCCTCCTTGCCCGCCGCGCGCAGCAGCGATGCGAGGCCAGCCATCGAGCCGGTGCCGTCGCCATCGGGCCGGCGATGCGACGTCAGCAGGATCCGCTTCGCGTCGCGCAGCTTCTCGCACGCGCGCTCGAGCGCCGCCGCGACATCCGGCAGCTGCACCGGCTCGGTGACGCGGCGGTCCGTCATTCCTTCTTCTCCTCGGGCGGCGGCTCCGCCTGCCCCGCGACGCGCCCCGCCGCCTTCGCCCGCTCCTCGTCCTCGCGCACGATCGCGGCCAGCTTCTCGCTCATGTCGATGCTCGGATCGACGAGGAAGCGCAGCTCCGGCGCGTGCTGCAGCCCGAGCCGGCGGCCGAGCGGCCCGCGCAGAAACCCCGCTGCCTTCTGAAGGCCCGCCATCGCGGCGTCGGCCGTCGCATCATCCGCGACGATCGACACGTAGCAGCGCGCAACGCTGAGATCGACGTTGAGCTCGACCTTCGTGACCGTCAGCACCGTCGGCGCATGCACGCGCGGATCCCGCACGTCCGACGCGATCATCTCGGTCAGCGCCTCGCGAATCCCATGCTCGACGCGAGCCTTGCGCGCGGCGCTCATTTGTCCATCCCATCGACGAGGTGTTGCCACTCCTCGGGCACCCAGTCGTCGCTGCCCGCGGCCTTGTCACCGCTGCCGGTGCGCTCGTCGACCGGCGTGAACGGCACGCTCGGCGCATCGAACGTCGTGACGTCCTTCGCGATGCCGACGATCTGCGCGCCGCCGACGCTCATCGCGACGCGCACGACATCGTCGATCAGCTCGAGCACCTTCGCGCGGTCCGCGCTGACGATCGCGCAGCCGAGCTCGGCGCGCTGCCACGTATCGTGCTCGCCGACCTCGTTGACCGTCACGTGCAGCCGCTCGCGCACGCGATCCTTGATCGGCCGCAGCACCATCCGCTTTTCCTTGAGCGAATGGGCGTCGCCGATCACGAGGCTGAGCTTGGCGACTCCGACGTACACCGAGGGACCCTACCGCGCTGTGCGAACTGCTGCCAAGCGCCGCATGAGCAGAGCCGGATTAGCGCGAAAACGCGAAAGCGCGAAAAAAAGGACCGCGAAGCCCACACGTCCGCCTCGGTCCGCTGGCGAAGACGCCACCGGACCTCGGCCCCGGCCGTTTCGTGTTTGTTGGCGAGCCAGTGGGCGAGGCGAACGGGCGCTTCGTCCGTACGCCGAGCCGCCGTCTGGGCTCTGGGCTTCTCCGATCCGGAACTTCGCGGTTTCGCGTTTTCGCGTTAACTCTGGGTCCGAATCCGCGCGCGACAGCGTCAGAGCTGGGCAGCTTCTTCTACGACCTCGTACGCCTCGATGACGTCGCCGGTCTTGACCTCGTTCCAGCCCGCGACCATGACCCCGCACTCGAAGCCGTGCTGGACCTCGGAGACGTCGTCCTTAAAGCGGCGGAGCGAGCCGATCTTGCCCTCGTAGACCTGGATCGAGTCCCGGATGATCTTGAGGTGGGCTTTGCGGTTGATCTTGCCCTCGGTGACCATGCAGCCGGCGACCGTGCCGATCTTCGGGATCGAGAACGTGTCGCGCACCTGCAGCTTGCCCATCGCGACCTCGCGCTTGATCGGCGCGAGCAGGCCGGCCATCGCGGCCTTCACCTCGTCGAGAGCGTCGTAGATGATGTCGTAGAGACGGATCTCGACGCCTTCCTGCTCGGCGAGCTTGCTGCTCTTGCCGGCGGGACGGACGTGGAAGCCGACGATGATCGCGCCGCCCGCCTTCGCGAGGTGGACGTCGCTCTCGGTAATGCCGCCGACGGCCGCCGCGATGACGACGACCTTGACCTTCTCGGTCGTGAGCTTGACGAGCGCGGCCTTGAGCGCCTCGGCGGAGCCCTGAACGTCCGCCTTGAGGACGATCTTGAGCTCCTTCTGCGCGCCTTCCGACGCGCGCTCCATCATGCCCTCGAGCGAGATGCGCGCCGTGGAGGCGAGCTCGCGCTTGCGGAACTCCTGACGGCGGTGCTCGACGACCTGCTTGGCGACCTTGTCGTCCTCGGCCGCGTTGACCTTGTCACCCGCGTCGGGGACGCCGTCGAGGCCGAGGATCTCGACCGGAGTCGACGGACCCACCTCGTCGACCGTGTTGCCGCGGTCGTCGAGCATCGCGCGCACCTTGCCGAACGTGCGGCCGGCGACGAGCACGTCGCCCGTGCGCAGCGTGCCTTCCTGCACGAGCACGGTCGCCATCGGGCCGCGGTTGCGGTCGAGGCGCGCCTCGATCACGAGACCGGAGGCGGGCTTGTTCGGGTTCGCCTTGAGCTCGAGCACTTCCGCGGTCAGCGCGATCGACTCGAGCAGCTTGTCGATGTTCTCGCCCTTGAGCGCGGAGACGTTGACGTACATCGTCTCGCCGCCCCACTCCTCGGGAATGAGGCCGTGGTCCGCGAGCTGCTGCTTGACGCGCTCGGGCTGCGCATCGGGCAGATCGATCTTGTTGACCGCGACGATGATCGAGACCTTCGCGTCCTTTGCGTGCGAGAGCGCCTCGACCGTCTGCGGCATTACGCCGTCATTCGCGGCGACGACGAGCACCACGATATCGGTCGCCTGAGCGCCGCGAGCGCGCATCTCGGTGAACGCCTCGTGACCCGGCGTATCGAGGAACACGATGTCGCCGTGGCCCGGCGCCGCGACCTTGTACGCGGCAACGTGCTGCGTGATGCCACCGGCCTCACCGGCGGCGACGCGCGACTTGCGGATCGCATCGAGCAGAGACGTCTTGCCGTGGTCGACGTGGCCCATGACGGTCACGACCGGCGAGCGCGGCTCGAGGTCGCCACCTTCGTCCGTCTTCTGGGCGAAGATGTCCTCTTCCTTGACCGCGACGTTCTGGACCTCGTAGCCGAACTCGCTCGCGAGGATCTGGGCGGTGTCGAAGTCGATCGCGGCGTTGATGTTGACGCCGGTCATGCCCATGCCCCAGAGCTTCTTGAGCACCTCGGGCGCCTTGACGCCCATGTTGCGCGCGAGATCGGAGACCGTGATCGTGTCCTCGATGCGGACGACGCGCTTGTGCTCGGCCGGCGTGGTGATCGTCGTCTGCTTGCCCTTCTTGCCGAGGGGCAGCTTCTTGCGCATGTCCATGTGGCCGCCGGGGCCACGAGGACCACCGGGACCGCGCTGGTTGCGCTGCTGCTCGAAGCGACCGCGGATCTGGTTCTGCGGCGGCGCGGCCGGAGCCGGGCGGCCGGACGGACCGCGCTCGGTGATCTTGATGCGCGGCGGCAGCGCGATGACCGTGCCGACGGCCGGGCGCGACGGATCGCGCGGCGGCGTCGGCGGCGCCGCTTCGGTCTCGACCGGCGGCGGATTGACGGTCTCGGGGCGCGGACGATCCGCGCTGCGAGCACGCGCACGCTCGAGCTCGCGCTCGAAGTGGCTGCGCGCGGTGGTCGCGACTTCCTCGACGGTCCGCGGACCGCTGCCTTCGGCCTGGGCCGGCGCGGCGGCGCGCACGACACCGGTGCCCGGCGCGCGCGGCGGAAGCTGCGTCGACGGAGGCGGCTGCACGGCGCCGCCACTCGGGCGACGCTCCTCGATGATCGGGCCACCCTGCTCGCCACGGCTGACGATGCGCGGACCGGCGACGATCACGCGC
>JAFAOG010000144.1 GCA_019237945.1 Deltaproteobacteria bacterium | reverse complement strand
GAGCTCGCGGCGAAGGGCGCGGTCGATCTCAAGACGGCGCTCGCGCTGATCCCCGACGTCACCGTGCGCGAGTCGGGACGCGGTGGCTTTCAGATCGACGTGCGCGGTGCGCGCAAGGGCGAAGTCGCGGTGTGGATCGACGGCGTGCTCGTCTCCGACCCCTGGTACGGCACGTTCGACGTCACGTCGATCCCGATCACCGACATCGTGCAGATCCGCGTCGCGACGACGCCGCAGTCGCCGATCGATGGCCCGGGCGGACCGGGCGGCGTGATCGAGGTCCACACGCGCGACGCGATCGGCCCGCAGCTCGTGATCGCGCGCGCGACCGCGGACTCGCTGCCGACGTTCGGCGTCTCGGCGACCGCCCGCGCCGCGATCGCGACGGCGTGGGCGCTGCGCATCTCGGCGGCGGGTACCGCGGGCGCGCACAAGCTCGACACGCTCAAGGGCACACTCCACGACGATCGCCACGACGCGAACGGCTCGATGCGTCTCGAGTACCGCGAGGGCGATCGCCGCGTCGCGATCGATGGCTTCGTCGACGATCGCCATTACCTCTCGCCGCCGAGCGATGTCGTCGACACCGCGATCCTGCTGATCGACAAGGAGACCAGCGCGCGCGCGAGCATCAAGGCCGACGACAAGCGCGGCGCGATGCAGCTGCAGGCGGAAGCCTCGGTCGACTACCTCGGCCGCACGTCGCGCAAGTTCACCGACCGGAACCTGCTCGACCAGAACACCGTCGAGGACATCTCCGCGCTGCGCACGCACGCGATGGCGCTGGCGACCGCGCCGTTCCACAAGGACTTCCGGTGGGTCGGCTCGCTGCACGTCGTCCACGAGTCGGCGACGGTCGGCACGAAGACCGTCGCGAGCGACATGACGGGCAAGGGCGACGTCACCGTGATCGAGGCCGCGGGCGATCTGCAATACGAGCGCAAGAAGCTGCGCGTCGATGCATCGGCCGGCGCGGCGGTGCCGTTCGGCGTCGACGCCAAGCCGTGGCCCGAAGCGAAGCTCGCCGCGCGCTACCGCGTGCACGAGGTGCTCGAGCTCGTCGCGACGGGCGGTCGCAAGGGCCGTGTGCCGTCGCTGCGCGAGCGCTTCGATCCGGTTAACGGCAACCCGCAGCTCGGCCCCGAGATCTCGAACTACGTCGAGCTGCGCGCGATCCACGACGTCGCCAAGCACGTGCACGCCGAGGTCGCGCCGTACTACCGCCACACGACCGGCACGATCCGCGCCTCGGTGAACGGCACGCAGACGATGCTCTACAACACCGGCGACCTCGACATCACCGGCATCGACGTGATCGCGCGAACCGATCCGATGCCGCACCTCGGCGTCGATGCCGCGTACTCGTACATCCACGCCTCCGGGTCGACTGCCGAGCCGCTCGACTTCCTGCCGCACCATCGCTACGAGGCGACCGTCCGCGGCAGCTACCAGCAGCTCTCCGGCTACGCGCGCTTCCGGACGATCACGCAGTTCATCGACGGCGGGGTCACGGTGCCCGGCTACACGCTCGTCGAGGCCGCGCTGACCGACCAGCTCTCGCGCGCCTACGTCGCCGTGCTGCGAGCCGACGACCTCCTCGACGCCCGCCCGCTCGTGCGTGCGGCCTATCACGGCACCGGCCGGACGATCTCGCTGATCCTGCAAGGAACCTGGGACTAGTAAGGAGCCACCATGATGAAGACCCTCGCCGCTCTCGCGCTCGCGCTCGCCGCCTGTACCGCCAACGCACCCGCTCCCATGCCGGATGCCGCCGGCAGCGGCAGCGGCGCCGGCAGCAACCTGCCGTTCGGCGCGACCTGCACGGTGACGAGCGACACGTCGACGGAGTGTGCGAGTGGCGTCTGCACGAACTCCTTCGACCAGCTCGGACACGACATCTGCTCGCAAAAATGCACGATGCTGATGGCGACGGATCCGACATGTCCCGCCGGCACCTCGCAGAAGTGCAACATGAAGGGCTACTGCAAGCCCTGATCATCGCCGTCGCGCTCGCCGCCTGCGCCGCCCCGCCGCGCGCGCCGTATCCGCTCCATCCCGCGTCGCGCTCCGCCACCGGTGGCCCCGTCGAGCTGCTCGGCGCGGTCGCGCACCCGGGCGCCATCCCGTACGCCCCGGGCCTCACGCTGCGCGCCGCCCTCCAGCTCGCCGGCGGCGCCACCGAGGACGCCCGCGGCACGATCACGGTGCGCCGCCGCGGCATGTTGTTCCGCGTCGATCTGCGCGCGCTGCTCGCCGGCGAGACGCCCGATCCCGAGCTCGGCCCCGGCGACTCGATCACCGTCGATGCGACGATCGAATGAAACAGCGAAGAATTACCGCCAAGGAGCCGAGAGGCCGAGGAAGCACAGCGCTTGGAGAGGGGATCGATCAAATTGATCGTCTGGTGGCTGACTCTTCTGCCCCTTGGCTTCTTGGCGGTAATTCTTTCTGCCTCAGACCGCCGGCGCGTCGAACGGCAGATAAATTTCGCGGAAGACCGGGAGCTCGGCGAGCTTCGCGGCGCGCGCGCGCAGCGCCGGTAGCGGCGGCTCGAGGCCGACCGTCTCGGTCGCGTACGTGAATGCGCAGCCGAGGCTGACGTCGACCTGCGTGATGCGATCGCCGAACAGGTACGGCGTCGTCGTGCGCGCGCACAGCGCGTCGAGCTCGGCGGCGGCCGCGAGCATCTGGCCGTTGAGGCGTGCGCGGACGGGCGGATGGCGCAGCTCCTTGGGGCGGAACAGCAGCTCGTACATCTGGAGGCGTGCCTTGTCGGCCATGCCCATCGCGAGCATCGAGGCGCCGAGGATGCGGCGGCGCGCGTCGCCCGTTCGGGGGAGCAGGGCGCGCTCGGGGCCGACGCGGTCGTCGAGGTAGTCGAGGATCGCGATCGAGTCGATCACGACGTCGCCGTCGTCGAGGACGAGCGTCGGCACCTGGCCGAGCGGGTTGAACTGCTTGACGCGATCGATGTCCTTGCCGATCGACCAGTTCAGGTGCTCGAACGGGAGGTCGAGCAGTCGCATCGAGATCGCGACGCGCCGCACGTACGGCGAATCGAACATGCCGATCAGCTTCATGCGGCGAGGATGCCCTACTTCGCGGGATACGCGTGGGACTTGGCGGCGTTGTAGATGTCGAGCGCGAGCTGATCGGCGCGGCCTTTGACGAACGGCGGCAGGTTCGGATCGTCGGGCGTGAGCTCGCGCGGCTTCGGGCTGCCGCCGAGCACCTGGAACGTTTGCGGCGTGACCGTGACGCCGACATCGTCGCCGCCGAACTCGACGACCTTGACGATGAACGAGACCTCGACCGAGCGATCTTGCATGTGCACGAAGCCGCCGGCGCCCGGCGACTGCAGGTCGCCCTCGGGACCGTAGAAGCGCGGCTGCGTCATGAACGTGAAGCTCACGGCGTCGACGTCGCCGATCTTGTACTGATCCTGCGCGACCTCTTCGGCGAGCTGGAGCAGCTCGCTCGGCTTCATCTTGTACGTCGCCGTCTTGGCGGTCTTGATCTCGGCGCTGTTGGGGCCGCAGGCGGCGAGGGCGAGGGTGAGGGCGAGGAGCAAGTGCTTCATGGGTTCACGGCGCGCATCGCGGCATTGGAGTCGTTGGTGTTGAGCTGGACGCGAATCTGGACGGGGCGGTTCTTGTTGTCGACGTCGAGGTAGACGGGAAACACGCCGTCACCCCAGCTCGTGAAGAACAGACACACCTTCGCACCGCCGACGTCGATCGTACCTGCTCCGCGTGCGTTCTGGCGAGCGGCGGCGAGCGCGTGGAAGTGATGCGAGTGCGGGCGGAAGTCGGTCGCGAGCAGCCAGTGGTTCTCCGCCTTGATCTTGCTCGCCTCGAGCGCCTTGGCGTCGGCGTCGGCGACCGCGAGGTCCGTCCAGCCGTAGCCTTCGGGCTGCGGCGGCGCGCGCATCGCGCGGGCGAGGTTGGCGGCGTCGCGGCCCCAGAACACGAAGTCGGCGAGGCCGTCGAGGCTGTCCTCGTGCTTCCAGTGATCGAGGGCGCCGTGATCCATGCAGACAAGGCGCGCGAAGTCGACGCCGGCTTCGCCGAGCTTCGTCGAGTGCGAGACCGGGCCGTCGCCGACGCGCACCGCGACGTGGTCCCAGCAGTCGGCGAACCGGCCCGTGCCGACGCGGCGCCCGACGACCGGGAGTGCGCGATCCGACGGGACGTCGGCGGTGACGAGCGCCGGCTCGAGCGCGGGACGCGGCAGGTAGCCGACGAGCCCGACATCGAACACGCACAGCTTGCCGCTCGGCACCGTGATCTCGCCGAGCGCCTCGACATCGCGCGCTCGCGAACGCGACATCGCCGCCCGCTTCGCCACGGACTGGCGACGCTTGGGCGGCGATTTCTTCGGCTTCTTTGCGGCCGGCTTTTTCTTCGCGGCCGGCTTCTTCGTCGCGGCTGGTTTCTTTTTCGCGGCCGCTTTCTTCCCCATCCCGCGAGCTTACTGCAGCTCGCCCTTCACCATCACGTAGCCCTCGTCCGCGGTGACCGAGAGGTCCTTCATCTGCAGGCCCGCCATCTGCGGCATCGGGATCGAGCCGAGCAGCGCGCTGACCGTCGTGATCTGGTTGTCGAGCGAGAGCTTGACCGCCGTCGACAGGTCGTCGTTCGTGAAGCGCGACTCGTTCTGGACGTCGTCGAGGACGTCGACCTCGATCGTCGGGGTGCCAAGCTGGATCGCGATGGCGTAGTCGTTGCCGTGCGCAGGGACGATCTTGAGGTCGACCTTCGCGTTGATCGCGGCCTTCGCCATCGGGATGCCGTTCGCGGTGAACGTCGCCATCATGTCGGGCAGGTAGAGGCGCATCTTGCCGTCAGCCGGGTCGGCCGAGATCATCGGCGGCGAGGTCATCTGGATGTTCGACGTGTCGAAGCTGCCGGCCTGCGCGGGCATCGACAGGTTGAGCAGACCCGTCGCGACGAGCTGGCTCAGCATCTCGTTCGCGAGGTCGTCGGCGAGGCCGAGCTGCATGCCGTTGCCCGGGTCCATGTTCGGCATGCCGTTGTCGGTGTAGATGAAGCCCTTCGAGCTCTCGGTGCCCTCGATCAGCATCTTCGTGTTGAGCGTGACGAGGCCACCCGACGACGTGAACGTGATGTCCGACGGCGACACCTGGACGTCGATCGTCTTGCCGAGCACGTTGAGCTTCTGCGGGCCGCCGAGCGCGCCGAGCGCCTTGTTCATCATCGGGCCCATGAACATCTCGGCCGCCTTCGGCGCGACGTACTGGATCACCGAGTCGAGCGGCAGGATGTTGAGGATCGCGCCCGGGATGCCCGACGCGCTGATGTGCAGGCCTTGCAGCGTGACGTTCTGATCGACGAGCTGGGTGTCGAAGCCCATCATGCCGTTCGGCGAGACGAGCAGCGTGCCGCTGATGACGACCTTGCTCGCGGAGATGTCGGTCGTGTTCGAGCCGGAGATGCACGCGGCCGCGTAGCGCATGTGGCCGGGAACATCGACGCCGTCGAGCTCGGCGGAGAACGACAGGCCGCCGTCGACCGGCACGAGCTGGATCTTCGCGTCGGTCATCGTCAGGTTGTCGACGTAGAGGCGCGCGAACAGGCAGTCCTCGCCGTTCTCGTCGCCGGAGTGAACCATCGGCTGCATCGGAGCGAGCATCGCGGCCATGTCGGTCGACTTGATCAGCGGGCCCGCGGCCGACGCGATCTTCGCGAACGCCTGCGTCGAGAGCGCCGCCGTGATCGCGTTCTGGACCTCGGCGCCCGGCGCGCGAAGCTCACCGGCTTCGACCGACCGCGTGTCCGTCGCCTTGCCGCCCGCCGCGTCGACCGCTTCGGTGTGCAGGAAGCTCGCGCCCGGCTTGATCGTGACGACGGCGCTGAACGAGCCGTCGGTGCCGACGACCGCGTCGACGCCGTTGACGGAGACCTTCGTGACCGCAACGCCCTTGGCGTTTGGCGCGACCGTGCCGGTCACCGTGACCGCACCGGCGTGGTCCTGGATCAGGCTGCGCGCGGGCGAGGTCACGTGCAGGACCGGAGGGTCCGGCAGTGGAGCAGGGCCGCTGGTACAGGCCGACGCCAGAAGAGAGACGCTGGTGGCGAGCAAGAGGTTCCGCATGGCTGCCGAGCCATTCAGCAAGCGTCTTGCCAGTACCAACCGTTGCTAACCGGCTCGATCTGTTACGACGCAGTGCAGCGAAACCCTCGTACTGCCAACTGGATCTTCCGGCCAGCTGGATGCTGTCGTCCCCAGCGGCAAGTCCGCTAGCCGGACACGGTGACCTTCCCGACACCTTTTGCTGTCAGCACCGCGGGCAGTCGCTTGCGAAGATCTCCTTGCAACACGATCGCGCCGTCCTCGACGGAGCCTCCGCATCCCATCGCTTGCTTCAGCTCGCGACACCACTGTTCGAGGGCGGCGGGCGCGAGCTCGAGCTTGTCGACGACCGTCACTTCCTTCCCTCGGCGATGCTTCTTTTCGAGCCGCACGACCGCGCGCGCGGGACCCTTCGGCGCGCTTGGCGCGGGAGTACTGGAAGCTTGCGCTCCGGGCGGAAGCTGGTCGCGGAGCTGCTGAAGGCCTGCGAAGGGTGAATCGCGCTTAGTCGTCATGAGATCCCCTGCGTGAGTACATCTCACCACAGTTAGATAGTTGAAATTGTTGCTTTACCCGACCGCTACCCCGACTCATGTTGGTTCGTACATGGTGAAAACTGGGGACGTGGTCGAGGGGCGGTATCGCATCATTCAGACGCTGGGGCAGGGCGGGATGGGCACGGTGTTCCTCGCCGAGCATGCCCTCATCAAGCGCAAGGTCGCCATCAAGATCCTCCACGCGGATCTGGCGGCGGACCCCGCGATGATCGAGCGCTTCATGAAGGAGGCGCAGGTCGCGGGCACGCTCGGGCATCCGAACATTGTCGAGTCGACGGACATGGGGTTCACGGGCGACCGCGTGCCGTACCTCGTGTTCGAGCACCTCGAGGGCATGCTGCTGACCGACGAGATCTATCGCGTCGGCGGCCTGCCGGTGCGGCGCGCGGCGCGGATCGCGGATCAGATCACGAGCGCGCTCGCGGCGGCACACGACGCGGGCATCGTGCACCGCCGTCTCACGAGCGACAACATCTTCCTGACCGACAAGGGCGACACGCTCGATCACGTCAAGGTCCTCGACTTTGGCGCGTCCGAGCTCGCTCGTTCGATGCCGGAATACCTGGCTCCCGAGCAGATCGGGGCACCGGAGAAGGTCGACCGCCGCACCGACATCTATGCGCTCGGCGTGATCCTCTACGAGATGCTGACCGCGCGGCGGCCGTTCTCGAACGAGGACGA
>JAFAOG010000138.1 GCA_019237945.1 Deltaproteobacteria bacterium | reverse complement strand
TAGGCCAGCGTTGCAACAAAGTGCAACGACTAATGCAGCGCGGTCCAACTGTCCGAGATCACGGCATCTGCCACACGCGCCGGGACACCGATCCCGATCATCACCGCGCTGCCGCGACGTTCGACGAAGCTCACGGTGCCGTCGAGCGCGAGCCAGCGGGTCGAGAGGTCGGTGTTGTCGAGCGTCGCGCCGGGAGTCGTCCGATCGAGCGCGCGGACCGCAGCGTCGTGGGCCTCGATCGCGTCGACCTCGCTGTCCCATTGCAGGCGTGCGAGCGCCACCGCGTGCGCGGGGTTCGCATCGCCGGCCTTCGCATAGACCGCCGCGCGATCGCCGCCCCACCCCGCCGCCGCCTCGCGCGCGATCTCGTCGGAGACGCCGTGCGCGCGCAGGAACACCGAGAACCCGAGCTCGCCCCACACCGTGTGGTGAACGATCGCGCGATCGGGCAGCGACGGCAGCGCGCCCGCGACCACGGGCACCGGCTTCTCGTCGCGCGCGTACTTGTCGGGATGGAGGATCTGCTCGGTCGAGCGCGGCGGCCGCTTGAACACGGCATCGATCGCGGACCACGGCTTGCGGCGGCGGAGCGCGGCGACGAACGCGAAGCCATCGCGATACGGGAACAGCATGCCCTCGCGCACGGCGAGGGGCGCCTTGTCGAGCGAGTCGCCGGTCGGCGCGGACATCGCACGCACGAGCTCGTCGGCGACGGCCGGGTTCGCCCACGGCGGCGCGACGTGCTGGCGCGCGAGCAGCACCTCGAGCATCACCGCGATGCCGTCGCCTTCGATCACGGCGTGGCGGGCGAGTGACGCGTCGCCCTCGCCGTCGGGCACGTCCTCGAATGCCTTGAGGTCGAACGCCTGGTCTTGCAGGCCGTGATCGATCTCGTGTGCGAGCACCATCTCGTTCCACTGCGGATCCGACTGGGCCGCCTTGTTGATCGTCAGCGTCTTGGTGTCGGGATCGTAGTAGCCGGCGATCTGATCGGTCATCAGATCGATCATCAGCCCCGAGTAGTCGAGCGTCGCCGGGACGAGGCCCCAGCGTGCGAGCGCGAGCCCTTCGGCGCGCAGCTGGTCGGCGGTCTTGCCGTCGGCGGCCAGCTTGACGAGGCGCGCGCGCAGCTCGTCGCGATCGACCTCGTCGGAGGCGATCGGCTTCTTCGCGGGCAGCCCGCGGACCTTCGACACCTCCTGCGTCAGCGACGCGATCGCGCCGGCGACGAGCATGACAGTCCGCCACACGCGTCGAGCATAGCGCGTGTCACCCTGACCGCAGGTGGTGTTGCCGCTGAGGCACACCGTGTGGTGATGCAGGTGGTTGCACGTGGCATCGCCATTGCTGTGCAGAGCCGCATGAGGAAGCTCGTGGCACTGGCCGTGTGTGCGCTCTCGGCAAGCGCGTACGCGGAGCCCAAATCGACCGACGCCGACAAGACCCTATCGCCGTACTTCGTCGTCGACGGCGGCAAGCCCGGCGTCGAGGCGATGCCGCTCGAGAGCACGCACGCCGACGTCCACATCACCGGCGTGATCGCCGACGTGGTCGTGACGCAGACGTACAGGAACGACGGCGATACAACGATCAACGCCCGGTACGTATTCCCGGCTTCGACGCGCGCCGCCGTTTACGGCATGAAGATGAAGATCGGCGAGCGCGTCATCGAGGCAAAGATCAAGGAGCGCGAGGCGGCCAAGACCGAGTACGAGGAGGCCAAGCGCGAGGGCAAGACCGCGTCACTGCTCGAGGAGGACCGCCCCAATGTCTTCTCGATGAGCGTCGCGAACATCCTGCCGAAGGACCACATCGACGTCGAGCTGCACTACACCGAGCTGCTCGTCCCGACCGACGGCACGTACGAGCTCGTGTATCCGCAGGTCGTCGGCCCGCGCTACGTCAGCGAGGCGCTGCCGCACTCCGCCACGCTCGATGCATTCACGCACACCGGCTACACGCACGCGGGCGCGGCGCCGAGCTTCGGCTTTGGCGTGCATGTCTCGATCGCGGGCGGCATGGAGCTCCACGCGGTCGACTCGCCGTCGCATTCGATCCACACCGCGTTCGCGGCCGATCACAAGAGCGCGAGCATCGACCTCGACGGCGGCGCGCCGGAGGCCGGCCAGAAGGACTTCGTCCTGCACTACCAGCTCGCCGGCGAGGGCATCCAGAGCGGCCTGCTGACGTTCGCGGGCGCGAAGGAAAACTTCTTCCTGATGATGGTGCAGCCGCCGCACCGCCCGGCGACCGAAGACGTCGTGCCGCGTGACTACGTGTTCATCGTCGACGTCTCGGGCTCGATGAACGGCTTCCCGCTGACGACGGCGAAGACGCTGATGCGCGGCCTGCTGACGCGCCTGCGCCCGACCGACACGTTCGACGTCGAGCTGTTCGCCGGCGCCGCGAAGATGTACGCGCCGAAGAGCGTGACCGCGACGACCGCGCACATCGAGGACGCGATCCGCTTCATGGACGGCCAGGACGCGGGCGGTGGCACCGAGCTGTACCCCGCGCTGCAGACGGCGATGGAGCTGCCGAAGGTCGAAGGTACGTCGCGCAGCTTCGTCGTGATCACCGACGGCTACATCGCCGAGGAGCCGCAGATCTTCGACGAGGTTCGCGACCATCTCGGCGACGCCAACGTGTTCGCGTTCGGCATCGGCTCGAGCGTCAACCGCCACCTGATCGAGGGCGTCGCGAAGGCGGGCCAGGGCGAGCCGTTCGTCGTGCTCGACGAGACGAGCGCCGATGCGGCGGCCGCGAAGTTCCGCAGCTACATCGAGCAGCCGGTGCTGACGCATGTCGCGGTCAAGATGGACGGCTTCGACGCGTACGACGTCCAGCCGAAAGTCATCCCCGACGTGTTCGCGCAGCGCCCGGTGATCGTGTTCGGCAAGTACAAGGGCACGCCCGCCGGCACGATCACGCTGACCGGCGAGAGCGGCCGCGGCCGATTCGTCACGAAGGTCGACGCGAGCGCCGCCATGCCGGATGCCGGCAACGCCGCGCTGTCGTATCTGTGGGCGCGCTCGAAGATCAGCGAGCTCTCGGACTTCTACAACGAGGACAAGAACCGCGACGCCGTGCTCGCGCTCGGCCTCCAGTACAACCTGCTGACCAAGTTCACGTCGTTCATCGCGGTGCAGCAGATCGTGCGCACGACCGCGGGCTCGACCGATGTCGACCAGCCGCTGCCGATGCCCGCGGGCGTCAGCGACATGGCGGTCGGCTCGCTCGAGCAAGGCCCCGAGCCCGGCTTCCTCGTCGTCATGATCCTCGTCGGCGCGGTGTTGCTCGGCTACCAGCTCCGCCGGAGGGCGGCGTGAAACGCACGCAGGTCGCCGCGCTCGCGATGGCGGCGCTCGTCGTGATCGCCGGCAAGGAATTCTACCGGACGGCAACGGCGGCCGACCTGCGATGGATCCTCGCGCCGACCGCGCACGTCGCATCGTGGCTCGGCTTCGGCCACTTCACGTTCGACGCGTCGCTCGGCTATGTCGACCGCGACCTCGGCTTCGCGATCGCCCCGCCCTGCGCGGGTCTGCACTTCGCGCTCGCCGCGTTCGTCGCGCTCGTGATCGGCTGGCTCGGCGCGATGGGGTCGTGGCGCGCGACGCTGAAGCACCTCGCGGCCGCCGCCGCGCTCGCCTACCTCGCGACGTTCGTCATCAACACCGTGCGGATCCTGATCGCGATCCGCATGCACCGGATGGATCTCGTCGATCGCGAGGAGCTCCATCGTCTCGAAGGCATCGTCATCTATCTCGGAGGGCTGTGCGCCTTGTACGCCCTCGCACGGAGGCATCATGCAGTGGCTCGCTCGTAAGCTGCGTCCGCTTCGCGTCCCGATCGCGGCGTATCTCGTCATCACACTCGTCCTGCCGCTGCTCCACGGCGCCGGTCATCGCGCGGACTTCTTCGCGCACGCGCGCTGGGTGCTCGCGGGCTGCTTGATCGTCGTCGCGCTCGCGCTCGCGATCGCCGCCACCATCGACATCGCGCTTCATCTCGGAGGTCGCAAATGATCGTCGTCACGTTCTGTCCGCCGTGTGGCGATCGCGTCCCCGGGCTGCCGCACGAGTACACGGGCGGCGTGATCGACGCGACCCAGACCTACGTGCAGATCAGCCCCGACCGCTACGAGAACATGGCGCGCCTCGCCGGCCACTCGACGAACGGCGGCCCCGCGTACCTGCGCGTCGAGCACGATCACGGCGAGGTGATCGTCCCCGTGAAGGACGACGCGGCGCCGATCGTGATCGAGGCCGCGGTTCCTCACTACGATCTCGCGGTGGGGCTCGGCATCGTCGGTACGTTGCTGCTCGGGCTCGCCGCGCGCGCCCTGCGCCGTCGCCGACGCCACGTGCCGCGGCTATAAACGGAGCATGCGCCCGCTGCTGCTGATCGCCCTCGCCGCCTGCACCTCCACTGCGAACGGCGGCAAGTTCAATGTCGACGGCAACATCTCGGGCTCCGCGCCTCCGACCGGCAAGGTCGTGTTCGTGTGGGACACGAGGTCGCAGCAGTACAAGTGGGGCGAGGGCACGTCGACCGCCGGCAACTTCACGGTGACGCTCGATCCGTCGCCGCCGAAGGATGCGTTCATCGCGATGACCGGCGACGCGGTCGGCATCCCCGTCTTGATCGACAACAGCCAGACGATCGCGGACGGGCCCGTCACGCTCGGGAGCGTCGCGCGCCTCGGCATCGCGACCGACTACGCGGTCATCTACAAGACGTCGACCGTCGAGGACGTGCCGGACCTGCCGTGGGTGAAGACGTTCGGTGCGAGCTATTCGTGCGCGATGTGCGTGCGCGGCGGCAACGGCGGCAAGGACAGCTGGCAGCTCACGCCGTGCGCGAACGTGCAGATCGTGGTCGGCGGCGCCGACGCGTCGGTTTGCAACTGGAAGTGACATGGTAGCTTGCGCCCGCGATGTGGGCCGAGCTCGACCGAGCGCTCCAGTCCGGCGCGGTGATCGCGTACGGAGCCGGCTTGTCGCCGGGCTGGGCCGCGTGGCTCGCCGCGCAGCTGGCCGAGCGCGAGCTGGTCGTCGTCGTCGCGCGCGATGACGTGCACGCCCGCGAGCTCGCGGATGACATCGGATTCTTCACGAAGAGCGACGTCGTCATGCTGCCCGGCATCGACGTGTCGCCGTACGCGGATCTCTCGCCCGATCGCAGCTGCATCGTCGAGCGGATGGCGACGCTGTACCGGCTCACGCAGCCCGAGCTGCGCCCGAGCCTGATCGTCACGAGCGCGGAGGCGCTGGCCCGCAAGACGATGCCGGCCTCCGAGCTCGCCGCGCGCGGCCGCACCGTCAAGAAGGGCGAGTCGATCGATCGCGACGAGCTCGCCGCGCTGCTCGTGGCGGGCGGCTGGTCGCGCACGCCGGTCGTCGACGAGCCGGGCACGTTCGCGATCCGCGGCGGCGTCGTCGACGTGTTCGCACCGCTCGCGCCGCATCCGATCCGGATCGAGCTGTTCGGCGACGAGGTCGACTCGCTGCGCTGGTTCGACGCCGAATCGCAGCGCACGCTCCGCGAGGTCGACCACGTGATCCTGCATCCTGTGCGCGAGACGATCTCGACCGGCGCGAGCGACGTGCGGTCGCGCGTGCGCGCGTATGCCGACGAGATCGCGTTCCCGTCGAAGGCGACGCGCCGGTTGATCGAACAGCTCGAAGCGGGCGACGTGTTTGTCGGCATCGAGGGGCTCACGCCGGCATTTCACGACGAGCTCGTCGCGCCCGAGAGCTACGTGCCAGCCGGCGCGCGCTGGCTCGTCGTCGACTCCGAGGCGTGCCGCCGCACGCTCGCCGATCTATGGAAGGACGCCGAGCTGCGGTTCGGCGAGCGCAAGACGACGAAGGAGCTCGCGTATCCGCCGGACCGCCACTACGTCACCGAGCTCGCGCTGTTCCAGTCGCCGCGCCGGATCGAGCTTCCGACGCTCGAGGTGAGCGGCGACAGCGATGCGACGAAGCTGCGCGTCGACGTCGATCACCTCGCGCCGCTGCGCCAGCAGCTCGAGCACGCGCGCACGTTCGGCGATACCGAGCATGTCGGGCCGCTGATCGATG
>JAFAOG010000135.1 GCA_019237945.1 Deltaproteobacteria bacterium | reverse complement strand
GCGACGAAGTCGGTCTCGCAGTTGATCTCGACGAGCACGCCGATGCGGCCGCCGGCGTGGATGTAGCTCGTCACCAGGCCTTCGGTCGCCTCGCGGCCGGCCTTCTTGGCCGCCTTCGCGAGACCCTTCGCGCGCAGGTAGTCGATCGCCTTGTCCATGTCGCCCGACGTCTCGGTCAGGGCCTTCTTGCAGTCGGCCATGCCGGCGCCGGTGCGCTCGCGCAGATCCTTGATCGAGGTTGCGGTGACTTCCATCTCTACTGCTCCGTGTCGGGCGAGGCCGAGGCCTCGGGGTTGAACATGCTGCCGCCGGTCGACATCTCGACGCGCGGGCCATCGCCACCGCTCGAGACGTGAATCACGCGCTCACCCTCGTCCTGGCGCTCCTGGCCACGGTGACGAGCGGTCTCCTTCCAGACCTTGCTGCCGATGATCGCGGCGTCCGCGATCTTCGACGCGAACAGCTTGATCGCGCGGATCGCGTCGTCGTTACCCGGGATGACGTAGTCGATCTGATCCGGATCGCAGTTCGTGTCGGTGATGCCGACGACGGGGATCTCGAGCTTGCGAGCCTCGTCGACCGCGATGTGCTCCTTGTGCGGATCGATCACGAACAGCATGCCGGGCAGCTTGTTCATGGTCTTGATGCCGCCGAGCGACTTCATCAGCTTCTCGCGGTCGCGGCGGATCATCACCTGCTCGCGCTTCGTCAGCGCGAACAGCGTGCCGTCCTCTTCCATCTTCTCGAGCGAGCGAAGGCGCTCGAGCGAGCCCTTGACCGTGCGGAAGTTCGTCAGCGTGCCGCCGAGCCAGCGCTGCGTGACGTAGTGCTGACCCGAGCGGGTCGCCTCTTCGACGATCACGTCCTGCGCCTGCTTCTTCGTGCCGACGAACAGGATCGACTCGCCACGACCGGTCGCGTCCACGACAGCCTGGAAGGCCTGGCGGAACAGCTTCACCGTGTGCTGCAGGTCGATGATGTGGATGCCGTTACGCGCGCCGAAGATGAACTGCTTCATCTTCGGGTTCCAACGGCCCGTGTTGTGCCCGAAATGCACGCCCGCCTCGAGCAGCGCGCGCATGCTGATGGGGTTTTGCCCCGTCGCTTCAGCCATCGTATCCATTTGTCAGTCCTTTTCCGTTGGTGACCGCCCCCATCGTCAGCGAGACCCGGAAACCCCGAAGGGCCACGGCCAGATCTCTCGAATGGGGTGAGTGTTGTGAGGCGGAGGATCTACCCCACGCCGCGCCGACTTACAATAGATTGCGAGGGTCATGGCGACCGCCGGCATCCCCAGCGCAATCGCAGCCTTGCGAGATCAGCTTCTCGCTTATCCCGCGCGCCGCGGCACCCCAGCGCTCGTCGCGATCACGGGCGCCTCGGGCGCAGGCAAGACCGCGGTCGCCCACCGCCTGCGGGACCTCGTGCCCGCGATGCCGGCCCTGTGCTTCGACAGCCTCGGCGTCCCGACGCCCGACGAGATGACGATCGGCTGGGACGACGGCCGCGCCTGGCAAAAGGCGATGACCTGGTACTGGGTCCAGACCGCCAAGCAGGTCTACCGCACGCGCCCGCTCGTCCTGCTCGAAGGCAGCTTCGATCCGCAGTACGCCGTCGCCGCGTGCCACGCGAACCGCGTCCCGTTGCGCGTCGTCGTGCTCGACGTCGATCCGGCCACGCGCCAGTCGCGCCTCGCATCGCGCGGCCAGGCCGAGCTCGCGACGGACGACATGACCTCGTGGTCGGCGTACCTGTGCGACGCCGCGAAGACGCTCGGCGGTCACGTCATCGATGCGCGCCCGGGGCTCGACGAGGTCGCGAGCCGCGTGTGCGCGATCGCGCGCGAGCTGCTCGGAAACTAGGGCTTCACGACGAGCGTCGCCGCGACGGCCGCGCACGCGTCCTTCGTCTTCGGGACGTCCGCGCCGACGCAGTTGATCTGGAACACGCGCGCGTGCGCCGTGTCCTTCGCGTACCAGCCGAACAAGCGGCGCTTGTCGCCCGTCGTCAGCTCGAAGATCTGCGCGGTCATGCCGGCGAGAGTGCCCGGCGCGTTGTGCACGAGCGTGCCGCCGACCGCGCCCGCGAGCTGCGCGGGAATCGCATCGAGCTGCGACAGATCGACCGGCAGATCGCCGTCGGGGACCGTCATCGCGCCGAACTGCACATCGACATCGCCGCCCGGCATCACCGCCTGCGCGTTCCAGACCTGCACGCCGCCTTGCGACATCATGTCGGACTGCAGCTTCGGCTCGTTCGGCAGCGTCAGCGTGAACTGGCCCGTGCCATCGGTGAGCTCGAAGCCGCTGGCGCTGCCCTTCGGCGTCGCGGTCAGCGTGTGCTTCGTGCGGAACGTCGCCGGGTCCGTCGCGATCGTCGCCGCCGGCACCTGCTGCGCGACGGGCTCCGCCTCGTGTTTCTTGCACGCCACCACCAGGACCAACCAGAGCACGCGCTTCATGAGGCCCTTGTACCACCGTGCTCAGCGCGCCTGATACGTCTCGTAGACGTCGGTCGACACGGCGGGCGCCGCGGCCGCGGGCGTGCCCGCCTTCGGCGGCTCGGGCTTGTACATCACCTTCGCCTTCGCCGCGAAGCTGCCCTTCTTGAGCTCGCTCGCGGCGGCCTTCGTCTCGTACGCGGCCTCCGACTTCGCCTTCTCCGCGTCGGCGATGAACGTCTTGACGTCGCTGACGGTCGGGGCGGCCTTGTTGGTCGACTTCACGTCGACGGCCTCGGTGATGTAGCTCTTGACGAGCTTGTCCTGCAGCTTCTTGAACAGCGCGGGCGAGTTGAAGCGATCGATCGTCGCGACCTTGCCATCGACGGCGACCGCGAACCCGATCAGGTTCGCGCGGTCATCGGCCGGCAGCTTCGCGAGCGCGGCGTCGACCTTCGTCTTCCACGTGCCGCCGAGAGAGCCGCTCGCTTCCTGCTGCGCGACCGCGCGGTAGGTGTCGGTCGAGGACGTCGTCTTGCGCTCCGCGTTCTTCGTCGCGACCTCGTTCCAGACGTCCTGCTGGGTGTCGAACGATGCGTGACCGCGCAGGCGGCCGTGGGCGAGTGCGTTCGCGCTCGTGAACTCGGGCGTCGTGCCGGTCCACCGACCGTGCTCGACGCAGAACACCGGCACCGATTGCGTCGTCTTTGGCGGGACGATCGTGTTGCTGCCGATGATGCGGTCTTGCTTGCCGCCGAGGATCACCTCGCCTGCGAGCAGGAACAGCGGCTGGTCGGCCTTGTTCGTCAGCTCGAGCGCGTTGACGTTGCCGCCGCCCTCCTCCTTGATCGTGACGAGCTTCTTCGGCATCGCCTCGTCGAGGACGAGCAGGTTGTCGGCTTGCTTTGGAGGGTCAACGGCGACGATCGGCAAGAGCGTGAGGCTCTCGACCTGGATCGGGGCGGCGAGACGCGCGTGGGCGTCCAGCTCCGCTGGTTTTGGATCGGCGGCTGCGGTGGCGCAACCAGAAACAGCGACGACGGCGACGGCCAGGAGTGTGCGCATGGCGGTCGCAACGCACGAGCGGCGCCGACGGTCTATGCGAGGAGCTTTTGCAGGTGCTCGACGAGAAAATCGCGCGTCACCGCAACGCGTGCGGGGATGAACGATGCCGAGGGCATGACGACATAGAGCTGGCCGGCCGCGCCGTAGCTGTGCTTGGGAAGCACGCGCTCGAGGTGCTCCTTGCGCTGGCAGCCGATGAACATCGGCAGCACACCGATGCCGACGCCCGCCTCGATCAGTCGCAGGTTGAACGAGAAGTCGTCCGAGCCGAGCGGGCCGCCGACGTCGACCGACTCTTCGCCCTTGGGGCCTTCGAGCGTCCAGTCCTGGCGGCCGTTGCGCGCGCGGAACATCACGCAGTCGTGCTCGGCGAGGTCGCTGACCTTCTTCGGGCGGCCGCGGCGATCGAGGTACGCGGGCGACGCGAACAGCGCCGCGTTCGTCTGCCCGACCTTGCGCGCGACCAGCGACGAGTCGGCGAGCTTGCCGGCGCGGATCGCGATGTCGACACCTTCGCCGACGAGATCGACGACGCGGTTGGTCAGCAGCAGCTCGACGTGGATCGAGGGATAGCGGCGCGCGAGCTCGACGAAGGCCTGGGGCAGCTCCATCAAGCCCGCATCGCCCGGCGCGGTGACGCGCACGACGCCGCGCGGATCCTTGCCTTGCTCGCGAATCGCATCGGCCGCTTCCTCGAGCGCCCCGACCGCGCCGCGCACGCGCTCGTACAGCTCGCGGCCCGCATCGGTGACGCCGCGCTGGCGCGTGGTGCGCTGGATCAGCCGCACGCCGAGCTCCTTCTCGAGCCGCGCGATGCTGCGGGTCACCGAGGACTTCGGGAGGCCTTCGGTGCGCGCCGCATCGGAGAAGCTGCCGCGCTCGACGACGCGCGTGAACAGGGCGAGATCGTTGTAGTCCATGGCGTTCGCAGTATAGCAACAAGTTGTTGCATTGTTGCCGTCTTGTGCACTACCCGGTTGGCGCCCATCTTGTGGCTCAACAAGGAGCAACGCCATGAAGTGGACTATCGACCCCTCGCACTCGACCGCGGAATTCACGGTTCGTCACCTGATGATCACGAACGTGAAGGGCCGGTTCGGGAAGCTCGAAGGCACGGTCAACTACGATCCGGAAAAGCCCGAGGCGACGACAATCGAGGCGACGATCGATGCAACGTCGATCGACACCCGCGACGAGAAGCGCGACGCGCACCTGCGCAGCCCGGACTTCTTCGACGTCGAGAAGAACCCGACGCTGACGTTCAAGAGCAAGCGCGTCACGAAGACCGATGATGGCTTCGCGGCCGTCGGTGATCTGACGATGCACGGCATCACCAAGGAGATCACGCTCGACGTCGAGGGCCCGAGCGATGTCACGAAGGACCCGTGGGGCAACCAGCGCATCGGCGCGTCGGCGACCGCGAAGGTCAACCGCAAGGACTGGGGTCTCAACTGGAATGCGGCGCTCGAGACGGGTGGCGTGCTCGTCGGTGAGACCGTGAAGATCACGCTCGAGGTCTCGCTCGTCGCCGCGAAGTGAACATGCGACACGTGCGACACGGCGTATCCCACGCGATCGTGTGGTATCGCAGCGTCGATGAGACTCGCACCCGTGATCGTGCTCGCCGCTGCGTGCGGCGGCGGTAAGCCTGCCCCCACGTCGCCGACTCCGGCGCCCGCGCCAGCTCCCGATAAGAAGGAGCCGGCTCCCGAGCCGGTCGCGACGGCGCCCGAAGCGCCCGCGAAGCCGACGAAGCCGGTGACGAACATGACGCTCGCCGCGATCGGCCTCGATCCCGAGGGTATCGATCGCAGCGCCGACCCGTGCGAGGACTTCTATCAGTTCTCGTGCGGCGGCTGGATCGCGAAGGCGCAGATCCCGGCCGACAAGCCGTCGACGATGCGCAGCTTCGTCGCGATCTATGATCGCAACCTCGAGTACGAGAAGGGCGTGCTCGAGGCGGCGCAGAAGAACCCGGGCAAGGATCCGCTGCTGCAGAAGGTCGGCGGCTACTACGGCTCGTGCATGGACGAGGCGGCGATCGAGAAGGTCGGCCTCAAGCCGCTGCGCCCGATCTTCAACGTGATCGACGCCGTCAAGGATCCGAAGACGCTGTCGCACGCGGTCGGCGTGCTGCACGCGCAGGGCTACGGCGTGCTGTTCGACATGAGCGCGACCGTCGACTCGGCCGACGCGAAGAAGATGATCGCCGGCATCGACCAGGGCGGCCTCGGCCTGCCCGATCGCGACTACTACCTCGAGGCCGACAAGAAGCCGCTCCTCGACGAGTACCAGTCGCTCGTCGCCGACCTGCTCGTGATCGCCGGCCACCGCCCCGTCGCGGCGAAGGACGAGGCCGCGGCGATCGTCGCGCTCGAGACCGGCATCGCGAAGGTCAGCAAGGACAAGGTCGCGCGCCGCGATCCGAAGGGTACGTACAACAAGATCGATCGCGAGGGCGTCGCCAAGGCGATGTCGCACTTCGACTGGGCCGACTTCTGGAAGCAGAACGGCGTCAAGTCGAACGAGGTGACGGTGTCGTCGCCGGAGTTCCTGACCGGCGTCGATGCGCTGCTGACGTCGACCAAGCCCGACGTCTGGCGCAACTACCTGACGGTGCGCGTGCTCGCGGCGTCGCGCGGGACGCTCGGCAAGACGCTCGAGGACCGCGTGTTCCGCTTCGAGAGCAAGCTGACCGGCCAGGCCGAGCTGCCGCCGCGGTGGAAGCGCTGCGTCGGTCGCACGGAGGCCGCGCTGACGGATCTCGTCGGCCAGGTGTTCGTCCGCGACAAGTTCCCGGGCGCGAGCAAGTCCGCCGCCGAGGAGCAGGTCCACGCGATCAGCGCCGCGATGGCCGCGAACCTCGACCAGCTGCCGTGGATGGACGCCGACACCAAGAAGCAGGCGCACCACAAGCTCGAGGCGATGGCCTACCAGATCGGTTATCCGAAGACCTGGAAGACCTACGCGTTCGCGATCGATCCGAAGGACTACGCGAAGAACAAGCTCGCCGCGCAGAAGGCAGACCACGCGCGTGACATGGCGAAGATCGGCCGCCCGGTCGATCGCGAGGACTGGGACATCTCGGCCGCGCTCGTCAACGCGTTCTACAGCCCCGACAAGAACCGCATGGTGTTCCCGGCGGGCATCCTGCAGCCGCCGTTCTACTCGGTCGACGCGTCGATCCCCGTGAACATGGGCGCGATGGGCATGGTCGTCGGCCACGAGCTGACGCACGGCTTCGACGATCAGGGCGCGCAGTTCGACGCCGACGGCAACCTCAAGGACTGGTGGAAGCCCGAGACCGAGAAGCAGTTCAAGGAGCGCACGCAGTGCGTGATCGATCAGTACTCGCGCTACGAGGTCTCGGGCGTCAAGCTCAACGGCGCGAACACGGTCGGCGAGAACATCGCGGACATCGGCGGCATCAAGCTCGCGTTGACCGGCATGCACGCGCTGCGCGCGAGCGCGCCCGACACGGTCGTCGCTGACGGCTTCACCGAGGACCAGCAGTTCTTCCTCGCGTTCGGCCAGGCGTGGTGCGAGAAGTCGCGCCCCGAGTACGAGAAGCTGCTCGCGACGGTCGACGTTCACTCGTCCGCGCGGTGGCGCGTCAACGGCGCGGTCAGCGACACGCCCGACTTCTCGAAGGCGTTCGGCTGCAAGGCCGGCGCGAAGATGCGGCCGAAGAACGCCTGCGTCGTGTGGTGATCGTCTGGTGATGTAAGTCGGGCCGGCCGCGCACTGTGGTGAGAACCGCCGTGCACGCAGGCCGGCCCAAGTCGCACGCGTCGCACGAGACGCAGGGCATGGCACCTCGCTTGCTGAAGCGACCTCGCAGGAGCCCGCTGGGGGGCTTCTTCGAGGAGAAACCATGCGTTTGCTCTGTATTGGCTTCGTTTGCCTTGCGCCTGCCATCGCCACCGCCGACACCGTCGCCACTGCGGCGGAGCCGCCTCCACCGACGAGCGTGACCGCGCCGGCACCGCCTCCGCCTCCGGTGGCAGAGCCTGGCACCCACCTGCGGAACGGCTTCTCCGCGTCGCTGGGTGAGGAGCTCGGCTCCGGTCCGTCGAGCGGCCTGACCGGCCAGCTCTACGGTCTCGACTGGCGCATCGGCGCCAAGCTCGCCGGCCCGTGGTCGGTCTACGCCGACACGCACCTCTCGCTCGGCACCGCGAAGATCGGCGCGGCCTCCGGCTACACCGGCAACTTCGCGTTCGCGATGATGGGCGAGCGCGAGCTGCCGGCGAAGACGTTCGTCGCGGCCGGCGGCGGCTACGGAGTGCTCAACAACCCGAGCGGTCTGCTCGCGCAGCTGCGCGGCGGCATCAACCTCGGCGGCGATGACTCGCAGGTCTCGCGCCGGTGGAATGTCGCGCTCGACGCACGCTTCTACTTCGCCGGCGATCAGATCGGCACGGTCTCGCAGATCTCGCTGACGCTCGGCTACGACCGCTTCTAGGCGAAGCTCGCCTTCAGGATCGGATCGGCGAGCTTGATCGTCGCGACGTCGACGCCGGCCAGCAGCTCGCCGAGCGTCGTGCGCTTGTTCGCGACGAGCCGCTGCCCGAGCGCGCGGACCTCAGGCGTCGGCAGATCGAAGCGGCCCGGCGCGAGACGAGGGGTGTCCTGCCAGCGTGCGAGCGCGTGCATGACGGGAGCTTGCTCGCTCCAGATCGTCGTCATCTCTTGCATGCCGAGCGGACGCTGCGCGAGCTCCTCGCCGAGCGCGCAGAAGCCGAGCCACGCGCGCGACATTGCGTCGAGCACGCGGCCCATCTTCGGGCGCGGCGCATACTGCCGCGGCCCGTACAGCTCGTTGAACCGCAGCGAACTCGTCAGCACGAGCGCCGCATCGAGCGCGCGCGGCAGCTTCCACGGCAGCCCGATCAGCGCCTCGAAGCCCGCGCAGCCATCAGGCGCCGTGATCTCGTGCGCGCGCTCGCGCTCGATCGTGCCGTCGTCAGGCAGCGCGGTGCCGACGAGCGCCGGATCCGTGATGGTCGCGATCTCGGCGAGGATCTCGGCGTGCGGCACGCCGTCATCGCTCAGCTGCAGCGGACAGATCACGCTGTTGTAGTCGACGACCATTGTCGCGCCGACGCGAAACACCCGGTTGAACGGAAACAGCCGGCACGCCGCCGGCTTCGCCGCGCGCCCGTCCTCGACCTCGACGCGACACAGCCCGTCGTCGGCCAGGAACCAGCACCGATCGCGCGGGTTGAACGCGGTCACCGCATCGCCGCGCCGCCGCACGAACGCCGCCAGCGCCGGCCGCTTCGCGACGAGCTGCACGAGCTGCGCCGCCTCGAGGCCGATGCCGAGCCCCTTGCAGCACGCGCCGCAGCCGCGGCACTCGTAGGCGAGCCGCCGATCGGGCCACGTGAAGTAGACGTCCACGCATGTAGCATCGCATGGCGTGGTACGCTGGGTGCGTGCGCGCGGGGAACGTCGATGCATCCACCCGCCAGCAGCCGCTGACGCTGTCGTTCACCGTCCGCGCGCTCGAAGACGCGTATCGCCGCGAACGCGCGATCACCGGACGCTCGGCGTGGCGTCGCGCGTACCGCAATGTCGCCATCGTATGGCTGCTGTTCGCGGGATGGGATTGGCTCGTCGCGCCCCACGACAGCCACAAGCTGTGGTTGATGCGGCTTCTCGTCGCCCTGCCGTGCTCGGCCGCGGCGGCGCTGTTCGGCTACGCGAAGCTCGAGACGTTTACGCGATGGTCGCAGCTCGTCGGTGCGATCGGCTTCGGCGTGCCCGCTGCGGTCGGTGCGATCTCACCGGTGTGGTTCCACGAGCTGACGCCATTTATCGCGTTCTACGTCGTCACGATGCAATGCTTCGCGCACTCCGCGATCCTGCTTCGCTTCGTGTACGCGACCGCGGTCAGCGTCGTCGTGCTCGCGGCGTACGTGGCCGGCATCGCGCTCGGTCCGCCGGTCGCGCGCGTCGCGATCATCAACGGGATGTGCTGGGCGCTCCTCGCGACGATGATCGGCCTCTTGATCAGCCGGTCGTTCGATCAATTCCGCCGGCGCGACTTCTTGAAGAAACGACAGCTCGAAGAGGAGCGCGCGAAGTCCGATGCACTGCTACTCAACATCCTGCCGCCTTCGATCGCCGAGCGGCTCAAGCGCGGCGAACAGCCGATCGCCGACCGCTTCGACGAGGTCACGGTCCTGTTCGCGGATGTCGTCAACTTCACGCCGCTCGCGGAACGCTTGACACCGGAGCGACTCGTCGAGGTGCTCAACCTGATCTTCTCGACGTTCGACCGGATCACGCAGGAGCACGCGCTCGAGAAGATCAAGACGATCGGCGATGCGTACATGGTCGTCGGCGGTGCTCCGACGGTGCGGCCCGATCACGCACGCGCGGTCGCGGCCCTCGCCTTGGCTCTCCGAGACGCCGTGCAGACGATCGCGGTCGGCGAGCTCGAAGGCCTGGCCGTGCGCATCGGCGTCCACACCGGACCCGTTGTCGCCGGCGTGATCGGACAGCGCAAGTTCAGCTGGGATCTGTGGGGCGACACCGTGAACACCGCCAGCCGGATGGAGTCACACGGCATCGCGGGCGAGATCCAGGTCTCCGCGGCGGTCGTCGATCGTCTCGAGGGCGCTCATCGGTTGTCGCCGCGCGGGGAGATCGACGTCAAAGGCAAGGGTCGCATGCCGGCGTGGCTCCTCGAGAGCCGCGATGCTAGCCGCTCATCGACCGGATGACCGCGCGCGGCGTGACGTGCTGCCAGATCGCGAGCGCGCCGAACGTGCCGATGAGCGCGGCCGCGCTGATCACGGCGATCCGCAGGCCGTCGTGGGCGTGGCGCGTGAGGACGTCGGCGGCGAGGCCGAGCACCAGGCCGATCGCGGCGCAGCCGAGGATGCCGAGCGCGGCCTTGCCGTACTGCGCGACCGGGAGGTTGACCGTCTTCGAGATCACCCACAGCAGGATCGCGAACGCGATCGGGTAGCCGACGGCCCACGCGACGGCAACCGAGAGCAGGCCGAGCCGGTCGCCGAGGAGGTTCGCGCCGAGCAGGAAGCAGCCCGGGACGGTGATCGTCGCGACGACCATGTAGCGCAGCGTGAGCTCGGGGCGGCCGATGCCGTCGAGCAGCGGCGGGCCGATGAAGCCGAGTGCGCGCAGCAGGCCGACGACGCACAGGATGCGGGCGGCGTCCGCGCATACCGCGAGCTGCGGGGCGCTCCACTTGCCGCCGCCGTACGCGAGCGTCAGGAACTCGGGCACGATCAGCACGATCAGCACGACGAATGGGAGCACCGCGATCATGTTGAGGCGGGTGAGGCGGATGAACTGCGCGACGAGCGCGGGCGGATCGCTGCGCAGGCGGGCGAACGTCGGGAGGGCGACGTCGATCACGACGTTCGCGATCGTCTTGACCGCCTCGAGGACGATCCAGTACGCGAGCGAGTAGATGCCGTTCGCGGCGGGGCCGAAGTAGTAGCCGACGACGACGTAGTCGACGTTCGTGTACGTGTAGTAGAGGACCTGCGAGACGCCGGATCGCAGGCCGAAGTGGACGTAGTGCGCGATGTCGGCCCAGTGGAAGACGAGCTTTGGCTTGTACGGATGCCGCCACAGAAACAGCAGCGCGAACATCACGTGCTTGGCGAGCGCGGCGAGCGTGAACGACCAGATCGCGAGGCCGGTCGCGACGAAGATCGGCCGCGTGATCGACTCGGCGAGGTACGCGACCGTGCGCAGCTTCGCGACCTCCTCGAAGTGGAGCTCCTTGCGCAGCAGCGCGAGTGGCACCGCGTAGAGGTTCTGCAGCAGCAGCTTGCCGCCGTACGCGAGCAGCAGGAAGCCGACGACCCGGTGGCCCTGGAACAGGCCGTAGAGCGGGCCGAGCAGCCCGAGCAGCGCGAACAGGCCGACCGAGAGCAGCACGTTGAACCAGAACAGCGACGACAGGCGCTCCGGCGTGTGGTCGTCGTGCGCGATCAGCGCGCTCGTGCCGCCGAGGTCGGAGACGGCGTCGAGGATCGAGTACAGCGGCACCGCCATCATCGCGATGCCGTACTTGACCTCGCCCATCCACCGCATGCAGATGAGGACGGAGATCAGATCGGCGACCGCGACGATCGTCTGAGACGCCGCGGTCCACGCGACGCCTCGGTTGATGTGCGTGTCGAGTCGCTTGGACTCGGACATCCTCAGCTCATTCTTCGGTGTCTTCGGACTTGCCCCGCCGCTCGATGTTCGCCGCGCGGGCGAGCTCCTTGCGCACGCGTGCGACGCGCTCGACCTGGCCCTTCGCCGGGAACCGCTCGTAGAAGCCTTCCTGACGGAAGCTGCGCGCGAGCTCACTCCACGGCGCGAGCTTGCGGGCCCACCGCTTGACGCGATCCTCGCCTTCCTCGCTGTCGACGCCCGCGAGGTCGGCGCACACGCGCAGCATCGCCTTGAGCGTCACCGGCCGCGTCACCATGTAGTTCGGGTTGCCCCAGGCCTCGCCCCACGCCTTCTCGGCGGCGCGCAGGAAGTCGCGCACGATCTCGTAGTACTGCTCGGCCGCGCGCTGCCAGCTCGAGCGCTTCTTGATCGCCTTCCAGTCGAGCAGCGCCCACCGGTGGATCTCGTTGAACAGCTCGGCCTGCAGGATCCACTTCTCCTGCTTGGAGCGGCCGCCGAGCCGGTTGATCTTGTAGCGCAGCGGCGAGTCGTTGCCGCGGTACAAGTGATCGACGACGCGCGCCGCGAACTTCTTGTCGGGCGCCGCCCACGACACCTTCTCGTAGAGGTCGACGAGGTGCGACTTGTTGATGCGCGTCGGCGTCGAGTTGATGATCACGAACATCTCGGTCGCGAAGTCTTCGCTCTTGCCGTCGAAGATCACGCACGGGACCGCGATCGTCTTCGCGTCGTCGGGACGCTGCTGCATGAAGAAGTGCAGCGCGGCGAGCCGGTGCTGGCCGTCGATGATGAGGTACTTGCCGCGCGGCTCCTGGAGGTTGCCGACGTTGTTGAACGGCTTGACCGCGTCGAACTTGAGCTTCTCTTCGCTGAAGAGCAGCACGGTGCCCGGGATCGGCGGCTGCGCGACCGCCGTCTCGTAGAAGTTCTTGATCGCGGAGACCTTCGCGCGGCCGAGCTGGCGCTGGAACGCCGCGTCGCTCGATTCGATCTTCGAGATGAACTGCGCGACCTCGTCGTTTTCTTCGGCGCCTTCGCCGGGGAGCGATGGGGCGCCCTCCGCGTAGAACCGACTGATGAAGCGCACCTTGTCGAGGAGGTCCTCGGCCGGATACGCACAGAAGTAGAAGACGCTGTCCTTCTGCCTGATCTGAGTCGCCAGCACGTCGCGAATGTACTACGGGCCGTGGGACTGCCAGGGCCAGGAGAGGATCCCGTCGTCTTCGGTCGCGTTCGTCAGCTCGTCGAGCCAGGCCCCGAAGTCCGCCCCCGCCCGGGGCAGATCCCACATCGCGAACCCGCCGCCGGTCGCCTCGACGACCCGGTGTCCGTCGGGGGAGACCGCGTAGTCGCCAAAGCCGCTGACGACCTTGGGCAGCGTCCAGCTCGTCATCGCCGGCAGCTCGACGACCGAGATCTGCCCGCCGGTCATCGAGAACACGGCCTGGCCGCGGTCGGCGACCCGGGTGTCGCGGCCGGCCGCCACCGGGACCCGGTGCACGCCGGAGTCGCCGACGAGGTACATCTCGCCCTGGTCGGTCGTCGCGAGGATGCCGGCGTCGAGCGCGGTCATCGACTCGATCGCGTGCGGCAGCTGGGCGATCTCGTGGACGTCCTGGTCCCAGCGCAGCAGGCGCTTGCCCGACGCGATCACGGCTCGGTGCTGGCGGTCGCCGACGACGAATGCGCCCGGCTCGACCTGGACGCGCAGGCGCACGAGGTCGTTGCCGTCGAGCTTGGCGCGCACGAGCTCGCCCTTCGCGGTCAGCACGGCGTAGTGCAGCGGCCCGAGCTCGGCGATGCCGGCGACCTCGCCGTCGACGGTGAGCAGCTGGTGCACCGGTTCCGTGCCGACCTGGCCGACGATCCGTCCCTTGCCGGCGCTCGCGACGAAGCCGCCGCCGTCGATGAGGCGCGCCGGGCCGGCGAGGCCGGGCACCGTGTGGTCGTGGCCAAGGTCGGGCGAGTAGATGACGGCGGTCGAGGTCGGCTCGCCGGCGCCGAGCAGGATCAGCAGGCGGCCGTCGCGGGCGAGGTCGAACGACTGCGGCAGGCCGAGCGGGGCGGCGGCGAGCTTGCCGTCGGCGCCGGTGTCGAGGTCGATCCACTTCCAGTCGTCGATCATGTTCTCGTTGCTGATGACGCGGTGGTCGTCGACGAAGAACCCGGGGTGGCCGCCGGCGACCTGCTTGGGGACGACGTCGTCGATGTTCCACACGCACAGCGAAGGACCGCACGTCGTCGCGAATCGCGACACGCCCTTGCGCGCGGCGACGCGGATCATCTCGTCGGGCGAGCTCGGCAGCACGAGGTCCGCCGCGACCGCATTGCCGACGACGTGAACGCGACCATCGCTCGTCGTCGCGACGCTGAGGCCGTCGGCGGCCGCGAAGCCCCACAGCACGCCGCCGCGCAGCGGGATGCCCGACCACACGCGCGCGCCGTTCCACGTCAGGATCGCCTCGGTCGCGAACATGTCGAGCAGCTCGCCGCGATAGGCGAGCAGATGGACGAAGCTCTGCGGCGGGACCGGCACGGTCGTCCATGTCGTCCACGGCGCCTTCGTCTCGAGCACCGTGTTGTTCGAGATCACGGCGAGCTTGCCGGCCGTCGACACGACGAACGACGCCGCCCTGCCCTCGTGGCGCGCGAGCGGCTTGCCGTCGCGATCGATGACGACGAGCGCGTCCTTGTCCTCGAACGCGAGCCAGCCGCCGTCGGGCGCGATCGCGATCTCGCCGCCGAGCTTGCCGGTCGCGAGCGTGCGCGCCTTGTTCGTCGCGACGTCGTAGATGCCGGCGTTGTCGCTGGTGTCGATGAACGCGATCTGCGTGCCGCTGTCCGTCGCGGCCCAATCGCGCCAGCCGGCCGAGTCGATGATCACGGACTGCGCCGTTGCAGGATCGTAGATCTGGGGCGGCTTGTGATCGGGCGCGACGAGGATCCGGCGATCGCCGTCGACGAAGCCGGCCGTGATCCCGGTGCCGAACGAGTGCGTGTGGACGATGCGGCGCGCGTCGAGGTCGCCGATCTGCAGCTGCCCCTCGCGCGTGACCTGAAGGAGGCGGCGGCCATCGTGCGACAGCTCGAGGCGCACCGTGAAGCCGGGCAGCGCCGGCAGGCCCCACGCGACCCCGCGCAGCTGCGCTGCCTTCGCGAGTGCCTGGGCATCGGGCAGTAGCGCCGAGCTCGGCGACAGCTGCTTCAAGGCGATGATCGCGCGCGTCGGGTTCGCGTCGACGAGCGTGCGCGCCCGCGCGATGATCAATTGATCGGCGCGTTTCGCGAGCTCGGCGGCCTGCTTCTGCGCCTGGTTCGCGTTCGCGATTGCCTCGGCACGCGCCGCGTTCGCGATGTCGCGCTCCTTCATCACCGAGCGCACGCCGATCCACGACACCGCGGCCACGCCGGCGAGCGCGAGCGCCGCGACGCTCAGCGGAGCCCGGTTGCGCCGCGCGAACCGCACGAGCCGCTGCACGCGCGTGTAGTCGTGGGCGGCGACGAGCTGGCCGGTCGTGTAGCGCCGCAGATCCTCGGCGAGCTCGCCCGCATTCGCGTAGCGCTGCTTTGCCTCGTACGCGAGCGCCTTCGCGACGATCGCGGCGAGCTCGGCGGGAACGCCGTCGGCGACGTCGCGCAGCGGCTTGATCTCGTGCTTGAGCGTCGATGCGATCACCTCCGTCGCGCTCGTGCCCTTCACGGGCGGCCGTCCCGCGAGCAGGTGATACAGGCACGCGCCGAGCGCGAACACATCGCCCGCCGTATCGAGCTCCTCGCCGCGTGCCTGCTCGGGCGCCATGAAGCCGGGCGTGCCGAATACCGAGCCCATCTGCGTCTGCAGCGAGTCGGCGCTCGACGGCACCGTCGGCTGGTTCGACGGATGATCCTTCTCGCCGATCACCTTCGCGAGTCCCCAGTCGATCACGACCGTCTCGCCGAGCTCGCCGACGAGGATGTTGCCCGGCTTGAGGTCGCGGTGAATGACGCCGCGCTTGTGCGCATGCGCGATCGCCTCGCACGCCGCGAGCAGATTCGGCAGCAGCGCCATGCGATCGCCGAGCGAGCGCGTCTTGCCGATCAGCTGATCGAGCGGCTGCCCGGTCACACGGCGCATGACGTAGTAGGCGCGTCCGTCGGCGGTCGTCCCCGCGTCGTACAGCGGCACGATGCTCGGGTGCTCGAGGCGCGCTGTGATCTCGACCTCGCGCCGAAACCGCCGCGCGAGCCCGCCGGCCGCGCCGGGCAACACTTCCTTGAACGCGACGGTGCGGCCGAGCAGCGTGTCGAACGCCTCGACGACGCGCCCCATCCCGCCGCGCCCGAGCTCCGCGCCGAGCCGGTACCGTTCCTGCGCGGGCGGCGCAGATTCTTCGGCGCCTTCGGGCGGCGAGCTCGCCGGGATCGTGTCGTCCAGGCCCGACTTCGGCTCGCCCATACGACGATTCTACGCCTGCCTGCATGGGCGGTGGTGGCCACGCGCCGACGCGTGCATCATCGCGCCATGGCGCCATCCCGCGAGCTGCTGCTCCACCTGCTGTCCGAGGCAGCCGAGCTCGAGCACAACCTGATGTGCACGTACCTCTACGCGGCGTTCAGCCTGAAGTCCGCGGACGAGCTGCCGCCCGAGCACGCACCGATGGTCGCGAGCTGGCGCCAGACGCTGATCTCCGTCGCGACCGAGGAGATGGCGCACCTCGCGAACGTCTGGAACATCACGAGCGCGCTCGGCGGTACCCCGCGGTTCGGCCGCACGAACTTCCCGCTCGATGCGGGGTTTCTGCCGGCGTCGATCGTCGTCAAGCTCGCGCCGTTCTCGCGCGCCGTCGTGCAGCACTTCATCCATCTCGAGCGGCCGGCGTCGTCGAACGAGCGCGAGGGCGAGGGCTTCGAGGCCGACTTCAAGTACGGGCGCGGCACCGATCGCGACCGGATCACGCCGATGGCGATGGACTACGAGACCGTCGGCGCGTTCTACCAGCGCCTCGAGGACGGCCTGCGCGCGTTTCACGAGGCGCACGGCGCCGATGCGTTCGTCGGCGATCCGGCGCTCCAGCTCGGCCCGTCGGAGATGCCACTCGCCGGCGTCGCGCCCGTGAAGTGCCTGCCGACCGCGCTCGCCGCCCTCGACGCGATCGTCGCGCAAGGCGAAGGCGCGCCGGAGCACTCGGAGACCTCGCACTTCACGCGGTTCGCGCGCGTCCGCGAGGAGCTCGACGCCCTGCACGCCAAGGTGCCCGACCTCCACGTCGCGCATCCCGCGGCGACGAACCCGGTGCTGCGCCCGCCGCCGCGCCCCGAGGGCCGCGTGTGGCTCGAGGACGAGGAAGCGGCGCTCACCGTCGACGTCGCGAACACCTGCTACGCCGTGATGCTGCGTCTGCTCGGCTACGCGTACGCGCTGCCCGCCGGCGCCGAGAAGGGCCTCGCGATCGAGCTCGCGATCTCGCTGATGCGCGCGATGACGCTGCTCGGCGAGCGCGCCGCGCGCCTGCCCGCCGGCCCGTCGAACCCGCACTGCAACGCGGGCATGTCGTTCACCGCGCTGCGCGATGCGTCGCCGCTGCCGGCGGGCGCCGGTGCGCGCCGGTTCTTCATCGAGCGCCTCGGCGAGCTCGCCGCGCACGCGAAGAAGCTCCGCGCGACCGACGAACGCGCGACCCGCGCCCAGCGTGTGCTCGAGGAGGTCGCCGCGCGCGCCGCCCGCGCGTTCCCCGCGACGGCGAAGCTGCCCGTCGTCACATCCACGGCCGCGCCGGCCGCGCCGACCGGCGCTCCGCCGACACCGACGACGCACGACGGCATCGACGAGATCGAGGGTGTGGACATGACGCTCGTCTACGAGGGCGTCAAGTGCATCCACTCGCGCCACTGCGTGACGGAGGCGCCGAGCGTGTTCCTCGCGAACGTCGTCGGCCCGTGGATCCATCCCGACGCGATGCCCGTCGATCGCCTCGTCGAGATCGCGCACGAGTGCCCGTCGGGCGCGATCCGCTACCGCCGCAAGGACGGCAAGCCCGACGAGCAGGCGCCGCCGGTCAACCTCGTGCGCATCCGCGAGGGCGGCCCGTACGCGGTGCGCGCCGATCTCGACCTCGACGGCTTCACGATCGGCTTCCGCGCCACGCTGTGCCGGTGCGGAGCGTCGAAGCACAAGCCGTTCTGCGACGGCTCGCACCACGAGATCCACTTCGACGCCTCCGGCGAGCCCGCCACGCTCGCCGATAAATCCGAGATGCTCGCCGTTCGCAACGGCCCGCTCGCGATCACGCCGACGACCGACGGCCCGCTCGCCGTGCGCGGCAATCTCGAGATCGTCAGCGGCACCGGCCGCATGGTCGCGCGCGTGCAGTCGGCGAAGCTGTGCCGCTGCGGCCACAGCGCGACGAAGCCGTTCTGCGACGGCACGCACCAGAAGATCGGCTTCCGCAGCGACCGCTGAGGCTCGCTACTGGACCATCCATCACGGCGACCGGAGGGTTAGCCCCAAAGCACCCAAAGAACCCTAAGGTGAGAGAGGAACCGTCCTCTGGTTCTTCCCCTTTGGGCGCTTTGGGTTCTTTGGGGCCAGACACTCTGGCTCTGGCCCGCGGAGCGCGTGGTCAGTCGATATCCCAGTCGATATCGCTGATGCTCGGATCGTTGCGGATGTCGACCGCGCGCGTGCGCTCCTCGTTCTTCGACGAGGACGGCGGCGGCGGGAACCGGCGCGCGACGTTGTCGATCTTCGCCATCCGCGTCGCCTCGTCATCGAACTGCGGCGGCGGAGCGGCCTCGGTCTGCGCGGGCAAGAACTTGGGCGCGTGCTCGCCGACGGTCGCGTTGTCGTCGAGGTTGTCGAACGCGCTGAGATCGACGCCGCCGAGGCGCGTCGGCTCCTCGAACACCGAGCGGCCCGGGCCGGGCGCCGAGCGCACCGCGCGCAGCAGATCCTCGCCGGGCTCGGCGGCGCGCGTCGGCTCCTGCTCGAACGGCTTGGGCAGCGGCTTCTTGCCGGTGAGCCGCGGCGGCGGCGCGACGCTCGGCGCCTTCGTGCGCGGCGGCGGCTGCGTCGGGCCCTTCGAGCGCGCGGGAACCGGAGGCGGCTGCGTGCCCGGGCGGGCCGGCAGCGGAAGCTGCGACGGCGGCGGCGCGGCGGTCGACCGCTTCTTGCGCTCGTTCGCCTGCTGCAGACCGACGACGACGGCGGGCTTCGCCGGCACGTCGACGCGCCCGGTCGAGGGCGCCGGCGGCGCGGCGGGCATGTCGTCATCGAAGTCGAAGTCGTACTTCGGCGCCGGCGGCGCGCCGACGAATACCTGCGATTCCTCGTCGGCCATGCGTCCGCCTTCATCGCGGAGCATGCGCAGGATGCGCGTACGCTCGCCCGCGGTCAGCTGATCGCGGCGGCCGTGGCCGGTGTGCGTGTGGCTCGTCTTCTGGCGCTTCGCGAACTCGCTCAGCGGCACGGGGCCGTCGAGCTTCTTCTTCGCCGTCGACGGCTGGCCGCGTGGAGGCTGCGGCAGCGGCCCGACGTTGCTCTTGGTCGAGAAGATGCTCGTCGCCGAGCGCAGCCACTTGCGCGGGCCCGACACCGGCTCGCCCATCGGCATCGACATGCCGCCGCCGCCGTAGGCCGGGGCGCCGTAGCCGGCCGCCGGCTCGTAGCCGACCGAGCCTCCGAGGATCTGCGCGGCCGCGCGCGCCGCATCTTCGGGACAGTCGGTCGCGCGCTGCACGAAGCGGCGCACGAGGTCGTCGGACTTGCCGAGCTGGTACTGGTGCGGGCGCTCGACGAACTTGACGCCCATCTTCTCGAGCCACTGCACGGGCGGATCGGCGCCGATCAGCACGAACGCGGCGTCGTTCGGATAACGCTTCTGCGCGCCGTCGGCGAGCGCGAGCGTCACCGCGTCGGGCTCGAACTGCAGCACCTGCGAGCCGAGCTTGACCTTGATGCGGCCCTCGGCGGCGTAGCGCTCGATCGTCGACTTGTTCTTCGGCGCGCAGCGATTGAAGCCCTTGCCGCGGTACGACACCATCACCTTGGCGCCGGCATCGCTGAGCGCGAGCGCGGCCTCGGCCGCCGAGTCACCGCCGCCGACGACGAGCACGTTGCGGCCCTGCCACGTATCGGGATCGTCGAGCAGCGAGAAGATCTTCGGCAGGTTCTCGCCCGGCACCTGCAGCGTACGCGGCTTGCCGCGCGTGCCGATCGACAGCACGACGCGCTGCGCGCGATACGCATTGACGGTCGTCCGCACCTCGAACGTGCCGTCGCTCTGGCGCTTCACCGTCTCGACCGACTCGCCCATGTTGACGCGCAGGCGAACGCGCTCGAGCAGCTCCTTCCAGATCGGGATCAGCTGCTCCTTGCTCGAGTCGAACACGGGCAGCAGCGACAGGTTCGTCGTGTCGTACGGCTCGGCCATCACGAGCTTGCCCTTGGGGTAGCGCGCGATCGTCGAGGCGACGTCCTGCTCCTTCTCGAGCACGACGTACGACAGGCCCTTCTGGATGCACGACAGCGCCGCCGACAGGCCGCCCGGGCCCGAGCCGACGATCGCGACATCGACCATGTTCTGGCCGCCGCCGAGCGCGCCGACGCGCAGGCCGCTCTGCAGCATGTGCTCGATGACGACGCGGCCGAGGTTCGCCGCGTTCTTGACGAGCGGCTTGCCGGCGACCTCGCCGATCAAGTACTGGCCGGGGACCGCGGTCTGGAAGTTCTCGTCGATCTCGGGGACCTGGAGCGGCGGCGGGACCGCGCCCTCCGGATACATGACGAGTGCCTCGGTCGGGCACGCGAACATGCAGGCCTCGCACTGGATGCAGTCCTGGAACCGCAGCACGCGGCTCTTGTTCGACACGAGGTCGAGCACGTTCGTCGGGCAGACCGCCACGCACGCGTCGCAGCCGGTGCAGCGATCGTCGTTGATGTCGTGGATCAGGATCCGAGGACCCACCACGGTGGCGGGCGCCACGATCCCGTGGTGGCGCTTGCGAGCGGACAACATCGTGAACGTCGCCATCAAGAGGATGGCGAAGCCCCCGAGCGCCAACGGGACGACCCAGGTCACGGCCATAACTGTAGCGCAGATCAGCGAGCGTGACCTGCCGGAAAATCCCCTAGTTCTCGACGTGTTGGCGGAAAAACGAGGCGACTTCGTCGATCACTGCGGAGATCTCGCGCGCACCTACATCGATGACGTGACCGATCGTCACGTCCACCCGCTTGCCGCGATGCATCGTGCGCGTGCCGCGGGGCAGGATATCGATCGTTCCCTTGATCGCGACCGGTACGATCGGCGTGCCGGTCTCGCGCGCGAGGTGAAAGCCGCCCTTCTTGAGCTTGCCGATCCGGCCGTCGCGCGACCGCGTGCCCTCCGGAGCCATCCAGATCGACACGCCCTTGCGGATCAATTCCGCCGCGTGCTCGATCGATTGCACCGCGCGCGTGTGATTGGCGCGATCGACCTCGACGAACTCGGCGGCGCGCAGCCCGCGCCCCCACAGCGGGATCTGGAACAGCTCCTTCTTCGCGAGCATCCGGATAGTCGGCGACGGCAGCGTCGCGTAGAGCATCGGGATGTCGAGGTGGCTCTGGTGATTCGACATGTAGACGACCGCCCGATCCGGGACGTGCTCGGCGCCGGTCGCGTGGAGATCGACATCGAGCAGCTCGATGACGCGTCTTCCAAACCAGCGCGCACGCTCGTCTACTGACGCGCGGTCGAGCGATCCGCGTGCCGCCTCGACGAGGGTCGGCGCGGTGATCCGTGCCATCGCACCGGCAACGCGAAGTGAATCGAGAAGACTCATTCGTCGGCGAGTCTACTCCGAGGTGGGATAGGTAGGGCTGCTCACGGATCTGCGCCTGCGTGTTAACCTGACTGCGATGTCGCGCGCGCTTGCGGTCGTCGCCGCTTGCCTTGTGCTGTGCACGCGCGCGGCGCATGCGGACGCGATCGATCAGAACGTTCGCGATCTCGGCAGCGGTGGCTACAAGCTGCGGCTCGCCGCGGCGCTGACGCTCAGCAAGAGCAAGGACGCGCGCGCCGTGCTCGCGCTCGCCGACGCACTGATGAGCGACTCCGATGCGACGATCCGCCGGGTGTCGGCGCTCGCGCTCGAGAAGATGGTCGACGAGCACACGCCCGACGACGCGAAGGAGCTCTCGCTCGACGCGCTCGAACGCGCCGCGAAGTCCGACCAGGACGACAAGGTCAAGGCGAGCGCGGTCGGTGCGCTGCGCGCGCTCTCGGGCCTCAAGCGCGGCAAGCCGACGCATGGCGGTGGCGGCAGCAAGCCCGACGTGTTCGTCGACATCGAGGCGAGCGATCCATCGAAGAAGGCCCCCGCCGATGCGCCGGCGCGCCTCGCGAAGATCCTCAAGGGCCAGATCTCGAAGAGCGGCTACGCGACGGAGTGGCCGGGCGGCCTGCCGACGCAGAGCGAGCTGACGTCGAGCCGCTCGAAGGGCTTCATCGTGGCGTCGACGGTCAAGAAGGTCGAGGTCACGAAGACCGCGCGCAACGCGACGGTCGCGTGCACGGTCAGCGTGCGCATCGCGCCGTGGACCGGAACCGACGGCGGCGAGAAGTGGGAAGCGAACAAGGCGGCGAGCGCGTCGGGATCCGCGAAGGCGCAGACCGGTGTCACGCAGCGCGAGATCGACGGCGGCGTCCGCGACTGTCTCGAGGCAGTCGCCGAGGACGTCACGTCACGGCAGGTCGTGCCGTTCCTCAAGCACCTGGCGCAGACCGGCAGCTGACCGTGTGGCGCTGCGGGCTCACGCTGCTGTTCGCGAGCGGCTGCGACCGCCTGCTCGGTTTGGAAACCGTCCCGACTGGCTCGAACGTCGATGCGAGCGCAACCGTCGACGCGCTCGCATGCACCGCGTCGATCGCGCCCGGAAACTTCTCGGCGCCAGCGGCGATCTTCGCGGGAGCGTCTCCGTCGCTCAGCGGCGATCAGCAGCGGATGTACTTCGCGAACAGCGGGTCGCTCGCGTCCGCCGTGAACACCGGCGGTTCATGGGCGCAGCCGCTGCCCGTCCCCTCGCTCAACGACGCTGCGTACTACGACGATCGGCCGCGGCTGTCGTATGACGGCAGCCACATCTTCCTGACGCGGCATCCGACGCCGAGCACGAACGTGATCGACCAGCCGTACGAAGCAACGCTCTCCGATGCCGCCTCGCAGACGTGGGGGCCCGTCACGCCGGTCAGGTATCCGCCGTCGCTCGCCGGTGGCGATGTCATGTTCGGGGTGCCGAGCGCCGACGGTCGCCTCGTGCCGGTGTCGCACGGTCAGGTCAGCCACTACCACATGACCGAGCTCGCGCTCGTCGACGACACGTGGACGCTGACCGACACGACCGCGGCGCTCTACGCATCGGGAGATGACGTCAGCGATACACCGGCGCAGCTGTCACCCGATGGCTGCTGGATGGTGTTCGCGCGGATCGATCACAACGTCTCGCCGCTGCACGTGCTCATGCTGGCCACGCGCGGGCTCGACGGAAACTTCGGCGCGCCCGAGCCGCTGTTCACGACGCCGAGCGGCGCCAACGAGCAGCACCCGTGGATCGCGCCGGACGGCCACACGCTCTACTACTTCATCGGCTCGAACATCTTC
>JAFAOG010000123.1 GCA_019237945.1 Deltaproteobacteria bacterium | reverse complement strand
TGGTATGGCGACCGTCTACAAGGCGGTCGTGAAGGGTGCGGCGGGCTTCCAGCGTGCCGTCGCGGTCAAGCACATCCGGCCCGAGTTCCGCGCGCTCAAGAACTACATCGACATGTTCATCGAGGAGGCGCGCGTCGGCAGCGAGCTCGCGCACCCCAACATCGTCCAGGTCCACGACTTCGTCAGCCAGCAGGGCAGCTACTACCTGATCATGGAGTGGGTCGACGGCATCGACCTCGGCGCGATGATCAAGACGTACCGCGACGCGCACATGCAGGTGCCGTGGCCTCTGGTCGTCGCGATCGGCATCGGCACGCTGCGCGGCCTCGGCGCCGCCCATACGCGCCTCGCACCCGACGGCACGCCCGCGCCCGTGATCCACCGCGACGTCTCGCCCCACAACGTGCTGCTCGGCTCCAACGGCGTCGTCAAGCTGTCGGACTTCGGGCTCGCGAAGGCGCGCGACCGCATCGCGTCGCTGACCGCGCCGGGCACGGTCAAGGGCAAGCTGATGTACCTCGCGCCCGAGGTCACGTTCGGCAAGCCGAACAGCGTGCAGAGCGATCTGTTCGGCGTCGGCTCGGTCCTGTTCGAGACGCTGACCGGCGAGCGGCTGTTCGACGGCAAGAACGACGTCGAGATCTTCAAGAAGATCCGCGCGTGCAAGGTGCCGCCGATCTCCGACAAGCGGCCCGACATCCCGCCCGCGCTCGTCGCCGTGCTCGACGTCGCGCTCGCGGCCGATCCGGCGAACCGCTACGGCTCGGCGACCGAGTTCGCCAGCGCGCTGTCGCAGGTGATGAAGCAGGCGGTCGGCGTCGATCCGGCAAGCGCGCTCGGCCAGGCCGTCCGCGAGATCAAGCAGCGCGAGCAGCGGGCGATCGACGAGATGTCGACGAACGTCAACGTGCCGACCTCGAGCGAGGCCCGCACCGTGCCACCGGGCACGCGGCCCAAGCGCGAGAGCGTCGATGTCGAGTTCTCGAAGGCGGATCTCGATGCGGACCCGATTCCGCTGACCGCGAAGAAGACGAAGCCTCCGACGTGAGAGCTCCGTGAGGATCTGACGCGCCGGCCCACTGGCTCGTCACTACCGCAACGATGGGAGGATCGATGAAGCGTACCTGCGTACTGCTGCTCGTGGCCGCGTGCACCGGCGGGTCGAGCTCGGGCAACGAGACCAGCAACGACCCGGTCGCGCACGACGACCACCTCCAGACGCCCGAGGACAAGTCGCTGTCGCTCAAGTCGGCGATCCTCTCGAACGACGAGAACGCCTCGAATCGCTACCTCAGCATCGTCAGCAAGCCGATGCACGGCACGGTCTCGTCGAGCTATGGCGACGACTACGTGTACTACCCGGAGATCGGTTACCACGGGCCGGATCACTTCGAGTACCAGATCGGTCAGTCGACGGCCTCGGTCGACATCGACGTCCAGTCCGACGGCATCCCGTACGAGCGCGGCGTGCTCGTCGACGGAGGCCCCGCGATCTCGCTTGTCACCGGCGACCTCAACGGCGACGGCAAGGTCGACCTCGCCGCGATCGACACCGAGACGCACAGCGTGGTCGCGATGCTCAACCGGTCGATGCCGGGCAACTACCAGTTCGACGTCGCGCGCTTCGAAGGCGGCCACGCGCCGGCCTCGCTCGTGCTCTCCGACGTCGACGGCGATGGCAAGCTCGATGTCGTGACGGCGGCCGGCACCGACGGCATCGTCGTCATGCGCAACACGACCGCGAACGGCACGCTGTCGTTTGCGGCGCCCGTGCTGCTTGCCGCGGGCAACGCGACGTCGGTGACGACCGGCGACATCGATCAGGACGGCCACCCCGATCTGATCTCGACGGACAAGGGCGCGAACCAACTGATCATCCGGCTCGACCGCTCGACGCCCGGCACGATCGCGTTCGATCAGGCGTACGCGTTCGCGACTGCGAAGGGCCCGATCGGCGTGCAGGCGGTCGATATCGATCACACGGGCGGCCTCGACGTCGTCGTGCTGTGCGAGACCGACGCGGCGCTGTCGCTGTTCTCGAATGCGACGGCGATCGGCGATCAGGTGCCGGCGTTCGCGGCGCGGGTCGATCGCGAGACGAGCGCCCAGCCCGGCCAGCTGCTCTCCGGCGATCTCGACGGTGATGGCTCGCCGGAGCTCGTCGTCGTGCAGCCGCAGGACAGCACGCTGCGCGTGTTCAACAACACGGGCTCGACGTTCGCGGGCGCGCGCGTCGATCCGCTCGACATCACGCGGCCGACCGGCGCGGGCATCGTCGATCTCGATCACGCGGGCGGGCTCGACCTCGTCGTCGGTTATGGCGATGCGATCGAGCAGCTGACGAGCGGTGCGAGCTACTCGCTGACCGGCGTCGAGGCGCGCGTCGGATCGCCGACGGGCGACCTCGCCCCCGCCGCGGCAAGCACGATCCTGCAGGTCGAGCTCGACGGCGTCGCGCCGCCGGAGATCGTGATCGCGAGCGACCACGACGCGTTCACGCAGGGCAAGCAGGGCACGATGCTGCTCTACGGCGACTGATCTAGCGCGTCGCGCCCGGCTCGCTCGGCGCGCGTCCCTCGACGGCGCGGACCTGGAACACCATGCGGTCGTCGAGCCGGATCGCGGTCAACGACTTGCCCCACACGCAGCCGGTGTCGAGGCCCATGTGGTGCGGGCCGAGATCGAGGCCGAGCGCGGCCCAGTGGCCGAACACGGCCGTGTGCGTCGCCCACGCGCGGTCCTTGAACTTGAACCACGGCACCTCGCCCTTGGGCGCATCGGCGGGCGAACCGTCGAACTCGTGATCGACGCGGCCGTCTTCCTTGAGCATGCGCACGCGGATCAGGTAGCTGAGGATCGCGCGGTGGCGATCGCTGCCGCCGAGCTCGTCGCGCCAGCGCGGCGGCTTGCCATGGCCTGCGATCGACGCGAGGAACGAGCGCCAGCCGGGGCCGCG
>JAFAOG010000382.1 GCA_019237945.1 Deltaproteobacteria bacterium | reverse complement strand
TCGGCGGCGCGGGGGGCGCGGGCACGGGTTGCGGCTTCTCGATCGCCACCATCGGCGCGGGCGCGGGCGGCGGCGCTTCGGGCTTCGGCTCGTCACTCGGCGGCGGCGGCGGTGCGGGCGCGGGCTCGTCGGCCTTCGGCGCGGCCTTGCGGGGCGCGGAGGCACGCTCGGCGCGCTCGCGCTGCTTGTCGGCGGTGAACGACGGGTTGAACTCGTAGTCGCTGCTCGCCTCGGCCGTGAACTGCTGGTGCCAGACCTCGACGCCGTTCTGGCGGACGCTGATCGTGTGCGATCCGGTCTTCACCGTCGTCTTCGTCGGCGTCTTCTCGGCGAGCGGCTTGCCGTCGAGGAGCGCGTCGAGGCCGGCGGGCGTCGTCGAGATCGTGAGGGTCGCGTCGACGTTCGCGGCCGCTTGCGACAGCGGCTCGAGCACGACACGCAGCGTCTGGGTCTCTCGCGCCGACAGCTCGAGCGACGTCAGCCATGACTTGTAGCCCTGGCGATGGATCTCGATCTGGTGGATGCCCGCGGGCAGATCGATCTGCCACGGCGAGCCGGCGTGCGGCGCCATGCCCTGGATCGTGATCTCGGCGTCGGGGGGCTCGCTGACGAACTTGACGGTGCCGGTCGTGATCACGGGCTCGCGCGGCGTCGTCGGCGCCGTCACGTGCGCGCTTGCATCGCCGGCGTGCCTCGCCGACAGCACGAGGTACGCGGTCCCCGCGGCGCTCGCGAGCACGACGCCGATCCCGATCGCCAGCCACGGCCCGCGGCTCGACGACGTCGTCACGCGCGCGACCGGCATCGCCTGCGATGGCGACTTCGGCTTGAGCAGATTCTGCGGCGGGATCGACGGCGCGCGCGTTCCCATCGGCGGTGGCACCGTCGTGGGCGGCGGCGCTTCGGGAATCGCGGGCACGTTGTGGGTCTTCGAGAACCGGACGACCGGCACGACCGGCAGCTCGGGCTCGAACGCCTTCGCGGCCGGGTTCGTCGTGACCTCGAACTCGGTCTCCTTGCGCTGCTTGGGCTGTGCGATCGTCGCCACGTTGTCGGCGGCGGCGAGGTTGTTGTGCTCGTCGTCGCCGAACAGGTCCTCGTGGCGCAGCGCCGACGACGGCGAGTCGACGACCTGGAGCGGCGAGCCGGCCTCGGCGGTCGTCGGCTCGGTGTCCGAGAAGTCCGATGGTGCGGGCGGCGTCGGCACGCGATCGCTCTGCCGCTGCGCCGAGATCGCCTGCGGCGTCGTGCGCGGCTGCCCCGTCACCGTGCGCGCCACGTTGATGCTGCCCGTCTGGCGGCCCGGCGGCCGCGAGATCTGCTGCGCGCCCGCGGCGGTGCCCGCGGGCTTGGGCACGTTGATCATGCCGGTCTGCCGCGCCGGGCGTTGCGGACCCTCCGGCCGCTGCTTGGGCTGCGAGCCGGTCGCCGACGGCATCTGCTCGCTGCCGCGCGCCATCGGCAGCTCGGTGCCGCGCGCGAGCGCCGGGCTGCGCGGCTCCGGCATCGTCAGCGGCGCCATCTCGCCGGTCGGCGTCTTGAGCGTCAGCAGGTCGCCGCTCGCCTGCGCGCCCGACATGTCCTCGGCGTCGCCGCGCGCGGACTTCGCGCTGACGTCGGGCACGTCGTCGAGCAGCAAGGGACCGCCGCTGTCGTGGCCGCCGCCGCCGTCGGCGCCCCACACCATCTCGACCGCCTCGTCCTCCTCGCGGTTGCGTGACGGACGCGGCGTCTTCGGCCGCACCTGCTTGTGAACCGGATCGACTTCGCTGACGCCGGTCGTCGGCTGGTTGTTGAAACCGGTCGGCTGCTCGAGCGAGAACGCCCAGTCGAGCCACGCCGCGACATCGCGGTAGCCGGTCTGCAGCGAGTAGTGCTGCTTGACCTCGAGGAGTGCCTCGCGCATGTCCCCGCAGCTGGCGAAGCGGTCGTTCGGATCCCGCGCGAGCGCCTTGAACACGATCGCGTCGAGCTCGGGCGGGCAGCCCTGATTGAACGTCGAGGGCGGCATGATGTCGCCCTTCTGGACCTTCAGCAGCGTCTGGTATTCGTTCTTGCTCGCGAACAGCGGCCGCGCCGTCAGCAGCTCGTGCAGGATCACGCCGACCGCCCACAGATCGCTGCGCGCGTCGAGGTCGCGGCCTCCGGCGATCGCCTCCGGGGCCATGTACGCGAGCTTGCCCTTCACGCGACCGGTCTGCGTGCGCAGCTGGCTCGACTCGGCCTTCGCGATCCCGAAGTCGATGATCTTCAAGTGCCCCGCGCTCGTGACGATCACGTTCGACGGCGACACGTCGCGGTGGACGAGCTTGAGCGGCGTGCCGTCCTCGTCGACCTTGGCGTGCGCGTAGTCGAGCGCCTCGCAGAGCTGCAGCATCAGCGCGACCGTGACGTGGATCGGCGGCGGGCCGGTGACCTTGCGCGCGTGGCGCAGGATGCGACGGACATCGCGCCCGTCGATGTACTCCATCGAGATGAAGTACTCGGCGCCGACACGGCCCAGCTCGTAGATCTGGACGATGTTGATGTGGTTGAGGATCGACGCGAGCTTTGCCTCGCGCACGAACGACTTGATGAAACTTGCGTCGTCCGCGAGGTGAGGCAGCAGACGCTTCAGAGCGACCATGCGCTCGAAGCCATCGGGGCCCCGCTCCAGGGCGCGATGGACGGTCGCCATGCCGCCGACGCCCAAGCGTTCGTACACGGCATAGGGACCGAATTGCTCTTCGGCAACAGGGTCTGCGCCCATGGTCTCCGGGATCCAAAGCGTCGCATGACCCGCGTTTGCACGCAGCCGCGAAAGCCGCGAAGTTACCGAGAGCTACCCGTGAGCTACCGCGCGGCTTCGTCGGGCGTTTTGACGTCGAGCGTGAGGGCGTGGATCGGCCCTTTGAGCTCCTCGGCGAGCGCCGCGTTGATGAGCCGATGGCGCTCGATCAACGATTTGCCTGCGAACTGCCCCGAGACGATCACCGCCTTCCAGTGGTCGGAGGTGCCGGTGAGGTCCTGCATCTCGACCTCGGCGTCGGGCAACGCCGCGCGGATCTTCGCGATGATCTCGTTCGCGGTCACTGGACGACGCCCAGCTCGCGGCCGACCGTCGCGAATGCAGAAATCGCGCGGTCGAGGTCCTCGGTCGAGTGTGCGGCCGACACCTGCACGCGAATGCGCGCCTGGCCCTTGGGTACGACAGGGTAGGAGAACCCGATCACGTAGATCCCGTGCGCGAGCAGCCGCTGCGCCATGTCGACCGCGAGCTTCGCGTCTCCGAGCATGACGGGAGTGATCGGGTGCGTGCCCTCGCGGATCGTCAGCCCGGCCGCCTTCATGCCCGCGCGGAAGTGCTTGGTGTTCGCCTCGAGCTTGTCGCGCAGCGCGGTCGACTCGGTCAGCAGCGCGAGCGCCTCGATCGAGCCGGCGACGATCGGCGGCGCGAGCGTGTTCGAGAACAGGTACGGCCGCGAGCGATTGCGCAACAGGTCGATCATTTCCTTGCGACCGCTCGTGAAGCCGCCGCTTGCTCCACCGAGCGCCTTGCCGAGCGTCGAGGTGAACACGTCGATCCGGTTCAGCACCCCGCGCAGCTCCGCGCTGCCGCGACCGGTCTTGCCGGTGAAGCCCGTCGCGTGGCTGTCGTCGACCATCACCATCGCGCCGTACTTCTCGGCGAGGTCGCAGATCTGATCGAGGCGCGCGATGTCGCCGTCCATCGAGAACACGCCGTCGGTCGCGATCATGCGCAGCCGCGCGCCCTGCGTCGCCTTGAGCTTGGCCTCGAGGTCGTCGAGGTTGTCGTGCTCGTAGCGCTGGCGGTCCGCCTTGCACAGCCGGATGCCGTCGATGATCGACGCGTGGTTGAGCGCGTCGCTGATGATCGCGTCCTGCTCGCCGAGCAGCGTCTCGAACAGGCCGCCGTTCGCATCGAAGCAGCTCGAGTAGAGGATCGTGTCCTCGGTGCCGAGGAACTTCGAGATCGCGCCTTCGAGCTCCTTGTGGCGATCCTGCGTGCCGCAGATGAAGCGCACGCTCGACAGTCCGTAGCCGCGCTCGTCGAGCGCCTTCTTCGCGGCGGCCATCACGCGCGGATGCGACGACAGGCCGAGGTAGTTGTTCGCGCAGAAGTTGATCACTTCCTTGCCGCTGGTCGTGATGTGCGACGCCTGCGGCGACGTGATCAAGCGCTCGTGCTTCCACAGCCCCGCGCCCTCGATCTCTGCCAGTTGCTGACCGTAGACGGACTTCGCGTTGTCGTACATGACGGAAGCGGGCTTACCACGATACGATCGTGGCGTGCGGTACCTGCTGCTCGTCGTCGCCGGCTGCGGGTTCTCCGCACGCTCGGCCGCGACGGATGACGCGCCGCACGCCGTCGACGGTACGGTGCCCCACGACGCGCCCGGCGATGCATCGGCGATCGATGCGCCGAAGGTCGAGCCCTACATGCTCGCGTGCACGGCGGGCACGCTCTACGGCATCGACATCGTGTCGCAGAACACGACGATGCTCGGCCCGATCGCCGGTGGCGGCACGACGTTCTCGATGTTCGCGCTCGCGGGCAACTCGAGCATCCTCTACGGCATTCCATCGACCGACGACAAGCTGCTGCAGATCGATCCGGCGACCGGCACGGTGCTGCAAGCCCGCGCGATCACGCAGCACGACTTCTACGGCCTTGCCTACGCGGCCGCCGGCGAGCTCGGCGCCGAGGGCGCGTGGTTCGCAGGCACCGACAACATGGGCGAGACCGCGAACGTCGCGCACCTCTACACGATCAACCCGGCCACCGGTGCCGAGACCGTCGTCGGACCGTTCGGCGCCGGGCTCAGCATCGCGGGCGACCTCGCGTACGTGCACTCGCGCGGCCTCTACGGCACGTTTTACGGGCCCGGCTGCAACCCGACGTGCATCGCGTCGGTGAACCCGACGACCGGCACCGCGATCGTGCTGACGTTCACCGGGCCGGCGAACGTGCTGTCGCTCTCGGGGTTCCGCGGCCGCCTGTGGGGCCTGTCGAACGCGGGGCTCGTCTACGAATTCGATCCGGCGACCGGCGCGACGCTGCAGAGCTTCGATACCGGTCTCGCGTGGGCCGACGCCGCGAACTGACAGGCACACCCGGTGCAATTGTACGCACTATGGATGTTCCTACGTACGTCAGAGAATTTGGTGGGCCGGGGTGGAGCATCGCGAAACCCCAGTCGTTCGACGGTGAGCTCGCGCTGCTTCCGGGCGTGCGAATTCCCCTGCGCTCGCTCTATGTGGCGTCCCGGCGCGTGCTGATCTCGCCCGTCGGTGGTGCGGCGGAGCACGCGATCCTGCCGACCGTCGAGGCGATCGTCGCGCCGAGCTTGCTGCATCACAAGCACATCTGCGAGTCGCAACGCCTGGCGCCGTACGCCGCGCTGTGGGCTCCGCCGGGCTTCGCCGAGAAGGAGCCCGAGCTCGGCGAGGTCAACGTGCTCGGCCGCGATCCGTGGCCGTTCGGCGACGAGCTCGACTTCGAGGTCCTCGACGGCGCGCCGAAGCGCAACGAGGTCGTGTTCTTCCACCGCGCGAGCGGCACGATCTATACCGCGGACCTCGTGTTCAACATGCACGGCGATACCGGCTGGCTGTCGAAGCTGACGTTCCGCGCGATGGGCGTCTACCAGCGCTTCGCGATGCCGCGGCCGTGGACGCACTGGGTGAAGAACCGCGGCGCGTTCCTCGAGTCGATCGAGCGCGTGCTCGCGTGGCCGTTCGACCGCATCGTGATGGCGCACGGCGACGTGATCGAGACCGGCGGCAAGCAGCTGCTGCGCGAGGCGCTGCGCGAGCGCGGTTTGCTGCCCGGCGGCTAGTGCGACAGGATCGCGCCGAGCTCGAGCATCCGGCGCACGCGCGGGACGAGGTCGTCCGTCATCGCGTCGAGGTCGTACCTCGGCTTCCAGTTCCAGTCGCGGCGAGCGGCGGAGTCGTCGATCGACTTCGGCCAGCTATCGAGGATGCCCTGGCGCACCGGGTCGGGCGTGTACGTGAACTTCGCCTCGGGGATGGCGCGGTTGACCGACTTCGCGATCTCGTCGGCGCGTGGCGAGAACGCGGCGATGTTGTAGATCGTGCGCGTCAGCTTGCTCTGGTCCGCGAACGCGAGCTCGAGCAGCGCGCGCACGCCGTCGGGCATGTACAT
>JAFAOG010000381.1 GCA_019237945.1 Deltaproteobacteria bacterium | reverse complement strand
GATCGCCCGAGGCGAACCCGTGGCAGGTCCTGCAGCATTCGATACACCGCGCGTCTCGAGATGCCGAGGGATGCCGCAATGTCGCTGGGCGACAGGTACCGGCGCATGGCTGCCGAGCGTAGCGCGTCACGTCGAGTTCCTGCGTCGCGGCACCGTGTCGGCGGGTATACTGCTCACGTGCAGAACCGGACGTTGATGGTGGCGCTCGCGCTTGTCGTTGCCGTTCTCGTCGTCGGTGTCGGTTCTGACTTCGCGAGGCGCTCTGGCCATGACCAGGCGGTCGCGCTCGCGATCGTTGGTGCCGTCGCCGCCGCGATCGGCGTAGGCTGGCGCGAACTCACGAAGAAGCGTCCGCCTCGTCTGTAACGAATGTACGGCGCACTGCGGGAGCTGATGCCGCGGTCACTTCCGACGGTCCGTTAACTTGATTTCGCCTCGACGCTCGGGGACAACCGAGGGGGACATGTTCGACCAGGTGGTCGCCGGTCGTGCCGCGGGTGTTCGGATCCTGAGCCTCCAGGTACGGCGCACTGCACCTGCGGCGACCGACGAGGAGCTCGCAACGCTCGGCATTGGCGAGCTCACCCGTGGGCGCTTGTACTCGGTTCCGATCGGTGGCCGGCCTGAGGCGACCTACTTTTCAGCGCGGAAAGCCCGCGTGCGGCGCAAGCGCGGCGCGGAGACGGCCATGGATGATTGGACGCTCGAGTGGGAGGCGATGCCGAACACTGACGTTCCCGAGCACATCCTCCGTCGTAACGTCCCAGACCTTGAAGACAAGCTGAGGCAGCTGTGGTCATCGCGGCCTGAGAGCCAGGCGACGAGCGTCCACCTTTCGTATCTGATGACCGGCTGGACTAGCCCCCTCGTCGTCGCAGCTGAGGAGCGCTTCGGCTCGATTACGGCGACTCCGCTAGGAACGTTCTGGCGCGTCAACGGTACGGACCTGGTCCGAATGTTTTCCCCACTGCGCGCCAAAGAACATGAGATGCTCGTCACGATAATCGCCGAGACGGAGGCAGCAGGCTGGCCCGACGTGACGAGTCTGGAACAGCGAATCTGGAACGACGTGCTACCGTTCCTTGTACCCCGCGACGAGGCGAAATAGACGATGCCTATCGTTGTTGAAGACCGAAGCTGGCCGAGCGAGGTCGAGGTCGAAGAGGATCCGGAACTCATCGAGGGCCTTCCACTCGAAGCCAGCGATGAGCTGGCCCAGCTCATCGTCCATGCTCGGCACGTCATCATGTCCGACTACGGGCGGTACGGCGGCCATTCCGAGTGGGTTATCCAGCGCCAGACGATTTCGGAGCTATCGAGTGATATGGCCAACGCTGTCGAGCAAATCGACCAGCTCGCGCTCGGGCAACGTGACCTCGAGCTTAGACTTGACCGCCTCGAGCGGCAGGTCGATGCAGGCCACGCGAGGAAGCCCGACCTTGGCGCGATCGAACTCGTCGCGAGGACGGTCAGCTGTCTGCAGCGCGCGTACGAACTGACCGATGCCGGGGCGGTGGCGGCGAAGTTGTTTGAGAAGGCGGACGTCGTCCGAGTCCTGTGCGACGCGGGCGCTGAACTCACGCGTCGCGACTTCGTAGCCGGCGAGCCCAAGCTCAGCTGCGATGCGGACGGAGACCTCCTTATCGAGGTGCCCACTAAACTCGCGCCGGCCGAGGCGGAGCCCGCGTTCTCGAAGTTCCTGCGGGAGTGGTGGATGGTCCGCACGCGCGGAGTTGTTCGCGGCGTCACGCTGACGCTAGACTATTCGCCGACGTGTGGGACTGGCGCTGGTACGTCCGAGTAGCGGAGCGACTACGCCCAAAGAAGTGCGCCGACGACTACGAACTCGGGCGCGTAAGGTCGGCGATCAGCCGTGCGTACTACGCGGCGTACAACGTCACGAAGGCGTACATGCGCGCGAACAAGCACGAGATCGATGCGCCCTCGAATTCGCATAAGCCGTACTGGGAAGCGATCGAGCACAACACGTCGCTGTCTGCAGATGAGAACGAGGTCGGTATCAAGGGCAAGCACCTCATGTCGCTGAGGATCAACGCCGACTATCACGATCCAGAGGTCGATCCGTCGATGCCCGAGCATGCCAAAGCGAAGAAGCTGGAACGCCATCGCGAGAAGCTCATGGCCAACAGCGAGGCGGCGATCACGGTGGCGCACGAGATTTTCCGGCTCCTGAAGCAGCCCTTCCCAACGGCTGCTGAGTCGGACGCGGCCAAGAAGCCGCAGCAGTAGCGTCGCCAGCTGCAGCGTCAGCGTGCCGCTCGTCTGTCGAGCGACGTCATCGTCATCTTGCCGATGTTCACCTGCGCTCGGAGCGCATGTCCTGGCGACACGCCTGCCATCGCGCTCTGCACCGCCGCGTGCTCCTCGGCCGTCTTTGGCGCGAGGAACTGGATGTGTGCGGGCGTCATCGAGTTGTCGAGGGGCACGCCGAACAGGATGGACAGCGACGCTCGCCGGACACGAGGCAGCGGCTTCTTCATCTGGTGGACCTGCGTGAGCAGCGTCATCTGCGCTTCGCGGTAGAGCGACGGGTAGACCACCCGCAGAGTCTCCGCGGCCTCCGGCGTCACGGCATGGCCGGCAGCGACCGCCTCGAGCACGCCGGCCGGGTTCTCCGCAGCGTCCACGTAGCGCGACCACTGCTCGATGTGGACCTTCGACGGCGTGCGCGGCAGCCCATCGCCCGATACAGGTGCAGCGACCATGCGCGGCATCTTCGACGCGAGGAACGACAGCTTGCGCTGCTGCACGTCGACGATGCTGTCGAGCAGCTGCGGATCCGACGTCTGCACCCGGTCGGAAACAGCTTGGCGAATCGCCTGCGGGCTCGCGCGAGCAACCTCATCGAGTCGCCGTTGATACAGCGTGAAGACGTCGCCGCGTTCCGGCGCGGGATTCGCCTTCGTGTCACCAGGCGCCGGGAACAACCGATGGGCGAGGATCGCCGCAGCGCCAGCGGCCTTCGGAGCCGCTGCGCGCGCACCGCGAGACCCGACGTCGAGCGCGTCGCGAACCGCTGAAGTCACCCGATTGCGCGTCGCGGCAGCCTTGCTCGCGATCACCGCTTCCGATGTCCGTGCGACAGAACCGCCCTTTCGCCCGAGCACGCCCATCACGGCCTTGGCCTTGAGGAACGTGCCCAGGACCGGGCCAATGACGGGAATCGCGGACACCGCAGGCACGTGAACGCCGAGGGTCTTGAGCAGCTCGAGAGCCGTGGCCGCCTTGCCGATCTTCTTCGCAAGTTGCTGCGTCCTCGATTCGGATGCGCCTGTCAGCGCCGGCTGGAGCTTGTCCTTGATGTCCTGCGCGGCCTTCGCCGAGCTCGCCGCGGCCTTGTCCGCGTGCTCCTGCTGCGCCTGGCGGTACGCCTGCGCGCGCTGCTCGGCCGTCGCCGGCACGGGCTCGCCAATGCCCTTGAGCGCGTCGACATGCTCGGCGAGCGCATGTTCGTAGTCGCCGAGCACCTTCGCCGCGCGGTCAACCTGCGGACCGATGTCGACGTGCTCCCCCATGTGCTTGCGCAGAGCGCTCTCGATGGTCGCCTCGAGATCGCGACCGCGGTCAGCGGCTTGGAGTCGCGACGCGCCGAGGATGGCGTCCGCGGTGGCGCCAGCCGGAGGCTGCGCGCCGTCGAGAATGCGCTCCGCGATCGTCGGTTCGCTCTTGTAGCGATCGATGAATTCACCGCGACGAGCCGCAGCCTGCTCCGTTTCGTCCACCAACGTCGTGACGCGATCGAGCTTCCGGCCAATGCCCGCAGCGGACTTGCCGCCCGTGAAGCTGTCTTCGTAGCTCACGCGGTACCCGCGTTCCTCGACGTTCTTCGCCGTCTTGGCGCGCACGTCAGCGAGCCACTCCTTGACCTGGTCTCGCGACATGCGGAGCTGCTTGTCGGTGTGCAGCACCTTGCCGACTTCTGGGCTCGTCTGCGCGAGCGCGGTGTCGACGTCAGCGCCGAGGCCGCGTTGCGCATTTGACAGTTCGCCAAGCGAAGCCCCGGCATCGAGCCCGGCCTTGGTCGCCTGGAGTTGGTCGAGTAGCGTCGAGCCGCCAGGCTGAGCTGACGACGTCTGGCTGACCTGCGTTTCGCCGGTTGGTCCCGCCGTCTCCGGCAGCGTGGTCGGCGCGTCCACTGGACTCTGCGGCTCGAATGCCTTGCGCGTACGCGGCGTCCCCGCCTTCATGCGCTCCGCACGGGCTTGCGCCGCAGCAGTGCGCGCCTGCTCTGCTTCGAGCTGGGCCTGGGCACGTTGCACGCGGAGATCCGCGAGCTGCTGCTTCTCGGTGAGCGCTACCTGTGAGCGTTGCACACGCAACTCGCGCAGCTTGCGAGCGCTCGTGTCGAGCATTGCGTCGCCGTCGTCGAGAGCCTGCGAGACCTCGCGCGTCGCATCCTGGTCGATGCGCTGCGCCGCCGCCTCGGTGACCTCGGCTTCGGGGAACAGCGACTTGAGGCGCGCGAGGCCGTCGCTCGATAGCGACAGCGCGCCACCGATGGCGCTTCCCCACAGCGCGCCGTGCCCCATCGCGCCTACGAATGCCTCCGCGCTGAGCGGCTTGTCCTCGAGCGCGACCTGGGAGAGGTAGTCGCCGCCGGCTTGACCCGCGCCGATCACCGCAGAGCCACCGGCCGTGTAGGCTGCCTTCGTCAGCGCGCCAGCGTCCTCACCAGCGGAGATGATGCGTTCACCAATCCCCGTGAGTTCGCCCGCTGGCCCAACAGGCGAGAGCGAACCAACGAGTTCGCCCGCGGTGGAGATGTACGGATGGTTCTCGCGAGACTGCGCGACGTACTCGCGCTCGCCGCGAGGGAGGATGCCGGATAGCGCGAGGTCCGAACCGCCGAGCGTCGCGCCAGACGCGAGCGACGTCAGCCCAGCGACGACGCTGCCAGCAGCTCCGGTGCCTTGTTTCTCGGGCGCGGTGAGAGCGGCGCCGGCATCGCTCGTCGAGAGCGGCGTGTAGCCGTTGTCGACGAAGAATTGCAGGCGTTCGGCAGGGACCTCCTGCGTATTGCCCTCGGGCGAGCGGACGATGACGCCCATGCGTTACCTCCCACTGACGGGCTTGTAGCCGGTCGACGTGCGCGCGTAGTTGCCCCACGGCGTGACGAGATTGATCGCGTCGGTTCCTTGCAACGCCTTCTGCATCTCGGCTTCGCGTTGCTGACGTTCGAGCGGCAGCAGCGGTAACACCTGCGCGAACAGAGCAGGGTCCTCACCGCGAACGCGACCGATGACAGCGTTGGCGAGCGCTTCGCGAGGCGACGACGCGATTTGTGCGAGACGCGTCACCACATCCGCGCGTTGCTTGTCATTCCCGGCGTTCCACTGCTTCACGAGTGCCATGACCTTCGCGTCATCCTCGTTCGTGAGGCCGGTCGGCGTGGTGTAGCTCTCTTCTGCGCGTCCCTGCGGATCGAAGATTCCGCCGCGATCGCCGCCCGTGCCGAGCGTTGCGATGGCGCGGTATGCCTTGCCAGCCGCGCCGGGTTCCGCAGCCTCGGCGGCCTCGAGGCTCGTCTTCCCGTTGAGGAGCTCGGGTGCAGGCGCGTCAGGAACCTGCGGGCGCCAGTCGCCGCGATAGCGGTGCTGCTTGAGGAACGTGGACGTTTCCTCCATCGTCCCCGACTGGACGGCATCGAGGTGCGCCTGCAACTTGCTGCGCGCGCCGACACGCGTGATGAAGTCGTCCGGGTCGCCGCCGAACACCTCGGAGATGGCCTCCATCTCGCGGCTCGATGGCTTGGCGCCGTGAGCTTGGATATACGCGACCTTCGCTTGGTTGAACTCCGAGGACAGGGCGGCCCAGGTCTGCCGGTCCAGCGACGACGGGTCATCTCCGAGCGTGCGCTTGATCTTCGTGATGACGTTGAGCAGGTGCTGCGACGAGCCCACGGTCTCGTCGATCTTCTCTGCCTCGGCTTCGTTACGCGCCTTCCAGCCGTACTGGACCTCGGCGCGGTTGCGCAGGGCGTCCGCCTGAAGCTTGAGCGCGGCTGCCTGCGAGCCAGGAGCGCTGCGCGCAGCCTTTTCGAAGGCGTCGGCCTGCTCGAGGAGCGGTTTGGCCTCGGGCTGCAGCAGAGATGCACCCGTCGTCGGGTCGCCAATGCCGAGCTTCGCCTGCTGCGCGGCTTGGTCGGCGAGCGCCTTATCGCCGGCCGCCGAGTACTGCGCCTGCAGTGCGTCGATGCGGTCCTGACGGTCAAGATTGAAGCGCCGCGTGCTTTCGTCGAAGTCGCGCTGGTCGCGCTTCACGCCCTGCGAGTAGTTCGCCCAGGCGAGCGCAGTGCGTTGCCGCTCCTGCTGCATCTGCTCACGGTGGAGATCATCGGTGACCGCCATGTCGTGAGCCTTGGCGAAGTTGTCAGTGGCCTTCTGCTCGAACTCGGCACGCAACTGTGCGCCTCGGTTCTGAGCCTCGCGGTTGCCGTACTGCGCCGCGATCGAGGGGATCGTCTGGTTCGCGAGCGTCGTGTACACCTCGCCAAGCCGCTGGTGATACTGCGCGTCCGTGTTCTGCGAGAACGCGTTGTACCGATCGAGGTCGTGCTCCGCGTTGCCAGCGCGGTCCTTGAGGCGGTCGCGCTCCGCGAACTGGTCCTTCACATCACGCTCGATGCGCTGGTTTAGCATCTGTATGACCGGGTTCGTGGTGTTCCCGCGCAAGCCTTCGCCGATGCCGGAGAGGACCATGCCGAGTCCCCACAGGAGCTGTGTGCCCGTCGATGCGTCGCGCCAGTAGCGCGAGCTGTCGATCTTGTAGTTGTCCGCTTCGGTGCGTGCGGCGTCCTGAAACGCGGTCTTCTGCGCGATCACGCGGTCGCGCGTTTGCTCCCACTGCGCGCGCTGCTGCCGTAGGGCGTCCGCCTCGACGTCTGCAGCCTGCCGAGCTTTGTAGATCGCGTCAGCCTCGAGCTGCTGCGTACGCGTCGCCTGGTCGATGGCGGCGAGCGAATCAGCGTTCGCTTCACGCTGCGCGGCCATGACGTCCTGGATGGATGGCGCACGGTTCTGCGCGGCAGCCTGCGCCGCCTGCTGCTGGTCGTACGCCTTGTTCGCCTTCGCGAGCGCGCCGGGCTTCGCATCCCCCACGCCTGCGGCCAGCGACGGCACCACGACTGCCGGAAGGTCCGGCGCAGCACCAGCAGGCGCCACTTGTGGCATCGCGCTCGGTAGTGCACCGCCCGTCACGCTCGCGGTCGGCGTCACAGGGAGATTCGGAATCTCCTGCCCGACGAAGCCACCGGCCTCGCCGATGCGCGACGTCTGACCGCCCTTGCGCCCGGTTCCTGTCGGTGAGGCGAGGATCGGTTCGGGCGGCGGTGGAGGCGGCGGAGGCGGAGCCTGGTCACCGGGCAGCGTCGAGCCGGTTCCACGCGGTCCGAGTGTGGACAGATCGAGCTGTGGAACCTGCGGCGTCAGGAAGTCGGGGACGAGGACGGTGCGCCCGTCGGGCGTTTGCACCAACGCCATCTTCAGTCCCACCCGAAGAGGTCAGAGTTGTCGTCGGCGCTCGTCGGGGCGCCCGCGTTCCAGGTTGCGGTCTCGGCGAAGAACTCTTCGATGAGGAGCTGACGCGCGGCCGGAGACTTCGCGCCTTCACGCGCGAGCTGCAGCCACCGCGCTCTCTTCACCTCGTCGAGTACATGGCCGGTGCGGCGCATCTCCTTCGTGACCACGTCAACGAAGTCGACCGGGTCAAGCGTCGGGGTCTTGGCCCATTCGCGGAGGAAGTCCGGAAGTAGCTCCGGCGAAGCCGCGGCGCTCATCAGGCGGCCCCGGCCTTCGCCGCCATACCAGCGACCTGGCCAAGCGTCTGCCCAGCCTGTGAGAACAGCGCGGGCGCAATACCCGTCGCGCCCTTCGCGTACCCGTACGCCTGGATCATCGCCTGGAGCTGGTTCGCATCCATGCCGGTGTACTGCTGGAGGTAGCCGAGTCGTGCCTGGTCGTTGAGGCCCATCGCGCGGAGCTGCGCGTCCACGTTGGCAATCTGCAGAGCCTGGTCCTGCTGCCGACCTTGACCGACGACGTTCGCAAGCAGTCCCTGCGCGTTCGTCTGGTCCTGCATCGCGGCCTGTTGCGCCATGCCGGCACCGGACAGGCCGATACCCGCCGCATTGCGACTGGCCGCGAGTTGCGCCATGCCGGCGTTACCGCCGCGCGCCATGCGAGCCATCGCTTGCTGACCGGCCAGCGCGTTCTGGACCTGGCGCTGCACGCCGAGTTCGCCGGCACCCTGCTGCTGACCCGACGCGATGGCCTGGAGCTGCCGCGCCTGGTCCATCTGCATGCCCGAGTACGGTGAGTACCCCGAGGCCTGCGGAGTCTGGCGGTTGTTCACGCCGTTGATGCCCTGCTGGATGATGTTCTGGATGTTGTTCCGGTCCTGGTACTGCGTCTGGCCGGCGTAGTCCGAAGGCTTGCCGGCCGTCATGCCGCCGAACCAGTCAGCGCCCCACGAGGTTGGATCGTACCAATCGCTCATCGTGTCGAATCCCTCACTGCAGCCCTGTTGGCGCCGGTGCCGCGGCTGCGTTGCTGAGCACCAGTTCGACGATGTCTGTCGCGCGTCCCTCGAGCTCGGCGCGCTTGTCCGATGGGAGCCAGTTGAACAGCCCCTGCACGGCGGTCATGGCCGCGTATCGACTGCGCGCGGCTGGCTTGATGTGCGAGTTAGCGTCGCTGTCGACCTTGGCGAGCACGATGCGATAGCCCGCCATCAGCACATCCATCACGCTCGGTTCGAGCATGACGATCGGCGATGTGGTCGGCTGCTGCTGGCTCAAGGGGGACGGCTCCGCTACCTGACCCGTCGCCGTCCCAGTGGCCAACGAGCTGCGTACGTCCTCATCGTTGTCCATCGCGTTGTTCGCCGCAACAGCATTCGCAACAGCGTTGCGCTCCGCGTCGAAGTCGAGCGCGTGCAAGACGGTCGTGATCGTGATGGCCACGAGCCCGACCATGTTCCCCGTGTCCGTTGCCGCGTCCATCGCTGTGCGCATCGCGCTCGGCATCACGTAGTCAGCTACCGCTATGCCGAGAACTGAAGTCAGGAATTCCGTCGGAGTCGACGAAGAAGACGCGTCGCGCTCATGGCCCATGAGCCAAGCGGACATCTATTTAGTAGTAGGTCGCTAGCACGAACATCGGGGATCGCGCCGAACGACCAACCTTGACATCGGTGAGCGTCATGAATAAATCTGAGGCAACTCGTGATCGCTGCGCCGCAAGCGCGGCGGCGACTGCCACCAGGGAAGGCAAGCGAGGGGCAACCCGTTCGCAACCTGGAAGGAAGTCTCATGAGCAAGAGTCGCAGCACAGCGACGCAGGCGCTGCCCGAAGGGACCGATGACCTTCGACGCCTGCAGCTCGCCGACATCAGCGGCATCGCTGGAACGAGCATTGAAACGGCCCGTCGTCGCATCATGCCCGAGCTACTCGAGCGCGGCGTGGTCCGGAGGATCGGTAGGGCCTGGTACGGACGCCCTAGCGAAATTCGAGACGCACTACTCGGCCGCATCAACGCATCCACCTCCAACCGCGCTGACCAGGGAATCCGCACGAGCACGAAGCGTCCATCGCCTCGTGTCATCGGCTAAATGCGCGCGGCTGACCGCCCGGCGCCGTCCATCGCAACCGGCTCGGCGCCGAGCTCGACAACAGACTACCCGGAGGCAGTGACGAACGGCTACGCAATCGCCGTCGCGACTCGCCTGTTCCACGACTCCGTTCGCAGCGGCGATGCTCTGGCTGCCGTCGTACGCCGCGGTGACCTCGTCAACGCGATCGCGCGGCACCGGCTGGATGACGCCCTCGACGAGGACGTATGTGCCCTCGAGGTTCCCGAAGCGGCGGAAAGCGAGGACGCATGCAACGGGTGACACGCGAGGAGGTGGCGCTGGCTCTGACGCCGCACGCGGTGCTGCGCCACTTCGGCGTCCAGATGCGTCAGGCCGGCGATGAGCTGCGCGGCAAGTTGTGTCCGACATGCGGCCAGCGCTCGCGTGAGTCCGTCGCGGTCAACGCTAACACTGGCCGCTGGAGCGACCACGCGCATGGTTGCCACGGCGACATCTTCGACCTCGTAGGCGGGCTTGCGGGCATCGACGCGCGTGCGGAGTTCCCGAAGGTTCTCGAGCTAGCCGCTGAGATTGCGGGCGTCACGCCGAGTTCCGACCCGCAGCGGGCCGAGCACGCTCGTCGCGAGCACGCCGAGCGGCAAGCTCGTGCGCGCCAGGCGGAGGCCGAGGCGCGTGTACGCGAGGCCGCCGAGGCACGTGGAAAGTCCGCCACGGTGTGGGGCGCGCTTGAACGGAGCCGGCGAAACGAGCGCGGCGAGGGGTACCTACGCGCGCGCGGCCTCGACGTCGCGACACTCATCGGCGACGACCGCGTGCGCTTCTACGCATCGGGTGACATCGCCTGTCCACTCTGGGCACTCGACGACAGCGCACTCATCAACGTTGTCTGTCGCCGCATCGACGGAGGCGAGCCGAAGATCGGCAGCCTCGCCGGCTGCCCGACGGCGGGCACGTTCGGCGGCAAGGTCACAGACCTCGTCGGGCCGCCCGTCGTGCTGACCGAAGGTCTGTTTGACACGCTGACAGCACTGCTCGCGTGGCCACGCGCTGTTGTGCTCGGTGCACACGGCGCCAGCAGCATCCCCAAGGTCGCGCAGGCGGCGGCTCCGCTTCTGCGGAGTACAGGGGCGCGCGTCGCCCTCGTGCCGCATCGCGACGAAGCTGGCGAGAGCGCAACGCAGGCTGCGATCGCAAGGCTTCGCGCCGCCGGAGTGCGTGACGCCAACATCGTCGTTCTTCGCCTCGCGGAGAAGGACCTCAATGAGGCCTGGTCCCGCGGCTGGCGTCCTCGTGCGTCGCAGCGCGACAGCGCGGCCGTTACCACGGAGGGCCGCTGATGGACTGGTCCAACGAAAAGTACGTCCGGCTCTACGTCCGCGACACCGACTCATGGCTCTCGTGGTCATGGCAGGCGCGCGCGCTGTTCTGCCTGATGCTCCGCAAGGTCGATCGTGCTGGCGTGCTCGAGACGAAGCGCGGGGCGCGCGGCGTCACCGCGCATACCGGGATGCCTTTCGAGGTCGTGACCGAGGCGCTGCGAGAGCTGCTCGAGGACGGCTGCGTGCGCGAGCACGGCGACGGTCGCGGGTACGTGATGCCCAACTTCCTGGAGGCGCAGGAAGCGGCGCAGTCGGACCGCCTGCGAGCTCGCGAGTACCGCGCTCGGCGAAGGGACCACGCTGCAGGTGTCATCACGGAACGTGATGCAAGCGATACGAAGCGTGACGGGGCCATCACGGAACGTGACGAGAACGTCACGCGGCGTCACGCGGCGTCACTCCTTCCTAGCCTTCCTAGCCAGACTAAGAACACGAAGCGTCCCGCTTCGCATGCTCTGGCACCCGAAGCTGTCGAGCTGGCCCGCATTGCCGTGGACGAGATCAACCGCGTCACCGGACGCGCCTTCGACGGCACCAGCAGGCAGACCATCAAGCTCGCTGCCGCCCTGGTGAAGGCGGGCCACACGCCGGACGAAGCCCGCGCTGTGATCGCCGCGAAGGCGGCCGAATGGCTCCCCACCGAGAAGATGGCGCGACACGTCTGCCCTAGCACACTGCTCGCGCTCTCGAACTTCGAGAAGTACATCGAGGAGGCGAAGGCCGGCCCGGTTCGGCAGACCACCGGAGACGCGCCCTCGCCGTCGCGCACTGTCCCCGAGTCACTCTTCGCGACTGATGAGCCGGATGCCGATGGAGGGTATTCGTGGTGACGGCACGGTCGAGCGAGGCCGCCGACGTTGGCGAGTTCCGGACCGCGCCAACGCGCATCGCGGGCGAACGTGACCGGCGCCTAGCCCTCGCGGCAAGGGCGCTGCTCTATCACCACGCGTTCCTTGATGACCTGCTCCGCGGGCTGCAGCCGCACGACCTCGTGCTCCTCGGCGCGGAGACCGGCGCCGGCAAGACCGAGCTGGGCACGGCCGTCGCGCGCGCGAACGCGATGGCAGGGAAGCGGGTTTACTACTTCGCGCTCGAGGCCGAACCGGACGAAATCGAGCGGCGCAGCAAGTACGCCATCATCGCCGAGCTCGCCGAGAAAGCAGGCGACGCGAGACGCAGCGAGCTGAACTACCCGGACTGGCTCGTCGGCAACTGCGAGGACATCTGCGAGCGCTACAACGCGCGCGCCGACCAGCTCATCGCCGAGAAGCTGAGCAAGCTGCACACGTACTACCGCGGCGCGAACTTCGGCCACGCGGACATACAGCGCATGTTCGAGCGCATCCGCGGCCACGCCGAGCTCGTGGTGCTCGACCACTTGCACTACGTCGACATCGAGGACGAGAACGAGCACCGCGGCTTCAAGGCGACGGTCAAGCTCATCCGCGAGCTGGCGCTTAGCGCTGGTGTGCCGGTCATCCTCATCGCGCATCTGCGCAAACGGGACCAGCGCGCACGCCAGGTCGTGCCGCACATCGAGGATTTCCACGGGTCCAGCGACATCATCAAGATTTGCACGCAGGTCGTGCAGCTGGCGCCAGCGCATATCCTCGAGTCGCCGAAGTGGTTCTACGCGCCCACCTTCGTGCATGTCCCGAAGGATCGCCGCGGCGGCGCGACCGGCTTCGTCGCGTGCTGTTACTTCGATCGGCGGTTCCGCGCGTACGCGCCGCACTACACGCTCGGCCGGCTGACCAGCGGCGGCACCGACTGGGAACCGATTCGCCCAGGCGATGCACCGCGATGGGCGCGCCGCCACCGGGACATGGAGGCCACGTGAAAGGCGGCTACGCGCGCATGCGCGACGGCAACGAGCCCGGCATCGTGGACGCCCTGCGCTCAGTTGGCGCGACGGTGTGCAGGCTCAACGAGTCGGGCATCCCTGACCTGTTGGTCGGCTTCCGCGGTGGGATGTACTTGCTCGAGGTCAAGCGCCCGCTGGGGGCGCGCGGCGGACTGCCGGAGCACCGAGAGCACGAGGGCGGTCGCGGAGACATGACCGAAGCCCAGGTCCGGTGGTGGGAGGCGTGGCGCGGCCCCGCACCCGCGATCGTGAGGACACCTGCCGAGGCGCTCGCAGCGATCGGCGCAGACGTGAAGGAGGCGACGAGATGAGCACGAAGGCACGCACGGTCGAAGGCGAAGCGCGCGAGGCGCTGCATATCACCGCGCGCCTTGGACGCCGACTCAAGCAGGCGATCCGGGCCATGCCGGAGGGCGAGATGCCCGGCGAAGAGTGGCGAGCCAACGCGAAGACGTACGCCGAGCTGCTGCGCATCGTGGTGCAACACGAGAACGCCAAACAGCCCGGGGGAGCTGCCGCGGTCAGCGAGCAGGAGATGGGCGAGATCCGCGAGTACGTGCTCAAGACGGCCAGCGAGGCCGATTTGAGGGCTGCCCTCGAACAGAAGACCCGGACGGAGCACTGACGCGAGTGAGGCACACGACTTACACGGCGACACGCGGGTGTAGAAGCGCGGTTATGAGCCCCGGTAAGGCTCGTGATCGACACTCGATCGGCGCCGAAATCCGTAACAACGGGGACCCGCCGTTACACAACGAGGGCTGCGGTGGAGGGTCTGCCAGTACCCAGCTTGCCATGCCTGATTCCGAGTGTTATACACAAGGCATACAGTCATGAAGCCCACCGCCAAGACTCCCACCGTCGCGTACCTCCGCGTGTCGACCGACAAGCAGGCGGACCGCGGGCTCAGCCTCGAGGCGCAGGAGGCGAAGGTCCGGCAGTACGCGGACCTGTTCGAGCTGGACCTGGTCGATATCGCAGTCGACGCGGGCGTGTCGGCGAAGTCGATCGACCGGCCGGCGCTCGCCCGCGCGTTGGCGATGCTCGAGAGCGGCGCCGCGAAGGCTCTGCTGGTCGTGAAGCTGGACCGCCTGACGCGCTCGGTCCGCGACCTGTGCGACCTTGTGGACCGCTACTTCCGCGACGGCGATTGCGCGTTGAAGTCGGTGTCCGAGCAGGTCGACACCAGCTCTGCTGCTGGGCGCATGGTGCTCAATGTGCTCTCGAGCGTGTCGCAGTGGGAGCGCGAAGCCATCGGCGAGCGGACGGCCGCCGTGATGCGCCACAAGGTCGCGAACGGCGAGTACATCGGCGGTCACAGCCGGTTCGGCTACAAGGTCGCGAGCGACGGCACCGCACTGGAGCCTGTCGCCGACGAGCTCGCAGCGATGACGCGGGCGAAGGAGCTACGCGCGCAAGGCATGTCGCTGCGCGCAGTCGCCAAGGCGCTTGAGGCCGCCGGCTATCGCGCGCGCAACGGCCGCACGTTCGCGGCGATGCAGGTTGCAAGGATGGTCGCGGCATGACGGAGATCGACACGATGGCCAAGACAAAGAAGGGCAACACGCCGCTCGTCGCGTTCAGGCTCGACGAGAAGATCGTCAAGGACCTCGATGCGCATGCCCGACGCATGAGCGCGGCTACACCGGGCGTGACATTCACGCGCGCTGACGCACTGCGCGCGCTGCTCATCCCGGCGCTTGCTGCGGCTGAAGCCGCCGACAAGCGGAAGACGAAGTAGCGAATCCATGTTCGAAGCGGAACCGACAACCCTAACGAAGCTCACCAGGGAACGAGCTTGGAGGCGCGCCAATGGCACGCACCCGCCCGTCCCTGTCGACGAATGACCAAGGAAAGCCCATCGTGCTCGTAACGCGCAAGCCGCAGCCCGGTGCTCGTGAGCAGTTCATCGAGCTGCTCGTCGAGCTACTCGACAAGAGGCCCGCATGACCCGCGCTGCCATCTACGCGCGCGTGTCGTCGGCCGCGCAGCGCGAGACACACACCATCGAAAGCCAACTCCATGTGCTGCGCCCGTACGTCGCGCAGCAAGGGTGGACGCTCGTCGGCGAGTACCTCGATGATGGCCGCAGCGCGAAGACCGGCAAGCTCGAGGCGCGCGATGGCTTCGCTCGGCTTGTGGCTGACGCGGCGCGCGGCGCGTTCGACGTGCTCGCGGTCGCCGACATCGACCGGCTCACGCGAACGGACAGCATCGAGGAGCGCGCCGCCATCCTCGGGCCGTTCCAGCGCGCGAACGTTCGCATTGTGTCGCCGAGCGGCGGCGAGATCGACCTGCGCACGATGTTCGGCCAAATCGACGCGACGCTACGCGCGTTGTATGCCGCCGAGGAGAACCGCAAGCGCGCCGAGCGCATCAAGGCCGGCAAGCTGCGCGCTATAGCCGAAGGTCGAAAGCCCGCAGGGCCGACGCCCTACGGACTGCGATACGACCGCGCGACCGCCACATGGTCCATCGATGCTGAGCGAGCCGCCGTGCTGCGCGAAATCTTCGATCGCGTCGTGCGCGGCGAGTCGTGCATGGCGATCGCCGAGGACCTCTACAGCCGCAACGCGCCGTCGCCCCGTGGACCGTGGTCGCGTCACAAGGTCTGGCATCTCGTGCGGTCACGCCACGCGATGGGGCAATGGACGGCCGACAAGCGCAAGCGCGCTGTCATCAGCGTCCCGGGCATCGTCGAGGAATCGACCTGGGCCGCAGCGCAGGAGCGGCTCATCGAGCACGGGAAGCGCGGCCTCATCAAGACGAAGCACGTGTATCTCCTAGAAGGGATCGCCCGCTGCGGCGCGTGCGGCTCGCCGATCTCGATCCGCTCGGCGACGGGCTACGTGGTTCGCGGTGAGAAGCGGCGGAACCCAGCTGCGTACGTCTGTCGGTCCCGCAAGCTCGCCCGTATCGGCGAAACCCGCTGCGACGAGCCGATCGTGCGGACCGCGGAACTCGACGCGGCTGTCTGGGAGGAGCTGCGGCGCGAACTCGAAAGCCCTGGCTTGGCGAAGGACATCGAGCGTTACGTCGCGTCACGAAGCGCGAACCGCCGCGCGTGGGCCGATGACGTGAAGACGTACAGACGCAAGCTCGAGAAGCTCGACGCGCACGAGGCGGCGCTACTCGCGCGGTTTCGACGCGAGCAAATCAGCGAGGCCGCGCTGGACAAGGAGCTAGCCGCCGTCGCGCGTGAGCGCACTGCGTTGCGTCAGCAGCTCGACGCTGCCGAACGTGCTGCGAGCACCCGCGCGGATCACTCTCACGAGGCGCTCAGCTCGTTCGTGGCGCGACTTCGCGACCTGGCGAAAACTGCGAGCCCTACGGAGCGTCAGCGCATCGTGCGCGCGCTCGTCGCGAAGGGCGGGGCAGTCATGCGCGATGGGGCGGTGGAGCTGACACTACGAGTAGCGGCAACGTCTCGCGACGCTTCCGGCGCCGAGGCTGCACCGTCTCTCGCGGTGGCTTCTTTTTGATGAAGACCACTGACGTGCGCGTCCGAGAAATGATCGCGGTCAGCTTGCGCAGCGCTTGCGACATCAGGCGCGCCTGCAGGCCCATGTGCGCGTCGCCCATGTCGCCTTCGATCTCGGCTTTCGGGGTGAGCGCGGCGACCGAGTCGACGACGATCAGATCGATCGCGCCCGTGCGGACGAGCGTGTCCGCGATCTCGAGTGCTTGCTCGCCGCAGTCCGGCTGGCTGACGAGCAGGTCCTCGAGCTCGACGCCCAGGCGCCGGGCGTAGTCGGTGTCGAGCGCGTGCTCGGCATCGATGAAGGCGCAGACGCCGCCCGCGCGCTGGGCTTCCGCGATCGCGTGGAGGGTGAGCGTGGTCTTGCCGGAGGATTCCGGGCCGTAGATCTCGATGATGCGGCCGCGCGGGAGGCCGCCGCAGCCGAGCGCAACGTCGAGCGCGATCGAGCCGGTGGGAATGACCTCGACCGGTTGGATCTCGCTTCCGTCGAGTCGCATGATCGCGCCGGAGCCGAATTGCTTGTGGATCGCTTTCACGGCCTCGGCGATCGAGCGGTTCTTCTTGTCTTGAGACATGCGGCGCGCAATTCCACGGACCGTGCCGCACGCAAGTGCGCGAAACCCCGCGTGCGCGATGTCCGGCGTCCGGTGGGCGGCCGGACAGGCGTCCGCGAGCCGGACTACTGCACGCGGAACTGGCGCGTGAAGACCGTGCTCTCGCCGAGCGGGTACTGCACGGTGCGGAAGTCACCCTGCGCGATGTTCGGGAAGCCGACGCGCGCCGAGATCGAGAAGACGTAGATCGCCGGCGTGAGCAGCTGGCCTTCGATGTAGACGCCGTGCGAGGCGTCGAGCACGTGATAGACGCGGACCGCATGCAGCTTGGCGGCTGCGCTGTCCGGGTTCTGGATCTGCCAGAGCGTGATCACGTAGTCGTCGGCACGCGCCATCAGCGCGCCGTCCTGGCCGAGGCGCGGGTTGAACGTCAGCAGGCGCGGCTGCGAACCGGCCGGCACCGTGACGTCCATCGAGGCGGGGCCGGTCGCGCCGGAGATGTCGGCGGTGTCGAGGTGCATGCCGTCGACGAGCACCGCGGTGACGATCGTGTTCGACAGCGCGTCGATGCTCTCGTTGGCGGTCGCGGGACTCGGCGCGACGACCATCGACTGGATCGTGCTGACCATCGCGACGCCATGCGCCTCGCGCGGGATCGTGTAGCGCTCGTACATCACCGGCGACATCGGCACGCTCGCCATGTCCGGCACCTGGATGATCTGCTCGAACGCTTCGTCCTCGACCAGCGGGACGATCGCCGGCGACGCGAGGCAGTCGAGGCCTTCGACCTTCTTGTGGCCCGAGTCGAGGACGACGCCGCAGTCGGCCGGCGGCGAACGGAAGCCGTAGATCGCGAGCGTCGGCGCGAGGCCGTACGTCATGTGCGGATAGTTCGGCAGCGGGTTGTTCGCGTCGTTCTGGCCGAGCGTGCGCAGCGCGTTCGTCAGGCGCGTCAGCTGCGTGCCCTGGTTGCTCGTCGGGCGGATGTTGATCTGCGTCGCATTCATCCACGTCGGCGAGAGCGGCGTCAGCGAGCCGGCCATCAGCGCGGGCGCGCTCTGCACGACGCCGAAGCCGATCACGCCCGTGCGCGTGGCGTTCTGCGACGCGGCGTCGGTGACCAGCACGAAGTCCGACGACGCCGGCGCCGACAGCGGGCCGAGCAACGCCTGCGCATCGGCCGGGTACGCGTACATGATGTTGCCGCCGGTGAAGTTCGGCGGGTACGCGAACGAATTCGCGCCCGAGACGGTGACGCCCGGGACGCTGAACGTCGTCGACGCGGTGATGTCGTAGCCGCTGTTCGCGGGGACCGGCGTCGCGCCCTTGCGCGTCATGCGCGGCACGACGAGGTCCGGCGTCTGGATGTTCCACTGATACTCGTGCGAGACCGTGTCGCCCGGCAGCGTGTAGACGAGCCGCCACTGCTGGCCGGCGAGCTTGAAGCCGAGGCGGAACGTGCCGGTCATCGCGTCGTACGGCGCGGAGGCGAGCGCGTCGGAGCCGGAGCCGGCGCCCGAGCCGATCTGGAGCATCAGCGGCGTGGTGTCGACGGCCTCGCCGCCGATCGGGAACGTCTCGGTGCCCGAGCCCGACGGCGCGACCCAGTTCATGTGGCCCGTGAACATCGGATCGGCGGCATCGGGCTCACGCTGGGTGTCCTTGATGCCGAACACCGTGTTGCACGCTGCCAGCGCGAGCAGCGCCGCCCCGATCATTCGCATGGCCGGCGGATCGTGGCATGGCCCGCGGCGGGGCCACAAGATCTCAAGATCTAGAGCTGCGGTGGCGCGAGCGTTTCGATCACCGCGTGGCCAGACGTGAGCGCGGGCACCAGATCGCGGAACGGCGATGTGCGGAGAGCGTCGAAGCCGCCGGGGAACAGGGCCGTCGTGAGGTCGCTGACGACGACGGTGTCGGTCGCGATCGGAATGAAGCTGAATCCGTCGACCGCGGGGAGCGCGGGGAACGTGACGCTCGCCGCATTCTTCGGCGCCGCGATCGTCCAGGTCCAGCTGCGGCCGGCGGGGACGTCGTCGCGATTGACGTGGATCTGCGCGCGCACGACGTTCGACTGCGCCGTTGCGGGCGCTTCGCCCCAGCCGATCGAGCGCGTCACGACATCGTACGCGGGCGCCGTGATGTAGCGCGGCAGCATTGCCTGCGTGACGTCGAGGTTGTAGTCGGCGCTCGCATCCGCGACGGCGTCGACGACGAGCTGCTGGCCGAGCTCGTTCGGCTGCGGCCACAAGTTCGTCGTGACGAGCGCGGGCGTCATCGTCGTCGGGATCGTCTCGTGCAGCGTCGCCGTCGTCTGGTTCGTGGCGAGCGTCACGCTGCTCGACTGCGCGTACATTTCGCCGTTGTGGCCGAGGATCGCGGCGCGGTTCGACAGCGCGCTGAGCGTCGACGGGATCGCCGTGTAGTTGTAGGCCGGCGTGATCGGTGGGGCGAACGTTCCCGCGACCACCGCATCGCTGCCGACGTTCACGCCCATCGCGACGAGGAAGCTCGAGATCGTCCCGCCCGCGCCCGCGCCGACCACGAAATCAGCGGTGCCGCCGCAGCCGAGCGGGCGGAACTGGAACGTACCGTCGGTGCTGCCGATCTGGTCGCCGCACGAGGGGAACAGCGTATACGCCTGCGAGCCGTTCGTCGGAAACGTCAGGTTGACGACCATTGCGGCGGCGGGACCCGCCGGTTGCAGCTCGAGCAGCAAGACGTCGCCTGGCTGCACGCCGGTGAACGTCGTCAGGTGATCCAGGCCCGTGCCTTCGTGGACGATCGCGGTGACCGTGCCGCCGGCCGTCAGCGTCGCGGCCGCCGTGCCGGTCTGATCGGTGGTGACCGCGGCGACCTGCTTATCCTGCGCGTCGAGGAAGATCGTCGCGACGTTCGGCACCGGATCGCCGCCCGACAGCACGCGCAGCGTGATGCCGCCCTGCGCCGCATCCGCGGACGTCGGCAGCGTGTCGGCCGGTGCATCGTACGGAGGCGCGTCCGTCGTGTGATGGCCGCCGCCGCCGCACGCGGCGAGCAGGAACAGGGCGCGCTTCATCGGTCGTACCTGGAGAGATTCTCGCCGTCGATCACGTAGAGGTTGCTGCAGCGGCCGAGCAGCTGCGGTGCGAGATGGTTGCCGGCGAGGACGAGCTGCGGCTCGCCGAACCACGTGCTCGTGCTCGGACGCGTCGCCTGGTAGATGCCAGGCATGTCGCCGCCGACCGCGTAGACCATCGTCAGGCCGTTCGGCGTGAGGTTCGGCGCCGCGATGCCGGGCAGGTCATGCGGATCGCCGACGGCGACCCACACGCCATTTTGATCTTCGAACTCCTGCACGGTCGGCTGTCCATCGCGCACGCGCACGAGCACGCGACGCGGACCGAACACATCGGCGCTCGGCGTCCCCGCGAACGTCCCTTTCGGCGCGCGCTGGCCCGTGTGCCACACGCTCTTCTCGAGCGCGGCCGCCATCAGCGTCGGCGGCTCGATCATCGCGGTGAAGAACAGGCCGTCGCCTTCGGGCGCGAGCGACAGCGAGCTGTCGACGTACACGCCGAGATCGATCGCGGACTGCTTCTTGTCGGGGAGGCTGTACTCGTACGGCACGCCGCCGACGATCAGCACGGCGATCCGCTGATCCCAGTCGATCGAGAACGCATCGGCCTGCACGAGATCGGTCGGCTTGCCGACGAAGCTCGCGTACCCGCACGGGCGCGCATCGCCCGACATGCCGACGACGAGGTCGCAGCCGCCACACAACAGCGCCGCGACGAGCAGCAGCTCAGAACGAGCCATACGCGGCCACCCCCAGCTGTCCTGGCCCGACGAGCGGCACGACCGCGCGCTGCTCGACCTGCTCCTTGCCCGGTGCCTTCGTGTAGAGGTAGAGCGCGCCCGCCACCGCGACGCCGCCGGCGAGGAACAAGGTCGTGCCGCCGTAGCGCGCGACGTTCTTCCAGGTGTCCATGTCGTCGGGACGATCCGTCGCGTCGTAGTGCTGCTTCGCGATGACGAGCATCCCGACGTCGATCGCCCAGATGCCGAGGCCGGCGCCTCCGAGCAGGTAGGCGCGCTTGCGAGCGGCGCCGCCGCGATCGACCCACACGAGCTTCGGCGGCAGCTTGAGCACGACCTTGCGATGCTGGCCGTCGATGACCTGCATCTGTTCGCGCACGGGCTTCTCGCCGGTCAGCGTCATCTCGACGACGTGATCGCCGGCATCGACCTCGACGCGCGCGAGCTCGGTATCGTCGACGCGTACGCCGTCGAGCGTCACGACCGCGCCGCGCGGCGCATCGATCGCGAGCGTCGGGACCTTCGCGGCGATGATCACGCCCTGTTCCTTCGCCGCCTGCTCGAACGCCGCCGCCGCTCCGCTCTCGGATGCGCGCGCCTGCGCCTTGCGAAACCACTTGAGCGACGTCGCGAGGTGATCGAGCTCGGCGTTGCACAGGCCGAGGTTGAGCATCGTGCCCGGTGCGTCGGCGTCGATGCGGATCGACTCCTCGAACTTCGCGCACGCCTCGGCGTATTGCTTCTGATCCATCAGTGCGCGGCCGGCTTCGAAGGCGACGACGGCCGGCGGCTTCACTTCCGGCGCCGGTTCGGCCGCGGAGCCGTCGGCGGGCGGCGCGGGCGGCTGCTCGGGCGCGGGCTGCGCGGCGGCCGCCGAGGCGAACATCGCGATCACGATCGAGCAGAGTCGCAACGTCTGACGATTGTACTCCGATCAGAGCGGATTCTTCGCGGCGCTACCCCGCCATTCACCGGCGAGCGTGCAGCCCGTAAGACCTACACGCCGCGCCTCACCATCGAGTGCGTCGGCCTTTGCGCTGCCCTGCAACGGCTGTATCGAGATGAGAAATTTGCGGCCCTCGTCGGTCGTGATGTGAGGCCCAAGCCACATTGCGACAATCGCCTGCCGCGCATCGGGCGCTTCCTGGTCCGCACCGGAGAGCTTGACGACGTCGCAGATCGACGTGATGTCGTTGCGATACCCATCCGTGACATACGGCTGGGGGATCGTAGGTCCTGCCTTCGGCGCGGGTGCCGGAGGCGCCGATGTGCTGCCGCTCTGGCAGGCGGCGGCGGTCAGGACTACGAGGAGAATCCGTGTCATGGCCGCACTATCCACGTTCGGAATCCTGACGGCAATCACTACCGACGAGCGCGGAAGTATGGCTAGATTCCCGCCATGGCATACGTGGTTGCTGACCCGTGCGTGAAGTGCAAGTACACCGACTGCGTCGCGGTCTGCCCGGTCGATTGCTTCTACGAAGGTAAGAACTCGATCGCGATCAATCCCGACGAGTGCATCGATTGCGGCGCGTGCGAGCCGGAGTGCCCCACGACGGCGATCTTCGAGGAGAGCGAGCTCCCGAACAAGTGGGCGATCTACAAGGACATCAACGCGGTCGTCACCGGCGCGAAGAAGATGAGCGATGTCGACACCGCGTCGTGGCCGGATCACCTCAAGGCGCAGGCCGGCAACGTCGAGAACTGGCCGAACATCACCGAGCAGAAGAAGGCGATTCCCGGCGCCGACGACGCGGCGAAGGAAGACAACAAGCTCGCCGCGCTGACGCTCGAAGGCGGCGGCGAGTAACCTCGCCGGCTACGCTTTCTTGAACTTCGCGGTCTCGCCGGCGTGCTCGCCGTGCGCGACCAGCACCGAGCACGGTGCGTGACGGATGACGCTCTCGGCGACCGAGCCGAGCAGCAGGCGCCGGAAGCCTCGCAGGCCGTGCGTGCCGATCGCGATCAGATCGTGGCCGCCCTTCTCGGCGGCGTGCGTGATGACGCTCGCGGGCGGGCCCTGGATCAGATCGACGTGCAGCGGATGGCCGAGCTCGGCGTGACCGGCGACGAGCGCGTCGGCCTGGGACTGCGCGCCGGAGACGACCGCATCGCGCACCGTCGACCACGGGAAGCGCGCCTGACCGAGCAGCGTCGCGCCCCACGAGCCGGCCGGCAGCTGCCACGCGTGGACGATCTCGATCGTCGCGCCGGGGGCGCTGAGCGACGCGGCGTTGCGGAGCGCGCGCATCGCGGTCGCCGAGAAGTCCGTCGCGACGAGCGGGCGCAGAAACGGCGACGGTCCCGAGGTGCCGCGGCACACGAGCACGTCGCACGGCGCGTGGCGCAAGATCGCGGTCGCGACCGAGCCGAGCAAGAAGCGCGAGATGCCGGTGTGGCCGTGCGTGCCGACGACGATCAGCTCGGCGTGCATCTCCGCCGCGACGTGCGCGACGACCTCGCCGGGCGCACCGACGCGGCTCGCGACATCGACCTCGAGGCCCTTCGTTCCGAGCTGCGCCGCGCGATCCGCGAGCCGGCGCGCCTCCTCGACGCGCACCGCGGCCGACACCGTGCTCAGCTGCTC
>JAFAOG010000379.1 GCA_019237945.1 Deltaproteobacteria bacterium | reverse complement strand
TCATCCGCGAGCACGTCGAAGCGCGCGGGGGCAAGGCGTTTCTGATCGTGACCGGACGCGGACGTCACGGCCAGGCGTGCGCGCCGTCGATCGTGCCGCTTTCCAACCTGCCGGGCTACGTGCAGCGTTCGCAGCCAACGCCGACGGTGCGGATCAGTGTCCCTACGTGCGCGGCGACGCTCGCCGACACGCTGCCGATCGCGGCGGGGCCGTTCATCTTCGGTGGCGCGGGAGATCCGCCGACCCCGCTGGTCAAGGACTACCCGGACCTCGCGAAGGAGCAGCAAATCACGCTGCCGGCGTTCCGCATCGATCGCACCGAGGTGACGAATGCGGCGTTCGCGGTGTTCGCGGGGCAGCCGGCGGTCGGCGTCGCGATGCCGGCGTACCCGACGACCCACGGTGTGGAGCACGGAGGCGATCCTGATCATCCGGTGGGTGGCATCACGTGGATGGAGGCGCGTGAATACTGCCGCTATCTCGGCAAGGAGCTGCCAACGACGGAACAATGGGAGCGCGTGTTGCGCGGCGCACTCGTGCTCGCCGACGGCGGTGCGAATCCGCACCCGCGGCGCAGCCTGCCGTGGGGCGACCCCATTGAGCCCGTGCCCGCAAAGGTCGAGGGCGTCGGGTACGACGGTACGGCGGCGGTCGGCTCGTATCCGCTCGATCGAAGCCCCGACGGCGTCCTCGATCTCGCTGGCAACGTATCGGAGTGGACGAGCTCGCTCACGCCCGACCTCACCGCAGGCTTCCGCGTCACGCGCGGTGGCAACTGGGGTGAGACGAATGCGAAGAACTTGCTCGAATACGTCGGCGTGATGAATCAGCGTGGCGTCGGACAGCGCTGGCTGACGCTCGGCGTGCGTTGCGTCGTCGAGCCGTGAGCCCGTAGCTACGCGGCGGTCGCCACGGCGAGCTGCGCGACGAGCTTGCCAAACGCGTGCGGATCGTCGACGGGATACACGAGCCCGTGTTCGCCGCGTCCCGCTGGATAGACGCGTACGAGCTCGCCGTCGAGCATCACCTGCATCAGGTGATAGTGGTGGCCGTCGCCGGACGGGAACGCGAGCTCGCACGACGGCACGGCCTGCAGCCCCGCGAGCACCGAGCCATCGCGGCGGCGAATCAGCCGCAACAGCGCTTTGGCTTCGTCGCGATCGGGAACGCGCACCGGCCACGTCCGCGCCGGAAGCAGCGCGGCGGGGAGCGAGTCCAGATCGAGGGCGTGTGGATCGCGCGCGCCGCGGTCGAGCGGGCGGGGAACGGTTGCCCCGGTGCGCAGCTCGGTCGCCGATGCGAGCAGGAAGCGCGCGTCCTCGCGGAACCCGGTCGGGCCGTAATGGCTTGCGAGCAAGAGTCCGGTGGTCCCATAGGCCTCGATACCGAGGACGTCCGCCAGCGCGCACACGGTATAGCGGCCGTGCGCGGTATCGGCGGTCGTGCAGCCCAGCAGGCGCACCGCCTGGATACCGAGCCTTCGCAGGACGTCTTGATCCGCGAGCCCGCGAAAGAACGACAGCACCGTGCTGTTCGTTGCGTCGATCAGCCAATCGCCGAGTACGAGCAGTGACCTGTCACTCGTCGTGTGGCCGATCAAGTCGAGCGTCTTCGGCGTTGGTGCGACGCCGGCGTCGAGGAACCGACCGAGCATCAGCTCGAAGTCGGCGCGTCCTTCGATCGTGATCGCGTGCGGAATCGTGTGCCGGATCGACGATAGCTCGGCGTCGGCGTAGGAGCTGATGACCGACAGGTGCTGCTGCTCGAGCAGCTTAGCGAACACGGCGGGTCTCCGGTGCGACGACGCCGCCGATGTAGCGCGGCGTCTTCGGCGAATCGAACGGCGACACGCCGCCGCCGCTCGCCTTCGTGTCGATGAAGACCGCACCGTGCGAGCCCGCGGTCGGCGGGATCAGCGGCACCGAGCCATCCGCCGGGTGCACGTGCACGCCGAAGTCGAGCCAGAACGTACCGAACGGAACCTGACCGGGCACGGCCGACGTGCCGCGCGGATACAGCGAGACCAGCGCGGTCTGGCCCGGACCCGGCTTCTGGACGACCGCGTGAAAGCCGTGGAAGCGCCGGCCGGCGAGCGCGCCGTCGTAGTAGACGACGGTCATCCACTCGTAGGAGCGCGGCGCCGTCGTCGGATCGCCGGGGATCTTCGCCGCGCGCGACTCCTCGAGGTACACGGTGCCCATCGTCGCGCCGCCCGGGAACATCGGGCCGATGCGCGTCAACCCGCCGGTGCCGTAGCCCGCGAAGTCATCGACCTCGACCTGCGCCGGATTGATCTTGCCCTGACGACACGCTTCGGGGGTGTTGGCGAGGTCGACCTTGACGAGCTTGGTGAGATCCCAGTTCAACGTCTTGGGATCGTCGGGCCAGAACGCGCAGGTCGTCGGCCCCGTGATCGAGCCGACAAATGCACCAACACCATAGAACACCGAGCGGGCCATCCTGTTCTCCTTTGGTTCAACTGTGGTCGTTGCCCCCAGCCCCCGCCCGCCGCTTCAGATCGAGATCGTTGATCAGCGTGTAGAGATGCGAGCGCGTGATATCGAGCGCGCGCGCCGTCTCGCTGACGTTCCAGTCGTGTTGTTCGAGCGCGTGCGCGATGTGCCGGCGCTGGAACGCGCGCGTCGCCTCGGCAAGCGTTGGCGAGTCCGCGTGATCGTGCGGTGCCTTCGGGAAAATGTGGTGCTCGCGCAGCGACAGCGCGCGTTCGCCATGGGCGCGGATCACCGCCGCCTCGATCGCGTGCGCGAGCTGGCGCGTGTGTCCTGGCCATGCGGCCTCGCGACACGCGGCGAGCGCGCGCGGTGAGATCGGCAGCACCGTCAGCTTGTGGCGCTTGCACGCCTCCGCGACAAAGTGCTCGACGAGCTCGGCGATGTCGTCGCGGCGCTCCTCGAGGCCCGGCACGACGACCGGCACGACGTGCATCCGGTAGTACAGGTCCTCGCGGAACTGGCGCGCCGCGACCTTCGCCTCGAGATCGGCATTCGTCGCGGAGATGATCCGCACGTCCGCGCGCACCGCATCGCTCGCGCCGAGCGGATGGTACTCGCGCGTCGCGAGCAGCTGCAGGAGCTTTGCCTGCGCGCCCGCCGACAGCTCGCCGATCTCGTCGAGAAACAACGTCCCGCCCTCCGCAGCTGCGACCTTGCCGCGCGACTTCCGCAGCGCTGTCGAGTGCGCCCCACGCTCCGAACCAAACAGCTCGCTCTCGAGCAACGTCTCCGGGATCGCCGCGCAGTTCAGCTCGACGAACGGCCCGCGCGCACGCGGACTGTTGTTATGGATCACCCGGGCGAGCATCGACTTGCCACTCCCGGACGGGCCCGTGATCAACACGTCCACATCCAGAGGCGCGACGTGCGACGCACTTTGCAGGACGCGCGCCAGCGCACGACTCCGCCCGACGACCTCGGGACACCGCAACGTCGCCCGCGTCTCGATCGTGTAGTCGAACCGCCGCCCGTCCTCCCGCCGCACCAAGCGATCCGCGAGCGGCGCGAGCTGCCGCGTGAACAGCTCGGCGTGCTCGCGATCCGCGACCCCGAACGGCCCGGGCCGCGTCCGCCCCTGCAGATACACGACCCCGATCGGCGGCACCCCGACCGGCGCACACAGCACCTGCTGGATCGCATGCTGGCGCACGCTCCCAAGATCCTGGAACCGCTCGTCTCCGAGCGCGCTCGCCGTCTCGACCGTCCGTCCCTCGCTCAGCGCACGCGCGATGATCCCGCGCGAGATCGACGCCCGGATCGCATCCACATCCGCATCGCTGACATGGAACCCTTTCCAGAACCGCGGCGCGCTCGATTCCTCGTCATAAAGCTCCAGGTACCCGGCTTTCGCGCCAGTCACCTCGACGATCAGCTCCAGCGCATCGTCGAGCAGCGGCTCGATCTCGACGCGTCCCCCAAGGTCGAGCAGACGCCGATAAAAATCGCGCTGCTGCAGCATTCCATCCATCCGCCGACCATAACGAACGCGCCCTGACCTCCGGTACAGGGTCGATCCCATTCGCCAGCCGAAACCCATGCCCGGGCGTGAGCCACCCTACAAACGACTGTCCACTATTCTGGACACCGCCACGCCGCCACCGTCCGCTGCACCGGACACCGCCGCGTACCGCGGCACCCACGCCGCGTTCCGTTCGGTACACCGGCCCGTCACATTGCCACACCACGCGCGTCACACGTGACGTGAAACGGTTACACGCGCACACGAACAGGCCACTACCCCGCGGGCGAGCGGCGTGCTGCGCCGACGAGTCAACCCGCGGACGAGCGGTCCTCGACTGCGATGATGCACTCGTCGCACGCGTGAATCGTGCGGACCGGGTCGTCGATGAAGCGGACGAGCGCGCGCGTGATCATCGCGCGGGCCTGGGACATCGGCGAGCGACCGGCGCAATCGACGTCGAGCTCGATCAGCGTCGTCCAGAGCTCGGCTTCGAGGCGCTGGAGGCCCGTGATGTCGATGTTCTCGAGGACGCGCGAGAAGAGCAGCTCGTCGAGCAGCTCGCCGGCGCGGTTGGCGGGGATCAGCGGCTTCTCGAATGTGGTGTGGGTCGGCGTGCTCATGTCCCTCTCCCGGCGCGTTGACGCTCGCGCGTCGCGCGGCGATCGGCGGCCGCTTCGAGCTGCGTTGCATGGCGCTCGCGCCATTCGCGGACGAGCTCGTCACACGACGCGCAGTGGTCGTCGGACTCTGTGGCGACGACTGACGGCGAGGGGAGGGCGTCGGAAGCGTGCTCTTCGGCGATGCAGAACCAGCAGTCCGCATCGAAGCGAACAGCGCGCTCTTCCTGCTTCGTGATGCCGTACGGCGTCTCGCGCACCCAGCTCCAGGGGTCGTGGATTGCACGTGAGAGGGCGTGCTGGATCATGCGGCGTGAGACGTTCTCTTGATTGTCGAGCGCACCGAGGCCGGCGTGATCGATCGCGTGCCACAGCATCTCCTCGACGCCGGACAGCGCGCCGAAGTCGATGCAGTCGACGACGTGCTTGTAGAGCCGGTCTGCCAGCGCGCAGAGCGTCTCGTTCCCCGCGATCGCGATGTCGAGCTTGAGGCGCCGGATCGATTCGCGTTGCTCGGCTTCGGATCGCGCGTCGTCGCCACGCGCGGCTGCGGTGCCCGCGTTTACGCGCGACGGCTGTCGCCGGGTCGGCGGCACCGGCTTCACGACGCACCTCCCGCAGACGCGGCGGCGGCGGCATTTGCGGCCTGCGCGGCGGCCAGCGCGGCGTGACCGTTCGTGCCCGGCTGGCCTTGCGCGGCGCGCTTGGCCTGCGCGACCAGCGCGGAGCGGAGCTGGAGCTGGAGGGCCGGATGCTCGTCGAGGTGTGCGAGCACTTTCTCGCGACCCTGGCCGATCTTCTCGCCCTGGTACGCGTACCAGGTGCCCGACTTCTCCATCAGGCCGAGCTTTTCCGCCGTGTCGACCAGCTCGCCCAGCTTGTTGACGCCCGTGCCGTAGAGGATCTCGAACTCGGCCTCGCGGAACGGCGGGGCGAGCTTGTTCTTGACGACCTTGACCTTGACCTCGCTGCCGATCGTTTCGTCGCCTCGCTTGATCGCCTTCTTGCGGCGGATGTCGAGACGGACCGAGCAGTAGAACTTGAGCGCGTTGCCGCCGGTGGTCGTCTCCGGGTTGCCGTAAACAACGCCGATCTTCTGACGAAGCTGATTACAGGAACCACCACGGAGACGGTGGCGTGATCAGGGTCGTTGCCGTCGCTGCGAAGCGCCGCTAGTCGCACTACTGCGATCCGTCTGGCGTCGCGGCTTCCGAGGGCACGACCATCATCACGTGCGCGTGCTTCTGGCATTCCTGTAGCCCGTGGAACGCCGCATCGATCGCCTGTTTCCAAGCGTCGAGCTGGGCTCCTGCCTCCTTCCGTTGCTCGTCCGTCTTCGCCTTCCGCTTAGTGGCCTGCGCAGCCTTGAGTTCCGGGCGCAACTCCGTAAGTCGTGACTCGTAGTCGACCAAGCACTCACGCATCCTGTCGCCTGCCTTCGAGACGGGATCGTCGCGATCCGCCGTTTCATCTTGAGGCATCGCGTCGCCATCAGACTTGTCACCAGACTTCATTGACGCGTTCTCGGCGTCGAACTGGTGCTCGCGCGGATCCGGGGGCCGGGGCACGGCCTTCTGGTGCGTGTCGCCGGTACAGCCGCTGACGGCAATGACGACGGCGACGAACATCGACGCAGCTCGGAACATGATGTCCTCCTCCAATCCCACCAACTCCGACCATCGTACCGCATGTCCAGAGTGGGACGAGAGTTACCGCTCAGCGGCGCTTGCGTGTCAGGCGCTCGGTGCATGCCGCACGAATCCACTCGGCCAGCGACATCTCTTCCGAGGCGGCAGCCTTGTCGTACTGCGCGCGCTCATCGCTAGTCAGTCTCACCGTGATCGGTGTACCAGCCTCCCCTGCACGCGCCTTGCGGCCGGCGGGACTCTTACGGGCAGCGGACTTGCTCATGCCCGTATCGTATTTCGAAATGCTTACACTGGGCGAGGTTTCAGGCAGCAGTGTGATCGGGCGCTGCCCTGCGACGGCGCTTGCGGTACTCGTCGAGGCTGATCACGCCTTCCGGAAGCGACTCAGCGCCATCGCCTTCGATGAGCCGTCGCGTCTCTGCAAGCCTGACCTCGAGCAATCCGCACAGTGAAACGAGCTGCTCGCGGGTACGCACGACGCGATCGACTTCCGGGACGAGCCACTCGGCGAGCGGCTTCCACAGCGCGCGGATGCGCTCACGCTCGCGTCGCTCGAGTTCGTACTGTACGAAGGACATCCACGAGCGCACCGTGGCCACCCGCACTCCATACGCGGCGGCAACCGACTCGATTGCCTCGCCATCGCGCACGCGCGCGCAGGCAGCGATGCGCTGGTCGGCATTGGTGTGGCCGCGCGACATCAGCGACGCCCTTTCTCGTCGACGACGCCGGCCGTGCGCGCCACCGCAACGATTGTAGCGAGCGCACTCATGAGTTGGTCGTACGCGCGGGGGCAGTGCTGGCGAAGCCAGTTGAGGTGTTCGAGCGCCTCGAGCGTTTCGTCGGGCGTTCTTACCCCTCGCGGTGGTTGGGCGCTCGTTTCGTGGCCCTGCGTTCGCGTCCGCGTCATCGCTTGCCCCGCCGCTTGCTCTGCCTCGAGCTGCCGAAGATGTCGCGCGCCAGTTCCACATCCGCGCGCGTCGCGCGTTTGATTGTCCCGACGAACGCCGCTGCAGCGCGAACGACTCGCTTGTAGGACCTGGGATCCTTCAGCCGGAGCATCTGTAGCGTGCGCACGAGGGCGATCTTCGACGTGGCTCGACTTGTCCGCGACTTGTGTCTTGAGGGCATGCATCGAATGTAATTTCGAAATACGAAATCGTCAATATCGAAATACGAAATCGTCAACGCTTCACGTTGCGCGGCTTGAGTGGACGAAGCCACGATGGCTTGGGCGGGTCCTGTGGATCCCGCAGCTCGGCGTCCGGGCGC
>JAFAOG010000280.1 GCA_019237945.1 Deltaproteobacteria bacterium | reverse complement strand
GGCGGGTGGCGGCGCGAGCGGTGCGGGCTCGGTGCGCGCGACGGCGGGCGGCGGCGCAAGAGGAGCGGGCTCGACGCGCGCCGGAGACGCGGGCGCGGCCTTCGCCGTCGGCGCGGTCGCGGCCTTCGCGGGCTCGCTCGCCGGTCGCGCGACGGGCTTCATCTCGCCGGTCGTCTTCGTCGGCGCCGCGGCGCCATTGCCTGGCTCGGGCCGAGGGAGCGGCTTCATCTCGGCCGACGGCTTCGGCGTCGGCGACCCCTTCACCGGCGTCGTCTTCGGCGGCTGCGCGGGCCGCGCGACGGGTTTCATCTGGCCGGTGGTCTTCGTCGGCGTCGGCGTGGTCGGAGTCGTCGTCGGCGCGGGCTCGCTCGCGCTGCGCGCACCGGGCGGCTGCTTCGGCGGCTGCGTGCGCGGCACCGGCGTCGCGTCCTTGCGCACGACGTTCGTGACGACGTTCGTCGACGCGCCCAGCCCGCCCATGCCGCCCGCGGCGCCCGTCGGTGCCGTCGCGCCCGTCGATCCGGCGCCCGGCGCCTTCAGCGCGCTCGGCAGCGGCGTCGAGTCCTTGCGCACGACGTTCATCGACGACGTGCGCGTCGCCGGGCCCTGCGCCGGCTTCGCGGTCGGCGTCGCGGCGGGCAGCGGCCGCTTGCCGTCGGGCGTCGTCGCCGTCCCGCGCGGCGGAGTCGGGGGCGCCTCGGCCGACTTCTTCACCAGCTCGGCGAGTGCCTTGTCGGGGGCGACCGGTGTGTGCTGGTCGTTCTCCCACTCCGCGACGTCCATCGCGTCGAGCTCGACGACCGCGGACGACTCTTCGTCGGGCCGCTTCGTCATTTCGCGACCTCGGCGACGAGCGCATCGATGCCCGACTGGGCGTCCTTCTCGGAGGTGAACACCTTCTCGGCGGTCCGCGGGGGCGCGGCGACCTGGACGTCGAACAGCTCGACCGTCACCTTCAGCTGCTTCTTCTTGGGGCCCGGCGCGATCTGGGCGAACAGGAGGCGATCGGCGGCCAGCGATTTGCCGACCGCCTGGTAGCACTCGGGAGTCGCCTCGACGCACTCGATCGACAGCTGGACGACCTCGAGCGACACCTTGGAGACGCTCGTGCGGTCGACCCCCGGGACGTGCACCCGCGCGAGCGAATCGGTGGCGGCCTTCGCGGCGACCGGGAACGCATCGGACTCGGCCGGCAGCACGGCGAGCGTCACGACCTTGGGCGGCGGCGCGGCGGGAGGTGGCGCGTGGCCTCCGCATGCGCAGAGGACAAGCCAAGGCATCGCGCGATCCCCCATCACGGCCCCTCATCGTAGCACTACATGAAGTGCCCTGTTGGCCGATAGAGGAGGCATGTCGTTGCCGTCGGAACGGGACCGCCTGGAACACCTGTTCGCACTGGCGATCCTGGCTCGGGGAATCACGCAGCGGCAGCGAAAATTCGTGCTCGTGACGCGTTAGCGCGCGAGTGCCCCGAGCGTCGCGGCGGCCTGCACGCGTACCAGACCGTTCGGATCCGCGAGGGCCGCGACGAGGCCCGGCGTCACGTGATGCGCCGTGCGATGCGCAGAAGCGGCTTCGGCGCGCTGGTCGGGCGTACGCTTCGCGTCGCGAACGTCCGCGGACAGCGTCGCGAGCCCCGTCGGATCACCGAGCGCGGCGAGGTCGGCGGCCGCCTGGTCTCGCTCGGGCGAGTCGAGCGCCGCCATGAACAGCGGCCGTGCGCCAGCGGCGTCACCGGTGTGGGCGAGCACGCGCGCGGCGGCGAGGCGGACCCGCAACTCCGGATCGCCGACCAGGCGGCGGGCGTAGGTGAGCGCGGCCTCGCGTCCGACCGCGGCAACGGCGAGGTTCGCCGCGCCGGCGCGGATCGTCCACTCGGGAGAGCCGGCCGCGCGATCGAGCGCGGGACCGCCGAGGCCCGGGTGCGTCTTTGCGACCGCGACCGCCGCGGTGACCGCGACCATCGGATCCGGATCATTCGCGAGCGCCGCGATCTCGTCGTCGCGCTTGGCGGCGGTCAGCAGCTCGATGCCGGCGAGCCGCACGCCGAGTGCCTTGTCGGCGAGCGCGTGCTTCGCGACGTCCTCGAGGTTGCCGAGGCCGATCTTCGCGAGCGCGCTGGCCGCCGCGGCGCGCACGGTCTCGTCGGGATCCTTCAGGTGCCGCGTGCAGACCTCGACGGCATCGGGGTCCTTGAGCGCACCGAGCCAGTAGATCGCGGCGCGGCGCACGTGCGCATCGGGATCGGTCGCGGCCTTCTCGATGTCGGCGAGCGCGATCTTGCCGATCTTCTTCGCGACGCCCTCGACGGCGATCCGGCGCGCCTCCGGGTTCTCGCTCTTGAGCATGTCGTCGGCGACCTGCGGCGCTTGCGGGTAGCCGTGGATCACGGCGATCGCCGCCGAGGCCGCGACGCGATCGTCCTCGTCGTTCATCGTCTGGAACACGTCGTCGGCGAGCGCCTGCAGCTCGAGATCCTCGATCGCGTTGATCGCGGCGATCTTCAGCTTCGCGGACGGCGAGGCGAGGCCCTGGCCGAGCGTGGCGGTCGCGAGGTCGCGCAGCAGGTCCTTGTCGTCGGCGCCGGTGTGCTCGACCAGCGCGGCGTAGGCCTTGGCGACCGCATCGGCGTCCCCGAGCGCGAGCGCGGCGCGGACCTTCATCGCCCACAGGCCGCCGTCGTCGGGGTGCTTGGCGAGGCCCTCGTCGGCGGCCCGCGACGCCCCGGCGTAGTCGCCGGCTTCGTACAGCGAGACCGCATGCTTGGAGTGGCCGCAGGCGGTCAGGAGCAGCGCCAGGACCAGGGAGAGGCGAGACATCGTCGCGAGCATGACATGGGGATAGTGCACGACGTTGCACGGCCGGTTACTCGTTACAACCGCTGGCAGATCCATGGTTGTGCTTGTAGTTGCACAGCGCATCGGGCTATAGCGGCAGGGCGAAGCGAGGAGGGCTCAATTGCGATTTTGCGTTTGCGCGGCCCTCGCCCTGGCGGTGGCCTGCGGTGGCGACACCGGCACGAAGAAGACGCCCGATGCGGCGTCGAACGTCGATGCATTCGCCACCAAGTGCGGAAAGCCCGGCGACACCGGCAACGAGGTCGGCGTCGGGAAGTACTGCGCCGATCTCAACGACTGCTCCGGCACCGCACCGCTGTGCTCCGTGCTCGGAGATCCGATGACTCACTTCTGCACGCGCACGTGTCAGGGCTCCGGCTCGAACGCGCCGTGCGGCACCAACGCAACCTGTACCTGCAACAGCTCGAACCAGTGCGGCTGTACCCCGAACGCCTGCCTGTAAAGGACTCCCCATGAAGAAGCTCGCCTTGCTCGTCCTGATGGTTGGATGCGGTGTCGACAAGCAGCCGCTGCCGGACTTCTTGCCGTCGCTCAACCCGGATCCCGCGCCGCGCGGTGGCTTCCAGCTCGTCACACCGGTGACCGACAAGCTCGCCCCGGGCTCGGACACCGAGATGTGCACGTGGACCGACAAGATCACGACCGAGCAGACCGACGTGCGGTGGACGCAGGGCTACCAGAGCGAGCCGGGCGGTCACCACATCGTCCTCTACTACACGATGATCCATCAGCCGCCGGGCACGTCGCGCGTGTGCACCGACGTCGACATGGCGACGTTCCGTCTCGTCTCGGGCAACGGCGAGGCCGGCACGCGCAACATCGCGCCGGGCAACCTCGTCTATCGCATCCCGGCGGGCGCGCAGCTCGTGATGAATCACCACTGGCTGAACACGACCGACCAGGCTGTCCTCGGTCAGGCCGTCCTCAACGTCAGCCCCGCCGAGCCGGGCGCGAATTACGTGCCGTCGGGCAACACCGCGATCCTCGACACGTCGATCGACATCCCGCCGGGTCACTACGAGAAGGACATCCACTGCACGTTCGATCGCACGATGAAGCTCTGGTACCTGATCCCGCACGAGCACGCGTACGGCTCGCACATGTCGATCAAGCTGACGCGCGCCGGCACGCAGGAGACCCCGTTCGACATCGACTGGTCGCCGAGCTTCACGTTCCACCCGCCGGAGGACCGCCGCGATCCGGGTGATCCGATGGTCGTCCAGCCGGGCGACTCGGTCGACGTCGCGTGCCAGTGGGAGAACACGACCGACCACGACCTGTTGTTCGGCCCCGAGATGTGCGTCGCGTTCGGCCAGTTTGTCGACGACCAGAACAAAGGGAACTGGGCGTGCGACGGCGGTCGCTGGTCTGACTTCTGATACAACTCGCGGGTGATCCGCGGCTTTCTGTTCGACCTCGACGGCACGCTCGTCGACTCGGAGCGAGAGACCGCGGAGGCGATGGCGCGCGCGCTGCTGCGCGGCCAGGGCATCGCGATCGAGCAGTACGACCGCGACTTCATCATCGGCCGCTCGTGGATCGCGATCTACGACAGCCTCAAGAGCCGCTATCCGCAGCTGACGTGGTCGCGCGAGGAGACGATCGCGCACACCGCGATGCTGCGCGACGAGGTGTTCGCCGAGATCGGCATCACCGTGCTGCCGGGCGCGCGCGACGTCATGCAGTGGACGGCCGCGCATCCACGGGCGCTGGTGACGGGCAGCTCGCGCGTCGAGGTCACGCAGGTGCTCCCGCTGATCAACGAGCACGCGCGGTTCGAGATCATCGTGGCCGCGGAGGACGTCCCGCGCAGCAAGCCGAATCCCGATGGCTACCAGAAGGCGATCGCGGCGCTCGGCCTCTTGCCCAGCGAATGCCTGGTCATCGAGGACTCGACGGCCGGGATCGCGGCGGGCAGGGCCGCCGGACGCATCGTGCTGGCCGTCCGGGCAGGCAATTTCGGTGGCTGGGACCAGAGTGGGGCGCACCACATCGTCGAGACGCTCGAGCAGCTGACGCCGTCGCTGGTCGATCAGCTGTCTCGGGATTATGGTTCGGGGACGCCGTGAAGCTCCCACCCGAGGTCACGATCTACGAGGTCGGTCCGCGCGACGGATTGCAGAACGAAGCGCGCAACGTTCCGACCGCGGACAAGATCCGGTTCATCGACGCGCTCGTCGCGAGCGGGATCCGTGCGATCGAGATCACGAGCTTCGTGTCGCCGAAGTGGATCCCGCAGCTCGCGGATGCGGCCGAGGTCGCGCGCGGCGTGGCGCGGCCGGTCGGCGTGCGGATGAGCGCGCTCGTGCCGAACCGGCGCGGGCTCGATACCGCGCTCGCCTCGGGCATGAAGGAGATCGCGGTGTTCTTGAGCGCGTCGGAGACGCACAACAAGAAGAACATCAACAAGACGATCGCCGAGACGTTCGATGCGTTCAGCGAGGTGATTCCGCCGGCGCTCGCCGCGAACGTGCCGGTGCGTGCGTACGTGTCGACGGTCTACGGCTGCCCGTACGAGGGTGAGGTCGATCCCGACAAGGCCGTCGAGCTGACGACACGCCTGCGCGACATGGGCGTCTATGAAATCTCGCTCGGCGACACGATCGGCGTCGCGAACCCGGCGCAGGTCGAGGACGTGCTCGGGCGCGTGCTCGCGAAGCATCCGGCGAAGAGCGTCGCGGTGCATTTCCACGACACGCAGGGGACCGCGCTCGCGAACTGTCTCGTCGCGCTGCAGATGGGCATCACGACGATCGACGCCGCCGCCGGCGGGCTCGGCGGGTGTCCGTATGCGCCGGGCGCGTCGGGAAATCTGGCGACCGAGGATGTCGTCGCGATGCTGCATGCGATGGGCGTCAAGACCGGGATCGATCTCGACAAGCTGACGGAGGCGTCGCGCACGGCGTCGACGTTCGTCGGCCACGAGCTGCCGTCGAAGTACTTGAAGGCGCACCTCGGCAAGCAATCGCGCGCACGCCGTCGCACGGAGCAGATGGGCCAATGAGCGATGTCCTCGTCGAAGTACATGATCGCGTCGCGTGGGTGACGCTCAACCGCGCCGACGTTCGCAACGCGCTGTCGCGCGCGGTCAACCTGCGGCTGCAGGACGTCGCGGCGAGCTTCGAGCATCGCGAGGACATCGTCGCCATCGTGCTGACCGGCGCCGGTGACAAGGCGTTCTGTGCGGGCGCCGATCTCAAGGAGCGCAAGGGCGTGCCGGCGAGCGAGACCGCGCCGTACCTGAACGCGATCGCGGGCGCGATCGAAGCGTGGGGCGCGATTCGCAAGCCGACGATCGCGATGATGAACGGCTCGGCGTACGGCGGCGGGCTCGAGCTCGCGATGGCGAACGACTTTCGCGTGATCGTCGACGATGCCGTCGTCGGGCTCACCGAGGTGCAGCTCGGCATCATGCCGGGCGCGGGCGGCACGCAGCGGCTGCCGCGGCTCGTCGGCGAGGCGCGCGCGAAGGAGCTGATCCTGCTCGGCCGTCGCATCGGCGCCGCGCGGGCGAAGGAGATCGGCCTCGTCAACGAGGTCGTGCCGCGCGATCAGCTGCGCGCCGCGGTCGATGCGTTGCTCGCCGAGCTCGCGCTGTGCGCACCGCTGAGCGTCGCGGCGGCGAAGAGCGCGATCGAGCGCGGGCACGGCCGCCGGCTGGACGAGGGCCTCGCGATCGAACGCGAGTGCTACGAGGTCACGCTGTTCTCCGAGGACCGCAACGAGGGACTCGCGGCGTTCGCGGCCGGTCGCCCACCGCGCTACCAGGGCCGGTAACTGCTCGTTTTCGTACGCTGGGGGCCAAGGCCCCGGCGCGGCAGGGATGGCTGACCCCGGCGCCATCGCGACGGCGAAGCGCCCCTGATCGATCAATCGCTTGGGCGTCGTGCGCGCTGGAATGGTGGATGCACACGCACGCGCGCATGGGTGCCATCCAGAACCTGCTCGGCAAGCTCGGGTACGTGAAGCTGGACCGCTACGGCCTCTTGCTCACCCCGGACGGACGCGTCCTATCTCAGCGTCCTTCCGTGCTCGACGACGGCCTCGGCGGCCGGATCGTCGGCTGGGAAGACGGTGATCTCGCGGCGATGGAGCTCGAGCCGTGGGAGCCCGCGGTGCGAGCGAAGAAGCCGGCCAAGCTGCGAGCCACGGCTGGTCGTGTAGCCGTGGCAATGGCGCCCACAATTCCGGCGCCGGCTCGCCCGCAAGCGCCGCTCGCGGCGAAGGTTGTCGCGCCGGCCGCGGCCGCGCCCGCGCCTGTCGCCGCGGCACCCGCCCCGGTGGTCGTGGCCCCGCCCACGCCCGCGCCGGAGGTTGAAGCCGCCGACGAACCGGAAGAGGATGATTGGGAATGGGTGGTGGCCATCGCGCGGGCTCGCGCGGCAGCGGAGGAAGCGGAAGCAGCCGCGGCCGCGCCGAAGTTCGTGCCGGCGCAGACCCAGCCGATGGCGGCCGTCGCGAAGCCGGCGCCAGTGGTTGCCGCGAAGCACGCGGTGCCCGCGAAGCCGGTGCCGCCGCCGCTGCCGCCGCCGGGCGAGGACACCAAGCTCGGCGTGAAGAGCTACGAGCCGCCGACGCGGGCGCCGTCGCCCAAGACGATCATCCCGGTGCCGCAGCTGCCGCGCGCGACGGGCTCGGCGTTCGTGCGCCCGGCCGTGACGCCGGTGACGCCGCCGCTGCGCCGCGTGCCGCGCTCGACGGATCGCATCGAGGACACCGTGCGCACGTCGCCGGCGCCCGCGAACGACGACAAGACCTCGCCCGGCATCGCGCTGCCGCCGGCCGGTGGTGGCCGCAAGGTCGCCGCGAAGCAAAGGTAGTCATGCGCGCCGTCGCGATCGGGCTCGTATTCGCGATCGGCTGCGGCGGGGCGAGCGCGCCCGCGCCCAAGGCGCCGAAGGAAGACGCTGTCGACGAGCGCAAGGCGGAGAAGGGCGCGAAGGATCTCGTCGGCGAGATCTACGAGACGATCGGCGCCGGCGACACCGACGGCCTGATGTCGCTGCTCGCCGATCCGCTGATCGTGTTCGGCCCGCGCCGCACCGATGCGATGGGCACGCGCGCCGATGCGCTGGTCGCCCTCAAGGCGCAGATCGATCCGAAGGCGAAGAAGAAGCCGGCGGTCCGCTCGGGCTCGCTCGAGGTCGTCGCGTCGCCGGGCGGTCACTCCGCGTGGGCGATCGACGTGCTCGACGTCGGCGGCCAGCCGATGGCCCTGACGGCCGTGCTGACGAACGCCGACGACATCTGGCAGGTCCACGCCGCCGCGCTCGCCGAGACGCCGCCGATGAAGTCGATCCGCGCCGAGCTCAAGAAGGACGCGATCGTGCCGCCCGGCCTGACCGGCGTCGCGAAGCTCGATGCGGGCGCGCAGGGCGCCGTCGACAAGTTCAAGAAGGGCCTCGCCGATCAGGACGTCTGGGGCACCGACCTCGCCAGCCACAGCGACGCGATCGTGATCGGTCCCGCCACCGGCGACATCACGCGCGGCAAGTCCGACATCAAGAAGATGTGGAAGAAGCGCATGAAGGCGAACACGCGCGCGACCGCGGCGGGCGACTTCACGGCCGAGGTCACGCCCGACGGCGAGCTCGCGTGGGTCTCGGCGGCGGTCGTCCAGTTCGCCGACGACGACGATCCGCTACCGCTCCGCGACTTCGCCGTCTACGAGAAGGCCGGCGGCGACTGGAAGCTGATCGCGCTGCAGGAATCGCTCGCGCTCGACGAGCCAGGCGCCGGCGTGACCTACCGCAAGACCCAACCGCCCGCCTCGGCGAAGCCCGCGGACGAGCCGAAGAAAGAAGCGCCGCCGCCCGACAAGCCGAAGAAGAAGAAGAAAAAGAAAAAGAAGCACACCGACGACGACGACGGCTGATCAAAGCCGGAGAAGAGTCGGATTGGCGCAGTGGTGCGGGCGCCGTTTACGAAGTGCGCATGCCCGGCGCTTCGCGGCCGGTCGACTGCACGTACTCGTCGTAGCTGCCGCCGTAGATGTGCGGCGGGGCGCCCGGCGCGAGCTCGAGCACGCGCGTCGCGAGCGCGGACAGGAACTGGCGGTCGTGCGAGACGAAGATCAGCGTGCCTTCGTAGTCGCGCAGCGCCTTGACGAGCGCGCGCTTGGTGGCGATGTCGAGGTGGTTTGTCGGTTCGTCGAGGACGAGCAGGTTCGGCGCGTCGTAGAGCAGCTTCGCGAGGGCGACGCGGGCGCGCTCGCCGCCCGAGAGGACGGAGATCGGCTTGAACACGTCGTCGTCCTGGAAGCCGAACGCGCCGGCGAGGTTGCGAAGCGTGCCCTGGTTCGCGTTCGGCGCGTGCTCCTGGAGCTCCTCGAGCACGGTGCGGTCGCCCGTCAGTTGCTCCATCACGTGCTGCGCGTAGTAGCCCATCTGCACGCTGGCGCCGATCGAGGCGGCGCCGTCGTCGGGTGGGAGCGCGCCGGCGATCATCTTGAGCAGCGTCGACTTGCCCGCGCCGTTCTCGCCCATCACGGCCCACCGCTCGCGGCGGCGCACGGTCAGCGTGAGGCCGGCGTGCACGACGCGCGTGCCGTAGGCCTTCTTGAGCGCCTCGAGCTTGACGACGTCGTCGCCGGAGCGCGTCGGCGCGCGGAACTCGAAGCTGCGCTCGACGAAGCGGCGCGGCTCCGCGATCTTCTCGATCTTGTCGAGCTTCTTGAGCCGCGACTGCACCTGCGCCGCCTTCGCGACGTGCGTCTTGAACCGCTCGATGAAGCGCGACTCCTTCGCGAGCATCGCCTGCTGGCGCGCGTACTCCGCCTCACGGCGCTGCGCCTCGATCTCGCGGGCGCGCTCGTAGAAGTCGTAGTTGCCGGTGTAGCTGCGGAGCGCGCCGCCGTCGATCTCGACGATCTTGCCGACGACGCGGTTCATGATCTCGCGGTCGTGGCACGTCATCACGACGGTGCCCTGGTAGTCGCGCAGGAACTGCTCGAGCCACAGGATCGACTCGAGGTCGAGGTAGTTCGTCGGCTCGTCGAGCAGCAGCAGCTCGGGCTTCGCGAGCAGGATCTGCGCGAGCGCGACGCGCATCTTCCAGCCGCCCGACAGCGTCCCGACATCGTTGTGCACCTGGTCGGGATGAAACCCGAGGCCGTGCAGGATCTCCTGCGCGCGCGCCTCCAGCTCGTAGCCGCCGAGATCCTGGTAGCGCGCCTGCACCTCGCCAAAGCGCATCACGACCTCGTCGGTCGGATCCGTCTCGAGCTTCACCGTCAGCGCCGCGAGCTCGTCCGCGAGCTCCGCGACCTCGCCGGCCCCCGCGCACGTCTCCGCGAGGATCGACCGACCGCGCAGATCACCGACGTCTTGCCGGAAGTACCCGTAGCTCAGCTTGCGAGGCTTCTCGACCGACCCGTCATCCGGCGCTTCCTCGCCGACGATCAGCCGGAACACCGTGCTCTTGCCGGCGCCGTTGGGCCCGACCAGCCCGACCTTCTCGCCGGAGTTGATCTGAAACGACGCGTCGACGAACAGGATCTGCCCGCCGTACTGCTTGGTCACCGAGGAGAACGCGATCACCGGAGGCGCCGTATAGCACGCCGGCGGCTGCGAGTTATTCGGCCAGGCGATCCAGCAGCTGGAGGACCGCGTCGACCTTCACCGGCTTGAGGAGGTGGGCATCGAAGCCCGCGTCCTTGCTTCGATCGCGGTCGGTCTGGGCGCCGTAGCCGGTGATCGCGACGAGGAACGCACCGGCGCCGCGGTTGCGCAGCTCGCGTGCGACCTCGAAGCCGTCCATGCCGGGGAGACCGATGTCGAGGAGGACGGCCTCGGGCGTGAAGCCATCGAGCGACGAGAGGGCGGCCGCGCCGTCGTTCGCGACGCGCACGTCGTGGCCCGCTTCCGCGAGCACCTCGGCCATCATGTCGGCGATGTCGATGTTGTCGTCGACGACGAGCACACGGCGCGGCACGCGCGTCGCGGCGGCGTGCTTGCCTTGGTTCGCGCGTGTTGCGGCGGCGGTCGCGTGGGCGAGCGGTAGCTCGATCTCGAACGTCGAGCCTTTGCCGAGGCCGGGGCTCGTGACGCGCACCTCGCCGCCGTGCATGCGCACGAGGTTGCGGACGATCGCGAGCCCGAGGCCGAGCCCACCTTCGTCGCGGCCGCGCGCTTCTTCGGCCTGGGTGTAGAGCTCGAACACGCGCGGCAGCATCTCCGGCGCGATGCCGATGCCCTGGTCCTGGACGCGGATGCTCACGCGTTCGCCGGTGGCGCTCGCCGACAGCGTCGTCGTCGTGCCGCGGTCGGAGTACTTCGCCGCGTTCGTCAGGAGGTTGCAGATCACCTGGGCGAGGCGCGTCGCGTCGCCGCGGACGTGGAGGCCGGGCTCGACCGATGACACGAGCTTCTGCTGCCGGTGCTCGAATTGCGGCTGCGTCATCTCGATCGCGCGCGCGACGACGGCGGCGACATCGAGGATCTCCTCGTGCAACGTGATGCGCCCCGTCGCGATGCGCGAGACGTCGAGCATGTCGTCGACGAGGTGCACGAGATGATCGACCTGGCGCGCGATCACGGCGCGGGCCGAGCGGGAGGCCTCGTCGGAGCGGAGGTCCATCAGCTGCAGCGCGCTGACGATTGGCGCGAGCGGGTTGCGCAGCTCGTGGCCGAGCATCGCGAGGAACTCGTCCTTCGCGCGGTTCGCACGCTCGGCGGCGATGTTCGCGGCGGCGAGCTCGCGGTCGGCCTTCGCCTTGGCCTCCGCCTCGAGCTGGCGCTCGATCACGAGGCCGGCCGTGATCGACAGCAGCTTGACGATCTCGAGCTGATCGATCGAGGGGCCTTCGCTAGGCTCGCGTGTGTACAGCGCGAACGTCGCGAGCACCTTGCCCGCGTTCGAGCGAATCGGCCACGACCAGCACGAGCCGAGGTGATGCTCCTCGGCGAGCGCCTTGAAGTCCGCCCACTTCGGATCGTTGCGCAGGTCCTTCGCGATCACGAGCTCGCCCGTGAACGCGGCGGTGCCGCACGACCCGGAGCTCGGACCGATTACCAGGCCCTCGATCGCCGCGTTGTACGCCGGCGGCAGGTGCGGGGCCGCTCCGCAGTAGAGCTTGCCGTCGCGCGCGAGCAGGATCGACGCCATCGATTCGTCGTCGGTGCATAGCTCGAGCGTGCGCACGAGGACGTCGAGCGTGTCGGCGAGCGGCGCATCGTGCATCGCCATCTCGAGCGCCTTGCGCTCGCCGCGCAGCAGCGTCTCGTTGCGCTTGCGCCGGGTCGTGTCGCGCACCTGGATCACGAGCCCGGCTCCCGACGGCCGCACGTGCACCTCGATCCACATCCGCGAGGGCTTCGAGTACGCCTCGAACTCCGTCGGCTCCCGTGTGCGCATGGCGCGCGTGATCTCGTGATACTGCGGCGTCCCGATCGCGTGCGGGAACACGTCCCAGAGGACCTTGCCCGTGATGGCGCCGCGTTCGACGCCCCAGTGCTGCTCGAGCGCGCGATTCACCCAGCGGATGCCGAACTGGTCGTCGATCAGGACAACCGCATCGAGCATGCCCTCAACCAGGTCTTCTCCCAGCGTCCGCGCCGGCACGTCCAGTTCCTAACACGAAATCAATCGTCGTCAGGCTTGCCCGGGCGGGGTGCATATTTCTTTGCCTTGGCGCGCCGGGTCTCCGCGATGCGGCGGGCGGCGTGCTGCTTGACTGCTCCCGCGCCGCGTTCCTCGAGGAGCTTGTGGAACGACGCCAGACGCTCCGGAGGCACCGCATCGCGGACCGCGCATCCGGGCTCGGCGCGGTGCTGGCAGTCGCGGAACTTGCAGTGCTCGGCTTTGGATTCGATGTCGTCGAACACGAGGTCCTGGTCATCGATGAACTGCGCGAGCTCGCGCATGCCGGGAGTGTCGATCCACAGCCCGTGCGGCGTGATGAACAGCTGGCGATGCGTGGTCGTGTGCTTGCCGCGCTCGTCGGCGCGGATCGGTTGCGTGCGCTGCGCCTCGGCCCCGATCACCGCGTTGAGCAGCGACGACTTGCCGACGCCCGAGCTGCCGAGCAGTACGCACGTGCGGCCGGGCGGCATGCGCAGCTGATCGATGCCGGCGCCGGTCACGGCCGAGACGCCGATCGCGGGGGCGCCGCGGGCGCGCAGCTGCGCGAGCAGCGGTTCCGCATCGCCGGCGAGGTCGATCTTCGAGAGCACGAGCAGCGGAGAGATGCCGCCGTCGCGGAGCAGCGCGAGGTAGCGATCGAGGCGCGCCGGCGACAGGTCCTTGTTCGCCGACGTCAGCACGAGCCCGACATCGACGTTCGCCGCCAGCGGCTGCGGAGCGACCGCCTCGCCGGCGGCCTTGCGCACGAGCAAGCCGCGCCGCGGCAGCACGTGGCGAATCGTGCCGGCGCCGCCCGCGCCGGTGCCGCGCGCGAAGTGATCGACGGCGCGGTCCCAGTGCTCGACGATCACCCAGTCGCCGACGGTGGGCAGCGCGCGCTTGTCGGCGGCGCGGTGATACGTGCGGCCCGTCAGCTCGACCCATGCGACCTGATCTCCGTCGGTCGCGTGATAGGCGCCGCGGTGCTCGGCGACGATGCGGACCGCGGGCAGATCGCGCAGATCGGGCGCGAGCTCGCGACGCGCGGTCTCCCACGCATCATCCCAGCCGAGCTCGGCGCGCATGGCGACTGCATACACCGAGAACCACCGTCGGGGTATCGTTCGCGCATGAGCGTGAAGAACGCGCGCGGCTTCACCGAGGGCATCCCGCACAACAAGGCGCTCGGCATGCAGCTCGTCGAGCTCGACCGCGGCGAGGCGAAGTTCAAGCTGCCTTACGACGCGAAGCTCGTCGGCAACCCGGATACGGGCGTGCTGCACGGCGGCGCGATCACGGCGCTGCTCGATGCGTGCAGCGGCGCGGCGGTGTTCGCATCGCTGACCGACTGGGTGCCGATCGCGACGCTCGACCTGCGCATCGATTACCTGCGCGCCGCCGAGGCGGGCCGCGATGTCACCGCGCACGCGACCTGCTACAAGCGCACGCGCAACGTCGCGTTCACGCGCGCGGTCGCCTATCACGACGACCCCGACGATCCGATCGCATCGAGCGTCGGCACGTTCATGCTGTCGACGAAGCCCGGAGCGACGAAATGACGCTCGTCGAGCGACTCAACGCCGCCAAGCAGTCGGGCGACTACCAGGCGCTGCTCGATGCCGTCCCGTACTCGAAGTTCCTCGGCCTGACCTCGCACTTCGAGGGCGACGTGCTGATCACGACGATGCGCTACGCCGATCACCTGATCGGCAACCCCGCGCTGCCCGCGCTGCACGGCGGCACGGTCGGCGCGCTGCTCGAGTCCGCCGCGATCTTCGAGCTGCTCGTGCGCGCGGAGACCGTCGTGCTGCCGAAGACGATCACGCTGACCGTCGACTACCTGCGCTCGGGGCGCCCGCAAGATACGCACGCGCGCGCGTTCGTCACGCGGCAGGGCAGGCGGGTCACGAACGTCCGCGTCGAGGCGTGGCAGGAGGATCGCAGCAAGCTGATCGCGGCGGCGGCTGCGATCTTCCTCGTCAAGCCCGAGGAGGCAGCGGCAACTTCATCGTGATCACGGCGCCGCCGGTCTCGCGCGGCGCAAGCACGACGTCACCGCCGAGCGAGACCGCGACCGAGCGCGCGATGCCGAGGCCCACGCCGACGCCGGCGCCGCGCACGCTCGATCGGAAGAACGGATCGAACGCGTGCTGTGCCTCGTCGGTCGTCAGCTCGCGGCCGTTGTCGCTGACCTCGATCGAGACGTGGCGGTCGCGTTCCTCGACGCACACGACGATGCGGTTGCTTGTCGACGCGAGGTTGTCGTCGAAGCCCGAGCTCGAGAACAGCAGCATCGCGAGCACGGCCTGGCCGAGCCGCGCCTCGTCGCCGACGATCGTGCCGACTGGAAAGATCTGGCGGATCACGTGCGCGCGCGGCTCGAGCGTGGGCGCGGCGAGGCGAAGCGCGGCCGAGACGACCGCGACCACGTCCGCTTGCCGCGTCGTCGAGCGAGTCGCCAGCGTCTGCAGCGCGCGCACGTTGCTCGCGATGCGCTCGGACCCGGTCGTGATGTCGTCGAGGCAGCGCAGCGCGGCGGCCTGCGGCTGCTCCGTGAGGTGCGCGACGACGTGCTTGCGCAGCGTCCGCAGGTTGAGCAGCACGCTCGTCAGTGGGTTGTTCGTCTCGTGCGCGAACCCGGCCGCGAGCGCGCCGACGAGGGAGATGCGATCCGCCTCGAGCAGCGACATCTGCGGTTGCGGCCGCACCGCCATGCTGCGGACGACGAGCACGACGAGCCGCTGGCCCTCGGCGTCGACGCGACCGACCGCGACCTCCGTGCGGACGATGTGGCCGTCCTTGTGGAGCATCGGGACCTCGATCGCGGGCGGCAGCGTGTCGCCCTGCGCGACCCGACCGAAGATCTGTGCGCCGCGCTCGCGAAACTCCGGCGCGACCGTCGCCCACAGCTGGCCCGCGAGCCACTCCTCCGGCGTGTAGCCCAGGGGACCGATCGCGGGGACGTTCGCGTAGACCTTCTCGACCTTGTCCTGCCACCGCAGCACCACGACGCCGACGCCCGCCGCGGTCAGCGCGTCGAGCAACGCAGGCAGGACAGGCCCGAGCCCGGTCATGGTTTCACGAACGTACCTCGCTCGCGATCCTTGATGACACCCGGAAATGCGAGCACCTGGTTGTGCATCGCGACGTAGACGCCCGGCGGCACGAGCTGCACCGCGATCAGCGCCTCGGTGAGGTTCTGCAGCGCGTCGGTCGACCGAAGCTCGTAGGGCCGCATCGCGCCCGTGAGCACGATCGGCGACGCCGGCACGCCGCCGACCTCGACGACGCGCTCGCCCGAGACCGCGAGCCGATCCGTGCCGTGCACGATCACGACGCCGGCGTGCTGCGTCGCCATCCGCACCGCCGTCTCGGCGATCAGCGTGTGGTCCTCGGGCGTCATCTCGAGGCTGTCCTTGTTCATCAGCGCGACGCGCTGGACCTCGACGCCGCGCAGCTCGAGCGACGCGAGCATGACGTCGAGGACCGACACGTGATTCGCGAGGACGCCCGACAGCTCGTCGTACGTCTTCTCGATGGTGCCACCGGTGGAGATCAGCGCGATGCGACGCTTCGTCATGTGAAGTACGGCAGCGCGAAGTAGACCACGGCTGCCGCACCCACCGCAGCGAGCAACAGCAAAATGGCGAGCAGCCAGCCGCGGCGGCGGGGGCCTGGCGGCTCGAACGCGATGTTCGTCATCGCGGCGCTCGCGCCCGAGTTGACCGCGGCGACCCGCGCAGCGTCGACGCTGCTTCGCTCGTCGAGGTCGGCAAGCACGTCGCCGATCGGGGCGTTGACGGCCAGCCGCCGCGCCGTGCGCGAGCCACTCGGTGGGATCGCGACGGGGCCGACGCCGGGCGTCGTCGGCGGCGAGGCCGCCGCGAGCATGTTCGTCGGGCGCTGGCTCGCCGGGCCGGCGGGGCCGTCGTCGCGCTGGGTCGGCGGGCCGGCGGCCGCGAGCTCGTTGGTCGGGCGCTGCGTCGGCGGACCGGCGGCCGCGAGCTCGTTGGTCGGGCGCTGCGTCGAGGGGCCGCGTCGAGCGAGCCCGCGCGGGCCGTCGACCAGCGTCGCGTTCGGTGCGTCATTGAGCGTCTGGTCGGCGCCGCGGTCGCTCGTCGTGCTGTCGTCGTCCTCGAAGTGTGGCAGCTCGGTCGACAAACGCTCGCGGTCCAGCAGCGGCGTCTCCTCCGTCAGGTCGATCGCCGGCGTCTTTTGCGTGTCCAATGCATCTTCGGCCCGCGCGCGGCGACCGCGCGGGGTCTCGGAGACCGTCGATGCGCGCGGCGGCTGCACCGCGGACTGCTGCGAGCTGCGGCGGTGCGGCGGATCGGGACGCGCGATCGTGCGCTGGTCCTCGCCGAACTCGTCGGTCGGGACGGCACGCGCATTGTTCGGCGAGCTCGACCGGTGGACCACGCGCGGGTGCGGCGAGCTCGGCCGCGTCGCGATCGCCACCGGAGCGGCGGTCTCCGCCGTGTGGTCGGCGGTCTCCTCGGCGGTGTGCTCCGTCGTGTTGCCGCTGCTGATCGAGATCTCCGGCATCGTCTCGACGCGAAACTCGCCGCCCTTCGGTGCGCCCTTCTGCTGGAACGCCCAGGTCATCCACTCGTCGACCTGCGCGCCGTGCGCGACGAGTCCGAGCCGCTGCGCCTCGGTCGTCAGCGCGGTGCGCATCGCGTGGGCGCCCTGCCAGCGCACGCTCGGATCGCGCTCGAGCGCGGTCATCACGATCGAATCGATCTCCGCCGGGATCTGCGCGCGCCACTCGCTCGGCGGCAGGATCGTCATCGTGCGCACGCGGTAGAGCGTGTCCATCTCGTCGGTGCCCTGGAACAGTGGCTTGTTGGCGAGCATCTCGTGCGCGATCACGCCGAGCGCGAACAGATCGGCGCGCGCGTCGATGCGGCCCTCGATGTACTCGGGCGCCATGTAGCCGAACTTGCCCTTGATCGTGCGGCTCATCGTCTGCATCGACGCCGCCGAGGCCTTCGCGATGCCGAAATCGATCAGCTTCGCGACGCCGCCTTCGGAGACGATCACGTTCGACGGCGAGACGTCGCGGTGGATGATGCCGAGCGGCGTGCCGGTCTCGTCGGCGAGGTTGTGCGCGTAGTCGAGCGCGTCGGCGATCTGGCTGATGATGTTGATCGCGATCGGCAGCGGCATCGGGCCGCACACGCGCAGGCACTGCGACAGCACCTCGCGCAGGTTCTTGCCCGGCACGAGCTCCATCGCGATGAAGTACGTATCGCCGACCTTCCCGAGGTCGAGCGTCTGCGCGACGTTCGCGTGCCGCAGGTGCGAGGCCAGCCGCGCCTCGCGCACGAACGACCGCACGAGCTCCTCGTTCCCCGCGACGTGCGGAAGCATCCGCTTCAGCGCGACCGGCCGCGAGAACCCGGCGATGCCGCGCGTCTCCGCGCGATGCACGGACGCCATCCCTCCGAGCCCAAGCTGCTCGTACACGAGGTACGGCCCGAACTCTTCCGGCACCCGATCATCGTACTACGGGCACGCGGTGACTTGGCCGCCGTGTGAGACGCTGACCAGCGACGCAAAATTGTGTTGCACGTTCTTCAACACGTCGGAAACGCCCGCGCTTGTCGCGTCGAGATACTCCACGAACGCCAGGGTCGACACGTTCGGATCGTCGGTCGCGTCGACCTCGATCGTGCCTTCCGACAGCGTGATGAACGAGCTGCCCTGCGTCTTCTGGTGGCGGATCATCGCGAGCGTCGGCGCGTCGGGCGTGCCCTCGACGGTGCCGAACCGCCACTGATCGTCCCACTCGACGGTCACGACGTTGTTCACCGTGTAGTGAACGAGGAAGCTGTACTCGTACGCCGTGTCGTTGTTCGCGGTGACGGCCTGCATGTCGGTCGAGCAGCGCGCGATGTTCGGGTCCGGCGACTTCGCGGCGGCCCACAGCGTCGCGGGCGGCACGAGCACGTAGCCCTTCGCGAAGATCTTCACGTACGGCGAGTCGGTCGTCTGGGTGACGAGCGTCTCCGTCATCGCGCCGAGCACGATCGGGTTATCGGCGAGCGGCTCGAGGCCGGGCGGGAACGGCGTCTTGACGTTGCTCTGGCAGCCCGCTGCCAGGAGAAGCAAACCCCGCTTCATCCTGGCGATGGTACCAGGCAGCTCAGGCGTCAGGCGTCTGTCGTCTTCGGCTTGAAACGCGCGGTCGCCGTTGGGGCAATCTTCCGGTTGACGAGAACGATCGTCGCGACGGGGATGATCAGCGACAGCACGAGCGGGAAGAACGCGATCGCGTCCGCGCCGAGGAAGCCGTGCAGGTGCTTGAGCTGCTGCAGCAGCGGGTAGTTCGTGTAGATCGCGACCGCACCCGCAACGACGCCGAACACCGTCGCGATGATCTTGTGCTGCGGGCTCATGCGGATCAGCTCGAAGCCGGCCCACGCCTGCAGCGTCAGCGTGCCGATCTGGAACCAGTACGAGCGCATGCCGCTGCCGCCGAACGCCGCGAGCATGCGGATCTCGCGGAAGTCGCCGCCGCCGCCCATGACGAGCGTCGGGATCGCGAACGTGAAGCCGAACACCGCGTACGCGAGCAGCAGCCAGCCGAGCGCGGTCAGGCCGGCATCGGGCGCGCGGCGATGGATCGGCGCGTTGTCACCGGCGAGCAGGTCGGCGAACTGGCGGTCGCTGAAGAAGCGGCGCACCGTCAGCGGCCACGCCATCAGCATCCACACGAACGCGGTGATGACCGCCATGCCGGCGATCGAGACGCTCTCGGCCATCACGACGAGCAGCAGCGCGCCGCCGCCGCAGAACGCGCTGATCACGCCGAAGTTCGCGTACCGGTTCGCGCGCTCGACCGCGGTATCGACGTTGGTGTGCTTGAGGCCCGAGAAACCGGCCTGGACGTGGAAGAACGAGCGCACGACGAGCATGCCGACCGTCAGCACGAGCAGCACGCCCGGGCCCTTCGTGATCGCGCTGCCGGCGTCGAGCATCAGCACGAGCACGAACGCGCCGCCGACGAGGCCGCACAGGCCGAGCACCGTCATCAGGATCGCGGCGCCCTCGAAGCCCTTGTCCTCGGTAACCGGGATTTCCTGGTTGAAGCGAGCGAACCGCGGCAGGCGGACGAGCACCGCGAGCGTGACGGGCCACGCGGCGAGGCCACCGAGCACGCCGAGCGCGATCGTGCTCGGCACGTGGAACTTCGCGGCGAGGATCGCGGCGACGATCACGCTCTGCGCGAGACCGAGCCACACGTAGCGGTTGACGCCGGAGAGCCGGTGGCCGCCCTCGAGGCCGGGCGTGCCGTAGAGCAGGTGCGTGCCGGCGGAGCGGTGGATCAGCGAGCGCGCGATCGACAGGCCGAGGATGAGGATCATGTACAGCAGCTCGCCGCCGCCTCCGCCGAGCGCGAACAGCAGCGTGAACGTGAAGTACGCAGCCGATGCCGCGAACACGTTGCCGCCGAGCTGCATGAGCATCCCAAGACTCGACAGGCCCTGGTCCGCGGGTACGCCTGCATCCACGAGGTCGACTACGCGGTGTTCGTTCTGCTCGCTCATCGTGCGAGCTTGATAACACGCCAACGACCCGGGTTCACGAGGGATTTGCGAGGCGGTGCCGGCGCAGCCGATCGGCAAGGAGCGGCAGGCGATCCTGGCCCCACGCGACGAAGTCGCCGCAGCGGAACGACGGCACGCCCCACAGGCTGATCACGGCGAGATCCGCGGCGTTGGCCGTCGCCCACTTCGTCGCCTCCTCGCGGCCGAGTGCCTCCTTCGCCTCCGCCCACGGCAGGCCGGCGCGCTCGACGACGTGCTTGAGATCGACGTACTCCGCCATGTCGCGGGCCTCGGCCCAGATCCCGCGCATCGCGGACTTCGCGAACGGCAGCAGCGCGCCGCGCTGGTTGGCCCAGTGCGCGATCGCGATGCAGTTGTCGACGCCGGTACCGAGCGGATCGCAGATCTCGCCGAACGGGATGCCGAGTCGATCCGCTTCGCGCTTCGCATCGCGCACGATGTACATGCGCTTGACGCTCGGCAGCTGCGCTCCGCGCGCGACCATCGGCAGCACCGGGCGCAGCGTCAGCGGGACATCGCCGAGCACCGATTCGATCTGCTCGAGCGCGAGGTACGAGTACGGCGACCGGAACGAGAACCACATCTCGCAGGTCAGCGGCTTGTCGGAGAGCTTCTGCGCGCCTCGCTCCGCGCGCGGCTCGACGACGCCGGCGACCGGCTTGCCGGTATCGCGCGCGAGCACCTCCTCGAGATAACCGAGGCGATCGACGCCCCAGTACCACTCGCCGCCGTACGCGAGCATGCCGCCCTGATAGTGACCGGCCTTGCGCAGCGCCTCGTAGTTCGAGTTGAGGATCGGCGGCACGCGCATCGACGACTCGGTGCCCCACTTGCCGAGCAGCAGCGCGAGCTGCTTCTTGTCGCCGGCCCACATCGCGCCCGTCAGCTCGAGCACCGCCTGCAGCTGCTCGGCGGCCGGTCGTTCGCGCACGAGCGCGGTGCCGACCTCGCGCAGCGACACGGGGTCCGCTTCCTTCTTGCCCGCGAAGTCAACGTTCCAGTACTCGGCGAGCAGCTGGGCATCGCGCACGGCGTGCCTCGCGCGTAGCGCCGGCGCCGGATCGACGTCGGAGGCGGGCGGCGTGATGACGTGCACGGCGATGTCGACGCCGTAGGCGCGCACGAGCCGGTCGGTGACCTGCGCGGCGAGATAGCTCCACGGGTCCGCGATATCGACGTAGAGATCGAGGCGGCGCGGCGCCTTGTTCACCTTGTCGCGCAGACCGGCGACGGCGCGGCGCGCGGCCTCGCCCGTCGGTCCGAGCCACGTCGCGATCGCTTTGCCCTTGAGACGCTTGGCGATGATCATTCGGCGCGGTACCTAACCACGATGTCCGACGATCTGGAAGACCGGGTACGCGCTGCCGTCGAGCTGCTCGAGCAGCTGGGCGGGGAGCTGCCGCGGTTAGCCCAGCTCGACGAGGACTTGCGCATCCGGCTGGTGTCGGCGGCCGGCCAGCTGTCGCGCCCCGATCGCTACAGCCGCAAGGCGCTCGGCAAGGCCCTGGCGCGTGCGCGCGTCAAGGCGAAGAAGGCGGCCGACCGCGCGATCCTCGATCAGACGGGCATCCGCGCGCTGCGCCGCGAGCCGGTGTTCCGCACGCCGCTGCCGAGGCCGGCCGACATGGCGCTCGACGCCCCCGTGCGCGACGACGAAGGCGCGGAGGACGAGTGGGCGGAGGCAGAGGCGCGGCGAAGCGAGGGAGCGCGCGTCGAGGACTCGCGGCTCTGCTACGTCTGCAAGACGCACTTCAACGAGGTGCACCACTTCTACGATCAGATGTGCCCGCCGTGCGCGGAGCTCAACTGGAACAAGCGCCAGCAGACGGCGGACCTGCGCGGTCGCGTCGTCCTCGTGACCGGCGCGCGCGTCAAGATCGGCTACCAGGCGGCCGTGATGCTGCTGCGCGCGGGCGCCGAGGTGATCGTCGCGACGCGGTTCCCGCGCGATGCGGCGCGCCGGTTCTCGCAGGAGCCCGATGCGCTCGAGTGGACGCAGCGCCTCCACATCTACGGCATCGATCTGCGGCACACGCCGAGCGTCGAGCTGCTCGCGCGCCATCTGCTGTCGACGCAGTCGCGCCTCGACGGCCTGATCAACAACGCGTGCCAGACCGTGCGCCGTCCGAGCGGCTGGTACGACCACGTGATTCACGGCGAGGACGAACCGCCGGCGAATGCATTCGAGCGTGCGGTCCTCGATCGCAACTACGCGCTGCGCGGCGGAGGGGTCGAGCTCGCGCGGCTCGGTGGCGAAGAAATTCAGGCGACCGGCCTGTGGAAGAGCGCCGTGCTCTCGCAGGTGCCGCTGCTCGCGGAGGATCTCGAGCGCAGTCACGCGCTGTACCCGGCCGGCCGCCTCGATCAGGACCTCCAGCAGGTCGACCTGCGCGACTTCAACAGCTGGCGGATGACGCTCGCCGACGTGCCGACCGCCGAGCTGCTCGAGGTCCAGCTCGTCAACGCGATCGCGCCGTTCGTCCTGAATGCGCGGCTGCGGCCGTTGATGGCGGCGGTGCCGACGCATGACACCCACATCGTCAACGTCAGCGCGATGGAAGGTCAGTTCTACCGGCGGTGGAAGACCGACAAGCACCCGCACACGAACATGGCGAAGGCCGCGCTCAACATGATGACGCGCACCTCGGCCGCCGACTACGTGCGCGATGGCATCCACATGAACTCGGTCGACACCGGCTGGGTTACAGACGAGGATCCGAAGCACCACGCCGAGCGCAAGCAGGCGATCCACAACTTCCATCCGCCGCTCGATATCGTCGACGGCGCGGCGCGCATCGTCGATCCGCTGTTCGACGGCATCAACACGGGCCGCCACCTCTGGGGCCTGTTCCTCAAGGACTACAAGCCCGCGCCGTGGTGATGCGATGCCGTACGTGATGGTCGACATCGAGGCCGACGGCCCGATCCCCGGCGACTTCTCGATGGTCGCGCTCGGCGCGGTCGTCGTCGAGCCGGGCCTGTCGCGCGCGTTCTCGTCGCGGCTGCGGCCGATCAGCGATCGCTGGGTGCCCGAGGCGCTCGCGGTCAGTGGCTACACGCGCGAGCAGACGCTGGCGTTCGACGATCCGAAATCGGCGATGCAGCGGCTCGCAGCGTGGCTGCCCGCGAAGTCCGTGTTCGTCGCCGACAACAACGGCTTCGACTGGATGTTCGTGTGCTGGTACTTCCACCACTTCCTCGGTAAGAACCCGTTCGGCTTCTCGTCGCAGAACCTCGGCTCGCTCTACAAGGGGCTGGTCAAGGACGCGCGCGCGTCGTTCAAGCACCTGCGCAAGACCGCGCACACGCACGATCCGGTCGACGACGCGCGCGGTAACGCCGAAGCCATGCTCGAGCTGAAAGCGCTAGGCTTGAAGATCCAGTGGTGAGCCGCGCCTCGGGCACACCATCGCGGTGCGCGAACGCGAGCAGCGCGACCGCACACTGCAGTGCCGCAACGAGCAGCGTCGCGAGCAGCACGAGCGGCACCGCGATCTCCGTCCAGTGCGGCGGTGGCGGGTCATACCGGTAGCACTTGCAGCCGAGCGCGAGCGGAAAGCAGAACGGCAGCCACAGCAGGAGCGCGACGCACATCGCGAGCGGCGCGGCGCGCGGCCCGTGCGCCACGAGCGAGCGATATTGCAGCAGCGCGACGATCGCGAAGTACGGCGCGAACAGCGTCGCGATGCCATCGTGGTGCGGCGCCGTCGCGAGCAGCGCCCCACCGAGCGGCACGACGAACGCGATCGCCGCGGTCGCGCGATACAGCCGCGGTCGCTCGAGGCGCTCGTCCGCATACGCGACCACGCTGCTGCCCGATCCGCCGAGCACGAGCAGCGCGCCGAACCACGCGCCGACCAGCACGAGCGGCTGGTGCCACACGTGTCCGATGGCGGCGGCGGCGACGAGCGTGAGCCACAGACCGGTGACGACGCGGCGGGCGAGCATGAGGATTGGAACGCGCTCCCGCGCGGATCGATTCGTACTCAATTGTCGTCGCGCAACCCGCCGGATTCGCTCGAAGTGTTCGGGAGATGCGGTAGCTGTGCGAGGATGATGATCGCAACCGGCATGTCGTCATGAGCGCACGCGATGAGAAGAAGGGAAGGCTTCGAGCGCCCAGCGCCACGTCGTTGCGTGCGCTTCCCGAGGTCGACTTCGCACTGTATCGGGTGCGCCGAAATCCGTTTGCGGCACGCATCGCGCGCGAGGGCATCGAGGTCGTCCACGAGCAGCCGTCACCGGAGTCGCTTGAAGAGATGCCGGAGGCGGACTTCTCCGTCTCGCGCGTTCGCCGAAATCGCGGCTGAGGGGCTCGCAGGGTGATCTAGAGCGCGGCGCGGCGCGGCGTCAGCGCTGGCGGCGACGGCGCAACCGGCGAGTGAACGCGCCGGCCTCGGGGACGTTCGCCGCGCTCATGATGCCGAGATAGATGATGCCGAACACCGCGATCGCGGCGACACCGCGGATCATGCGATGTGCGATCAGGTGCGAGACGCCGAACCCGGCTGCTCCCGCGAGCGCCGCGGCCGCGAGGCAGCCCAGGCCGAGCTTCGCCGGCACCGGGACCTTGCCGATGTGCTTCGACAGCATGATGTCGAGCAGCACGAACTCGATCCACGCGCCGACGCCCGCGCTCGCGGTCAGGCCGAACGCACCCCACGCCTCGGAGTAGCCGAACGCGTCGCGCAGCGGAATCGCGAGCAGATAGCCGGCGCCACCGGTGATCGCAATGCGCACGAGCGCGGCGTAGAGCGGCAGCCGAGGTTGCTTGATCGCATAGAGCGCCGAGTTGAGCACGCGGCCTTGCGTGCCCGCCGATAGGCCGATCGCCGAGCCGCTGAGGATCAGCCACACGACGGCGGTGTCGTTCGCGGTGAACCGGCCGTGCTGGAACAGCATCGCGATCATTGGGCCTCCGATCGCGACGAAAGCGACCGCACTCGGCACGACGAGGAACACGACCCGGCGCAGCGCGACGCGCAGGCGCTTCTGGATCTCGTCGCCCGTCGACTCCGACATCTCCGGCAGCTCGCTCGCCGAGATCGACATGCCGAACAGCGACACCGGCAGCAGGTACAGCGTCTGCGCGTTCGACATGCCGGCGACGATGCTCTCGCCGAGCGAGCTCGCGATCGACTGATCGATGAACGCGCTGATCTGCACGCTGCCGCGGGAAAGCACGATCGGGACGAACGCGTGCAGCACTTCCTTCACGTGCGTATTCCCGAACGTGAACGAAGGCCGAATGCCGCCGAGGAGCCGCACGACTGAAGGCAGCTGCACGAGGAACTGTGCCGCCGAGCCGACGACGACGCCCCACGCCACCCAAACGACCTGGCGCTCGAGATCGTTCGCGAAGCGGTGGCCGGCCATCCACGATGCCGCGATCAGCGCGATGTTCCAGAGAACCGGCGACACGTACGGCAGGAAGAACTTCCGGTGGCTGTTGAGCACGCCGAGGCACCACGCGCTCCCGACGAGCAGCGCGATGCCGGGAAACAAGATGCGGATGAGCTCGATCGATAGCTCGCGATACTCGGGCTCGAACCCCCACGCGATCACACCGACAAGCGGCCGCGCGAGCAGCACGCCGAGCGCCGCGATCACGGTCGCGGCAAGCGCGAGCAGCGTCCCTACCGCGCGCGCGACCTCCGATGCCTCTTCGTCACGCCCTTCCTTGCGAAGGCGCGCGTAGATCGGAATCAGCGACGCCGACAGCACGCCCTCGCCGAGCAGATTCTGCAGGATGTTCGGAATGCGCAGCGCGACCCGGAACGCGCCGGCCGCCTTGCTCAGGCCGAGATACCGCGCGAGCACGAACTCGCGAACGAGGCCGGCGATGCGCGACAGGAAGATGCCCGCGCCGACCGCGACGGCGCCGCCAATCCGGCGGGGACTTCGCGGCTCGTCAGGCATCGCGCGATAGTACGAACGCGCGACGCGGCGTGCCAATTTCAGCGAAGGCGAAGTGTGATCCCGAGCGGCTTGCCGGCGCGCGTGCCGTCGACCTCGACGACGTTCAGCTGGTCGAGCTTGGCGAGCACGTCGAGGAGCGTGTTCGCGTTCGCGATGTGCGCGCCGTTGATCTCGCTGATCAAATCTCCGTTCTTGATGCCGAGCGAGGCGGGGAGGCTGCCTTCGCGGACGGCTCCGAAGCGGAGGCCCGCGAGCTGGCCGTTGTCGCCGGGGATCGGCGTGATGCGGACCGCGCCCGGCTTCGTCGCGCCGCTGACGAGCTCGCGCACCAGAGAGCGATCGACCTCGAACGTGTGGTCGTCGATCTTCTTGAGCCGGCCGTCCCACGGGTCCTTCTCCGCGGGGGGCTTGTCGGTGGTTGCCGCCACCGGTTCGCCGCCAAAGGTCAGCCGCCCGTGGCGGTTGCCGTCGGAGAAGTCGCAGTACGCGTAGCTGACGTGGTCGAGCGTGCCGATCCCCGGCACGTGATCGCCTTCGCCGAACGTGCCGAACACGAAGCCGGTGCGGAGCGTGCACGCGCGCGCCGCGCCGACCGAGGTCGCGATCAGCGTGGCGTCGGGGATGAACGAATCCGTCGGGCCGGGCCCGGCAACCGGCGCGCACGTCGAGCAGAACATGTTCCGCGCGACGAACGCGTTGCTGTCGGGACGGACCTTGGCCTTGGCGGGTGCGGGAGCGAGGGGAGATGAAGAGACACTCGCACGCGCTTCGGGCGCCAGGTACATCGCCACGCTCAGCGACGCCACGGCGCGAGCGGCGAGTGCTGCGCACGCCATGACGGCGATCAAGCTGACGAGCCAGGTCCGACGGATGAGGGCCGCGAGGAGGTTTGGAAGCGCACGTGACATCGCGGTTGCCTCGAGCTGTCATTCATCAACTCGCGTGCCACGCCGCAAGCGCGTGTAGTCTCGACGGTGGGGCGGCGATCTGGCGCCACGACGGCGAGCGGATCGCCGGCAAAGCTGCCAAACTGGCACCTACAGCCGCTGTTATGATGAGGACCTGGTGAGCGATACGACCCCCAAGCAGATCGGGAGGTACCAGATCCTCGATCGGCTCGCGGTCGGAGGCATGGCCGAGCTGTTCAAGGCGCAGCTGATCGGCCAGCTCGGGTTCGAGAAGCTGGTCGCGATCAAGAAGATCCTGCCGCACCTCGCGGTCGATCAGTCGTTCGTCGAGATGTTCATCGACGAGGCGCGCATCACCGCGCAGCTCGACCACCGCAACATCGTCTCGGTCTTCGAGCTCGGCACCGATGCCGATACGCCGTACATCGCGATGCAGTACGTCGATGGTCTCGACGTGCTCGCGCTGCTCCGTGAATGCGCGCGCGCGCAGATCCGGCTGCCGCCCGACCTCGCGGCCGTGATCGCGCGCGACGTGCTCGATGCGCTCGACTACGCGCACAACGCGATCGACGTGCAGGGCCGGCCGCTCGGCATCGTCCATCGCGACATCTCGCCGGGCAACGTGCTGCTGTCGTGGCGCGGTGACGTCAAGCTGACCGACTTCGGCATCGCGCGCGCCGCCGAGCGCCGCCACAAGACCGAGGCCGGCACGCTCAAGGGCAAGTACGGCTACATGTCGCCGGAGCAGGTGTCGAACGCCGATATCGACGGCCGCA